>CAIKMY010000206.1 GCA_903828635.1 uncultured Acidobacteriota bacterium
ATCTTCGGGCCGATCGGGTTTGTCCAGGCAGTCTGGACCGGAGCATTTCCGCTGGCCTTCGGATTGAATATCCTGACGAATGATCTGATCTGGTGGATCCCCTTTGCCGCAATTCTGCGGCGAGCATGGCAGTCTGGTCTCCGCTGAGGTGAAAGTTGAGGTGAATAATGATCAGGGTAATCCTGCTGGTGCATGCGGCAGCCACGATCTTTATGACCGGGCTGATCTGGTTTGTGCAGGTTGTTCACTACCCGTTGTTTGCGGCGGTGGGACGGGATCACTTCCCGGCATACGAGGGTGCGCATACGCAATTGGTCTCGCTGGTGGTGATCCCGGCGATGCTGACAGAGTTACTGACGGCGGTGTTGCTGGTGATCGCCGGAGGGCAGAGTGTACGGCTCGGCGAATCACTGGGCGGGCTGGTACTGCTGGCAGTGGTCTGGGGCTCGACCTTCTTTCTGCAAGTACCGCGTCACACCGAACTGGCGGGTGGTTTTGACGAGGCAGCGCATCGTGCACTGGTGACGACAAACTGGGTGCGAACGATCGGGTGGAGCCTGCGTGGCCTGCTGTCATTGTTGATGATCGCCCGGGTGATGAAATGAAGCAGGTGAAGAAGAGTGATCTGCCATCAAAGATCTGCGTGGTCTGCGGGCGACCTTTTGTCTGGCGGCGAAAGTGGCGGCTGGTCTGGGACGAGGTGCGCTATTGCAGCGAGGCTTGTCGACGAAAGAGGAAGAGCAATGAAGCTGAAAGCGGAGTTTCGCGATCGCGATGAAATGATTATCTATCTGCGTGAGGTCTTTGCTGAGGCGGCCGCGCGCTCACCGGAGGTCGCGGAGACGCGGGGCGGGAGGTGTGCAGCGGAGGCGGCACTGGAGCGGATCAGACCGGAGCGTTATGCCTCATCGCGCAACTATCTCAAGGGGGCGGTCACCCGGCTTGCGGCCTATCTGCGTCACGGAGTCCTCAGCCTTGAGGAGGTGCGGCTGGAGGCGTTGCGGCGCGGCGGACCGAAGGCGGAGAAGCTGGTGACCGAGCTGGCGTGGAGGGATTACTGGCAGCGAGTCTATCGCCGGATTGGTGCCGGGATCTGGAAGGATCGAGAGTCATACAAGACCGGCTGGCGCACGAGCGATTACGCGACGGAATTGCCGACTGAGGTCATCGAGGGGCAGACGGGGCTCGCCTGCATGGACGCATTCGCGGCAGAGTTGCGACGAACCGGATACCTGCACAATCATTCGCGGATGTGGATGGCCGCCTGGATCGTCCATTTTCTCCGGGTGCGCTGGCAGGCAGGCGCGGCGTGGTTTCTGGAGCACCTGCTGGATGGAGATCCGGCGAGCAATAACCTTTCGTGGCAATGGGTGGCGAGCACCTTCTCGACAAAGCCTTACTATTTCAACCGCGACAATCTGGAACAGTTCACAGATGGTCTCTACTGTCGTCAATGTCGCCATTATCGCAGTGGCTGCCCGTTCGAGGGGACTTACGAGGATTTGCAGGCGCGGCTCTTTCCACGAATGCCGGAGGCGAGATGAGCAAGGTGATGGTGTGGGTACACGGAGACTCTCTGCGGCCGGGGAGTGCCGCTCTGGCAAAACATCCGGAGGCGAGACGGGTCTTCGTCTTTGATGACCGGGTGATCGAGGGCTACCGGTTGAGCCTGAAGCGAATAGTTTTCATCTATGAATCCCTGCTGGAGATTGAAGGAATTGAGATTCGTCGTGGAGATGTCGCGGCAGAGCTGGCGGAGGCGGCGCGCGAGAGCGGAGTGACACGAATCGTGACGACGGAGAGCGTTGCGCCCGGTTTTGCGCGTATCAGTGAGCGATTGCGGAGAGATTATCGGCTGGAGCTCGAGGTGCTCACCGAGGAGCCATTTGCCGGGATTGGCAAGGCCGAGTCGGAGCGGATGGATCTCAAGAGGTTCAGCAGGTTCTGGCAGCCGATCAAGAGTCGTGCGCTCAACCTCAATCGCTCGCTCTGGTAGGGATCTCGGGGTATTGGCAGGGAGATTCGAGATGACTGCGATACGCATTGCCGGGGCAGCCGATGCCGCCAGTCTTGCACGGTTTGCCGAAGAGACCTTCCGGGATACTTTTGCCGCGGTCAACGCGGTCGAGAATATGACACTTTATTGTGCCGCCAGTTATGGCGAGGAGGTTCAGCTTCGTGAGATCACTGATCCCGGCAGGATGACGTTGTTGTATGAGGATTCGGGACGGCTGCTTGCTTTCGCGCAGCTTGCCTGGGGTGAGCCGCCGGGGTGTGTTGCCGGTAGTCTTCCCGGAGAGATAAACAGGTTCTACGTTATGCGTCAGCAGCATGGCAGAGGCATTGCGCAGCAATTGATGGCCGCCTGCATTGGTGAAATGGAGAGGCGCGGAAACGACGTCGTCTGGCTCGGAGTCTGGGAACGAAATCCACGCGCCATCGCCTTCTATTCCAGGTGTGGATTTGTGGCGGTTGGCAACCAGATATTTAAGTTGGGAAATGATCCTCAGCAGGACATCGTCATGGTGCGACGATTGGCGGGAGCCGGATAATCTGAAATAGAAGCAGCCGACATCGGAACATGCAACATTGGAACACGTCTCAGATGCGTGACAATTCCAGTGGATCGTGTCCGGATGCCGGATGTTCCGATTTAGCCTCCAGTGGCACAATGATGCAGGGATTGATAGCCATTATCAGCCTTTCTTTTCAATAGTTTCAGCCATTTCTTCGGAATGAGTTTCGTATAAGCCGGACAGACTCCGGTTCCTGCCTCTACTGCTGTTGTTACGCAATCCAGCGAACGGTCATATAGCAGTTGAAAAGGGAAATGAGCGGGCGGGCGCTTGCCGTATGGGGTGACAGATGTTGTGTCAGTGGCGGGCGGGAGGAGGCATTTTGACGGAGCAGGATCGGAGATGGTCAGCAGTTGGGGCCGAAGTGGTTTCCGAGTATCCGCTGAGTCAGGGTCAGAAAGCACTATGGTTTTTGCAGCGGTTGCGTCCGGCAGGAGGTACGAACAATCTGGCCTATGCGGCACGGATTGAGCATGCGCTGGACGAAGCGGCATATGAACGAGCGGTCTATCGATTGGTCGAGCGCCATCCGGTGATGCGCACGATCTTTCCCGAAGTTAATGGCGAGCCACTTCAACGGGTCTTCGCCATCCCTCAGCCATCCTGTTTTAAATTGATCGACGCGACGGAGATGTCGCCAGGTGAATTGAAGCGGCAGTTGTCAGCGGCGGTGTTTCAGCGAATTGATCTCGATGAGGCACCGCCGCACCGGACGCTGCTCTTCCGCTTGGGAGAGCAGCGGTACATTCACCTGCTGCTGATGCATCACATTCTGGCAGACATGTGGTCGGTCGCCATCTACACGCATGAACTGGGCACCCTTTACCGGGCAGAGAAGCTGGGCGAGCCGGATGGATTAAAGCCGGCAAGGTCGAGTTACGAGGAGCACATTCGTCAGCAGGAAGCGATGCTCGCGGGAGCGCGCGGCGCGGAGTTGTGGGATTACTGGCGCGAAGAGCTGGCGGGCGAGTTACCGGTGCTCGGATTGATACCTGATCGACCGCGGCCGGCAGTGGTGACCTATCGAGGTGCGGCCGAGTCAGTGAGGCTTGATCACCGGTTGACGGAGCGGCTTGAAGCAATGGCGAAAGAACGCGGGATCGACCCGATGGCGCTTTGTCTGGCGGTCTTTCAGGTATTGCTCCATCGACATACGGGCCATGACGAGATTCTGACAGGGACTCCGAAGGCCTGCCGCAGTCGGCGAATGGCAAAGGTGATGGGGTATTTCGTCAATCCGGTAGTGGTGAGGACCGACCTGGGGGGCAATCCCCGATTTGAGGATTTCGTCGTGAGCGTGGCGGCGCGAGTACGGGGGGCGATGGAGCATGGTGAATTTCCGTTCTCGACGATCGTCGAGCGATTGGGACTGACACGTGATCCGAGTCGGACGCCACTCTGTCAGGCTGTCTTTGCGTGGCAGAAAACGATGAAGGCGGTCGGCGAGGGGATCAATGCTTTTGCCATCAATGGCGATGGAGGGCGGGTCGATTTTGGTGAGCTGGTCTACCAGTCGATGCGGCTGGATGACCGTGTTGCGCCATACGAGCTGACGTTACAGATGAGCGAGGTCGAGGGGCAGCTTGGCGCGACGCTTGAATACAACACCGATCTCTACCAGGCGACGACGATCAGGAGAATGCTTGGTCATCTGACACGCCTTTTCGAGGGGGTGGTTGAGGATCCGGGGCAAAGGATTCTGGAGTTGCCGATGCTCTCGCAGGAGGAGCGCTGGCAGTCGATTATCGGCTGGAACCGGACGGCGACGGGGAACACCGCTACGGAGAAGACCTTTCAGGCCCTCTTTGCTGAGCAGGCACGACGGATCCCGGAGGCCGAGGCGGTGAGGTGCGAGGGTAAATCGCTCAGCTATGGAGAGTTGGAGGCGCGATCCAACCAGTTGGCGCGGAGATTGCGGTCGATGGGAGTTGGTCGCGAGACGATTGTTGGTCTCTGTCTCGAACGCTCGACCGATCTGATTCTGGGAATTATGGCAATTCTCAAGTCAGATGCTGCTTATCTGCCACTCGACCCCGATTATCCGGCAGAGAGATTGGAGTTCATGGTCAGCGATGCGCAAGTACCGGTGTTACTGACGCGGGAGTCACTGGCAGAGATGGTTCCGATTGGCGAGGCAACACAGGTGATCTGCATCGATCGCGATAAGGATCTGATTGACGTGGAAAGCAGGGAGCCGCTGGTGAGCAGTATCGAACCAGGTGATCTCGCTTATGTGATCTATACCAGCGGATCAACGGGGAAGCCGAAGGGGGCATTGATTGAGCATCGGGGGCTGAGCAACCTGATCACGTCATTTCGAAAGTACGTGAGAAACGGGGAGGGGAAGCGGGTATTGCAGTTTTCATCGATCTGCTTCGACGCATCGGTCGCCGACATGGCGATGTCGCTGACGAGCGGGGCGACACTGGTGCTGGCCGCACGTGAGCGGCTGGCCTCGCACGAAGAGTTGCATCGATTGCTCAGGGATGAGCGGATCAAGGTGGTGACGCTACCGCCATCGATGCTGAGGCTGGTCGATCCTGATGGACTGGATGATCTCGAAGTCGTGATATCGGCGGGAGAGCCCTGTACCCGGGAGATCGTGCAGCGCTGGGGGCGAGGGCGTCGACGGGTACTCAACGCCTATGGGCCAACCGAGACAACGGTGATCGTGACGATGGAGGAGTGCTCGCCGACAGAGGCGGGAGACCCGACACTCGGACGGGCATTACCCAACACCGAGCTATACGTGCTCGATTCGTCTCGTCAGGCAGTGCCGATCGGGACGCCCGGAGAACTTTACATTGGTGGTGCCGGGGTGGCGAGAGGTTACCTGCGACGTGATGAACTGACGATGGAGAAGTTCATTCCCAACCCGTTCTCGTCGGTGGCCGGAGCGCGGCTTTACCGGTCGGGTGACCTCGTGAGGTATCGCGATGATGGACGGCTTGAGTACCTTGGTCGAATAGACAAGCAGGTGAAGCTGAGGGGCTATCGGGTTGAGTTGGGCGAAATTGAGACGGCGTTGCGGCGACACCCGGCGGTGAGTGAGGCGGTGGCGGAGATTCAGGAGCTTGGGGAGGGAGACAAGAGGCTGGTGGGATATGTGGTTGCGGATCGTACCGCGGCTTCACCTCCCGAGTTGAGCGCCCGGTTGAGATCGTGGTTGCGCGAGTCGCTGCCCGAATACATGGTGCCCGGCAGTATCGTGCTCCTGGGAGAGTTGCCGATGTTGCCGAACGGGAAGATTGATCGGAAGAGGTTGCCGTTACCGGAGCGTGCCGCCAGCGTGGCCGTTCCACCGCGAACGGAGACGGAGAGAACGATTGCAGCAATCTGGCGGGAGGTTCTCGGGGTTGAAGAGGTTGGGATACACGAAAACTTCTTCGATGCCGGGGGCCATTCACTGCTCTTATCGAAGGCGCATGCCCGGCTGCGAGATGTCTTCATGTCGGAGTTGTCGATGCTTGATCTCTTCCGCCATCCGACAATCGGCTCGCTGGCAGCCTATCTGCAAGGTGAATCATCAGCGGGCGCGGGATTGGAGCAGAGCCGTGAGCGCGCCGCTCTGCAGCGCGCAGCGCTGGCACGACAACAGCGATTGAGAGCGCCCGGAGGGCTTGATTCCGGCAAGTGACCGGCTTGACATCGATTGGCTGCGACCTCGATTGGCTGCGACCTCGATTGGCTGCGACCTCGATTGGCTGCGACCTCGGATATGTTCTGGAGACACAAGTGACAAGAGAGGCTGATTTCGGGAGTGACATCGCGATCATCGGCATGTCCGGGCGATTTCCGGGTGCGCCGACTCTGGCAGATTTCTGGAAGAATATCGCCGAGGGGGTGGAGTCGGTCTCGCGCTTCGGTCTGAGCGATCTGCGAGCGGCCGGCGTGAGCGAAGAGGAGTCGAGCAACCCGCGTTATGTCGCGGCAGGTGGAGTGCTGGATGATTGCGAGCTCTTCGATGCCGACTTTTTCGGTTTCAATCCGCGTGAGGCGGAGATTCTCGATCCACAGCAAAGGCTCTTCCTGGAGGCCTCATGGGAGGCGCTTGAAGCGGCTGGTTATGATCCGGGGAGGCATGACGGTCCGATCGGGGTCTATGCCGGTGCAGGGATGAATGGCTATCTGATCGAGAACCTGCTGCACAATCGTGAGTTGGTGGCGGCGGTGCATCCGTATCAATTGATGCTTGCCAGTGACAAGGACTTTTTGGCGACGCGGGTCTCCTACAAGCTGAATCTGAGAGGGCCGAGCGTGACCTTGCAGACAGCCTGTTCGACTTCGCTGGTCGCGGTTCATTTCGCTTGTCTCGGGTTGCTCGGATACCAGTGTGATCTTGCGCTGGCAGGTGGGGTGTCGGTGATGGTACCGCAAAAGCGCGGCTACCTTTACCAGGAGGGAGGGATCGGCTCACCCGACGGGCATTGCCGGCCATTTGATCAGGAGGCGCGGGGAACAGTCAGTGGCAACGGGCTGGGAGTGGTCGTGCTGAAGCGGCTGGGTGATGCATTGGCCGATGGGGATCAGATTCATGCGGTGATCAGGGGATCGGCGGTCAACAACGACGGTGCACGAAAGGTCGGGTATACGGCGCCGAGTGTCGAGGGGCAGGCAGAGGCGATTGCGACGGCGCTCTCGGTGGCGGGGGTATCAGCAGA
>CAIKMY010000207.1 GCA_903828635.1 uncultured Acidobacteriota bacterium
GCCGGAGATCGGCACATTGAAATCCTTCTCCCCGCAAAGGAAGAGGGTTGGTGTGCGGATGCGATCGGCGTGAAGGAAGGGATACGAGAGTTTGACGTAAGTCTCCCACGACTTCGGATTCCACGGCGGGCCGATCTCGTAATCATACTGGATGATATAGTGATCAACGCCGTAGTAAGAGACAGTGAAGGCGGTGCCGGCGCCACTGGTTGCCGCCTTGAAGCGGTGATCGCTGGCAATCAGGTAATCGGTAAGGATCCCGCCGTAGCTCCAGCCACCAACGCCGAGGCGCGCCGGGTCGACGACTCCCATGGCGATAACGTGATCGACTCCGGCAAGGAGATCCTCAACCTCGTAGTGGCCCCAATCGGCAAAGATGGCGCGGGAGAATTTCTGTCCGCGTCCGGAGCTGCCTCGATAATTGATTGCGAGTACAGCGTAGCCGTTAGCCGCAAAGAGCTGGCGCTCAAAGCTGAATGAGTGTTGATCCTGGGCATTCGGACCGCCGTGAATCCGCAGGAGGAGCGGCACTTTCGTGCCCTTCTGGTAGCCCACCGGTTTCGTCAGCAGTCCGTGAACCTCGGTTCCATCCTTGCTTTTGAACTCGACATCCTCCGTCGTACCAAGTGACAGTTCGGAGAAGAGAGCGTCGTTCTGGTGCGACAATTGACGGAGTGAGCCCCCCTCGATTGCCTGCACCTCACCATAACGATCATCCCCCCCGGCAATGGCCACGGAGCATTTGCCGGAGACATCCCAGCTCCCAATTACTACCGGAGGCTTCATCAGCCGCTCAAGCCTCCCATCGGCCAGCAGAACCCGTGCCGGGTAGACCGAGCGGTCATCGGTTACCAGAAACTCGATGGCCTTGCCGTCAGCGGAGAAACGGGGGGACGAGACGCCACGGTCAATCGCCTCGGTCGCCGGCAAACGCTTCGGCCCCCCGCTGCCATCGGCCGCGACCATGGCCAGGTGGTCCATGCTGTAGGCCCCATACTTCTTCTCATCGCTCTCCAGAAAGGCGATCCATTTGCCGTCGGGACTCCACTGAGGCTGTCCGCGTCCGACACGCACTCCCGCCGGCGTCACCGCTCTCTCGGACGCACCGGCCCTCGCCTCGACGACAAAGAGCTGCCCGTCAGGATCCCTGTCCGGATCTTTCTCGTGATTGCTGACGAAGGCAAGCCATCGCCCGTCCGGCGACCAGGATGGTGAGGACTCGTCCCGGCTGCCAGTCGTTACCCGCTCCAGCTTCTTCGACGCCACATCGAAGATATAGATGTAACTGTGCCTCCCCGACTGAAGGTAACCCGCGCCATCCTGCTTGAACTTATAGCGATCAATCACCAGCGGCTTCGGAGTCTTTGGCTTTGCTGCCGTCTCATCGCCACTGCTCTCGGCCTCAGGATCGGGATCGCCAACCACCAGCGCGAGCCTCGACGAATCGGGTGACCATTCATATGATTGAAGGCGGCCCTTGACGTCGGTGATCTGCCACCCCTCGCCGCCACGACGGTCGATTGCCCATACCTGGCTGCCCTTTGCCCCTCCCTTGCGCGAGGAAATGAAGGAGAGAAGCCGGCCATCAGGACTCCATCGCGGCGCTGATTCCCCCTCGACGCCAACAGTCATCTGTCGCTCTGACTTGCCATCATATCCGGCAACCCAGACGTGTGAGGTCGACTTATCCTCCTTCAGGTCGGTAGTCGACACGACGTAGGCTACCCACTGCCCGTCAGGTGAACATTGCGGATCACGCACATCCCGCAAACGAGCGAGATCGTCGAGACTCAGCGGACGCCGGTTGCTCTGCGCCAGTCGCCCCGGAACCAGGATTACCGCCGCCAGCAGCGTGGCAAGGATGGCAATCGCTCTCTTTTTTCTCTCAGTCATCGAATGGTCTCCCATGCTCTTTGATTCATACGTGTGTCGTCTCTTCTCTGCCTGATACCCGATCAGCGCAGTTTTTCGAGGAAATCGAGTTGATCCCGCAGAAGCCTCTTCCCCGGTCTGATTACCGGTCCAAGCTCGAGATAATGATCATCCGTCGTGTTATAGACCGGCCATGCCGGCAGCCCCGGGCCGTTCGGGTCTCCGGTCTTCGCGAAATTGACCCAGTAACCGGCCATGGTCTCGGAAAGCCGTCGATCAGTATCCCGGGGACTGAGACCGAAGCGGTTGATATTGCCAAAAACATAGGCAATCTCGGCGGCGTGAAAGGCTCGCATGTACTTGCTGTTTGGTATTGGCGGTGAATGGGTAAAGTAGTACCAGAAGGCCTTCGAGCGCCCGGTCGCCGTCATCCGCGCCCAGGTGCGCATCTGCACGGTAAAGGTAACATCCCGCATGATATCGAGGTAGGCATCGGGAACCGCTTCATCACCTGCCACCGGGTAGAAACGATCGAACTCCGTACCGCGCCCGGGATACTGCGACTCGACGCGCTGGCGATAGGCATCAATCGTCTGAGGTATCGTCGCCGGTGCCGTCAGTGAGGTCATCTCGTTGGCATTCGAACCAACGATCACCGGAACATCGTTCTGACGGCCACGTGCAAAGATCGCCCGGATCTCCTCCGGCAGCACCCACCCGTCGACGATCGTTGTCGTCCGCAGCCCGGCCAAGCCTCCGGCCGCCTCGACCAGACCCTCCGCCGGCAGACCCCGCAGGGCCGCCAGTGATTCGGCCTTCACTCTCTTCGCCAGACCAGCCCCCATACGCTCGGCGGCTGCCAGACTCACCCCCGCACCAAATGACCCGCCACTCTGCCCGATCGCCCGGTGAAAGAGCCCGCGACCCAGCGGCGACGCCACCAGCGCATTGACGCTCCACGCCCCGGCTGACTCTCCGAAGATTGTCACCTTTGAAGAATCACCACCAAAGGCCGCGATATTTCTGCTCACCCAGTTCAAAGCTGCCAGCTGGTCGAGCACTCCGTAATTGCCCGACGATCTTCGCGGCGACTCCGCCGTCAGCTCGGGATGCGCGAAATATCCGAGTACCCCGAGACGGTAGTTGATCGTCACCACCACCACTCCCTTTTGCGCCAGGACACGACCATCATAGGTCGCCGCCGCCCCCGACCCACGAGTCAGCGCTCCGCCGTGAATCCAGACCATGACCGGTCGCTTCTCCCCCGCCCGCGCCGCTGTCCAGACATTGAGACAGAGACAGTCCTCGCTCTGCTGTCGCGGCGCACTGTAAAAGATCGACCCGCGCGGGTAGGGGGCCTGGGGACAATCAGGCCCGTATTCGCTTCCCGAACGTACCCCCTCCCACCGGACCACCGGCTGCGGTGGCTTCCAACGCAACTCTCCGACCGGTGGTGCCGCATACGGGATCCCCTTGTAAACCCGCACCCCATCCTGCAACACCCCGCTTACCTTGCCACCCTCGATCGTCAACTCGTCACCTGTTGCCAACGCCAACCCACCATGCCTCGGCCCTGGCATTAGTATCATCGCTGCCACCAAACCCGACAGCAGCAGAGCTCGCCATGATCCTCCCATCGCCGTCTTCCCCCCCTTCATCAGTCAGATTTCATCAACAAACAGATACCTGAATCAATAAGGTACCGAAATCAATAACCAGTAAACTTCGATTGTCATTTCAGAGTCGGAGTCCTCCGGCTCCTTACGGGAGATGTCGCTTCGTCTCATATCCGGCATCGAGCGTGCCGTGCTTAAGGATCAACAAATTTCATTCCCGATGCAAGCCGTTGCTGCCCTTTACCCACAGTTGATGACATTCTTCACTCCTGATCGGGCCGGCCAAAAAAATTTCTCAGGGGAGACACTATTTGTCTCCCTAAATATTTTAACCTAAGGGTCATGGGTAAAAAGACTTCGGCGGAACATAAAAGAAGCAGTGGCCCGGGGCGATCCGCTCAGCGTCGCGGGTCAGAAACAGTGGCAGCAACAGTGTCGGGTGAGACATCTGAGTCACGAAACCAGACCCGGACGCGCCTTGACGGCCTCGACACGCTGCGGAAGCTGATCCGTGAGCTGCAGCACGGCAATTATCCCAACAAGGAGCGGCTGGCGCGACTCATCGGGCGTGACAAGCGGACGGTCCAGCGGCTGTTGCAGAAACTGAAGATCGAGCATAAAGCGCCGATCGACTTTAACTTCAGCGAGAATGGCTTCTATCTGACCGATCCTCACTGGAAGTTCGACGGGCTGCGACTGGACAGTGAGGAGCTGGTCAGTTTTTTCAACAAAGTGAGGATGCTCAATCGGGGAAATATTCAACCCCGCAGCCAGGCCGGTCTTAACCGCGTGCGGCAATCACTGGCTCACCAGGCCACCTACCTGCCGGATGAGGTGGTTGTTAATCTTGAAGGCCAGGGGCTTGACGGTTCAGGGCTGGACGGCCTTGGGCCGCCAATCGACATTGCCCCCGAGCCGGCACTCAAATCACAACCCGGGATGCTCATCCAGCTGACCGAGGCCGCTCTCAGGCGAGAGACCATCTTCATCCGCTACTTCTCCCAGCGGCTCAATAAAGAAGTCGAGCGGCATGTCAATGTGCTGCTGGTCCACAACTACCACGGTGAGTGGTATGCCGTTGCCTGGGATGATGTCGAGGGCAGGGTTCGTGACTTCCACGCAGGACGGATTCTCTCGCTTCGCGCCACTCAGCAACAATTCACGGTGCCGGCTGGCTGGGATGCGCGGGCCTATCTCAATCGTGGTTTTGGCATGTTCAGGGGCGGGCGTGATGTGACGGTGATCGTCGAATTCGACGCCTATCAGGCACGTTATGTGCGCGAGCGGCGCTATCATGTTACACAGCGTAACGAGGAACTGCCCGATGAGAGGCTGCGGGTAAGCTTTGAGACGACGGAGGCGGCGCTGCCACAGGTGGTTCGCTGGCTGATGCAATTTGGTGAACATGCACTGGCGATCGCCCCTTTGGAACTGGTGGTGATGATGCGCGAAATCCTGAAACGAGCGCTGAATCTTTACGAGGAATCAAAATGAGCGACGCCAGAAGAGGCACTACACGACAATGCTATCTGCTCGATGGCTGTGCGCCGCAGCCACTGGTCCACCATCTCAAGGCACTGGGCATCTTTCGCCTGATCGTCAGCCAGCTCGATTCCGAGGCCCGTGGAGCCTGGCGCTGCGAC
>CAIKMY010000208.1 GCA_903828635.1 uncultured Acidobacteriota bacterium
ATCGGACTTGATGTACAGCGTGGCCAGTGAGGAAGGATCCTGGCGGTACTCGGGGGCCACTTCCAGGATGACATAGTAGAAACTGGCCGCCGTGTAAATGGTGGAAACCTGACGCGATCCATAAGCGGAATAGAACGCATCCTGAACCTGTTGCACTGTAAGTCCATGCGTGGCCGCCTTGTCCCGGTCGATCGTGATTTCCAGCTTGGGTTTGCGCATCTGCAGATCCGATTTCACATCCGCCAGCGCAGGAAGGGATCGAATCTTCTCCTCCATGATCGCCCCGTAGCGGTAGAGACTGTCCAGGTCAGTGCTCTGGAGCGTAAACTGCCATTGCGCGCTCGCAAGCCGGGACCCGATTGAAATCAGTGGCGGATTCACCAGCGACACAATCAGCCCCGGTATCCGGTTGAGGTTGGGACGCAGGACACCGATGACCTCATCGACCGAGCGCTTCCGCTCAGCGCGCGGCTTCAGGATCACGAAAGCCAGTCCATTGTTATCGGCCGAAAAACCGGCCAGCGAAACCACTTCGGCTTCCCGGCAATCGGGATTATTCAGAAGCACCTCGTTGAGCGCATCCTGATGACGCGCCATATCGGCAAAGGACGCCCGATCGTCCAGAAGCGAGAAGATGCGGAAGAAATTCTGGTCCTGCGTGGGGATGAACCCCTTGGGAATCTGTGTGAAGATCTTCACCATCGACAGGGTGATCAGCACGGTGAAAACCATCGTCAGCAGTCGATGGTTCAGCACCCAGGCCAGGCTTTTCCCGTAAGCAGCCTGCCAGGCATTGAACAGGCGCTCGGAGGCGGCGTAAATGCGCCCGGGTTTCCTCCCCGCGTATCCCCGGAGGAAACGGCTGCTAAGCATCGGCGTGAGCGTCAGGGAAATAATGCCGGATAACAGGATCGCCGCCGTGATGCAGACGGCGAATTCCCGGAACAGCCGGCCCAGCAGCCCGCTCATGAACATGATCGGAATAAACACCACCGCCAGCGAGATGGTCATCGACAAAACCGTGAAGCCGATCTCCCGCGACCCCTTCAAGGAAGCCTCCAGCGCGCTCTCGCCTTCCTCCATCCGCCGAATAATGTTCTCCAGCACCACAATCGCGTCGTCCACCACAAAGCCAATGGAAAGGGTGATCGCCATCAATGAAAGCGTGTTGAGCGTGAAGCCGAAGATTTTCATCACCGCGAAGGTGCCGATCAAGGAGAGCGGCACGACCAGGCTGGGGATGAGCGTCGTCTTCAAGGAGCGCAGAAACACGAAGATGACCGCGATAACCAGGAAGATCGTCAGCACCATCGTCATCTGCACATCGGTAATCGACTCCCGGATGAACTCCGATTGATCGTAAAAGCGGTGCACACTCACCGCCCCGGGCAAGGTCGCCACCAACCGGGGCAGGCGATTCTTGATCTCGGTGGCCAGATCCACCGTGTTGGCGCCCGGCTGCTTGCGCACGCGCAGAATCACCGTCCCTTTCTTCTCGCCGTTCTGCAGGAACCAACCCGTGGTGCGGTCATTCTCAATGCCATCCACCGCCCGCCCAATGTCGCGGATGCGCAGGGGATATCCGTTTTGGTAAGCCACCACCAACGAGTCAAACGCCTTGGCGTTCGGGAGTTGCCCGTTGGAGTCAATCGTGTAAGAAGTGCTGTGATTGTCGATCGTTCCCCCGGGCAGGTAGACATTCCCGCCCTGGATCGCACTGAGCACTTCGTTGATGCCGATCTTCTTGTTGGCCAGCGAATACGGGTTGACCTGCACCCGCACGGCATACTTCTGGATCGGGAGCAGATCGATCTCGGCAATGCCATTGATCGTGGACAGGCTCGCCATCAGGATATTGTCGGCAAGGTCGTTCAGCGTGCTCACGGGCAACGAGTCCGACGTGAGCGCAATAAACATGATCGGCATGTCCGCCGGGTTCACCTTCTTGAACGTCGGCGGGTTGGGCATCTCCCGCGGGAGAATACCCATCGCCGCCGAAATGGCTGAGTTCACGTCCACGGCGGCGGCATC
>CAIKMY010000209.1 GCA_903828635.1 uncultured Acidobacteriota bacterium
AGGCCCTTGGTTCGCAGCTCAATCAGCAGGTCGACAATCCCTTCTTTGGCCTTGGAACCGGTGGCTTCTTTGCCTTTCCCAAGGTGGCCCGCGGGCAGTTGCTTCGGCCCTACCCGCAGTTTACCAGCATCATCCCTCTCTATTCGAGCGGTAATTCCTCGAACTATCATGCCTTGCAGGTAACCTTCGGCAAGCGATTGTCGAAGGGGTTGCAGATCGATGGCAACTACACCTGGGCCAAGAATATTGAAGAAGGGCTCAATCATCAGGACAGTTACTTTATCCGGCAGAGCCGCTCGCTGGCCGACATCGACATTGCTCATCGCTTTGTCGTCAGCTATCTCTACGAGCTGCCATTCGGCAAGGGGAGACGCTTTGCAGGCAGAGCTTCGGGGCTTCTTGACGCGATCATTGGTGGCTGGCAGTTCAACGGCATCACCACCTTCCAGACGGGCACGCCGCTGAGCATCTCGGCAAGCAACACCGCCGGTCTCTTCAACCCGCTGACTCGGGCCAATAACAACGGCCGCAGCGCGAAGCTGAGTGGCCCGGTCGATCAGCGACTCAGCCGGTATTTCGATACCAGCGTTTTCAGTCAGCCGGCACCCTTCACCTTTGGCAACGTCAGCGCCACGCTGCCTGATGTGCGGAACGACGGCGTCAGGAACTTCGACCTCTCGGTCTTCAAACAGTTCGCGCCGATTGAGAAGCTGCGAGTGCAGTTCCGGGCTGAGGCTCTCAATGCCTTCAACACTCCGCGGTTTGGCTCGCCCAACACCAGTGTTACTTCGACGACCTTCGGGGTCATCACCTCGCAGGCCAACAACCCACGTCAATTGCAGTTTGCGCTGAAACTGCTCTGGTAATAATGCTGCACCCGACGGACCGGGAGTCATAACCGGCTCCCGGTCCGTCAGTCCTGGTGATTATCTGAAGATGATTTTGACGAAGTTCAACTTCCCCACCTGAATCTGTACCTCACGACCATTCGTGGTTTCGGCCTCCGCGTGGGGGTCACCGACGCGCTCACCATCGAGCCTGACACCACCCTGTGCAATCAGGCGTCGCGCCTCGGCCTTTGATGAGGCCAGCCCGGTGGCGGTCAGCAGCTCGATCAGTTTGGTGTGGGGGCTGCTCACGGTCAATTCAATCGTCCTGACATCTGACGGGGCCTGATGCTCGCGGAAGCGGCGAATGAACTCCGCCTCAGCACGATCAGCCTCAGCCGTCGAATGGAAGTCGGCGACAATCTTCTTCGCCAGTGCCGACTTGATGTCCCGGGGATGGCGCGTACCTGACTCGACATCGGTCCTCAGCCGCGTGATCTCAGCCGGTGTCAGATCGGTCACCAGGTCGTAATAGCGCCACATCAGCTCGTCGGAGATCGACATTGCCTTGCCGTAGATATCGTCCGCCGACTCAGTGATGCCAATGTAGTTGCTGAGACTTTTCGACATCTTGTTGACGCCATCAAGCCCCTCAAGCAGCGGCGTCGTCATGATCACCTGTGGTTCAACCCCGTAGGCGCGCTGAATCTCGCGTGCCATCAGCAGGTTGAACTTCTGGTCGGTGCCGCCAAGCTCGACATCAGCACGGAGTGCAACCGAATCGTAGCCCTGAACCAGCGGGTAGAGCAGTTCGTGAACGCTGATCGGAATACCGCCGGTGAAGCGTCTGGTGAAGTCGTCACGCTCCATCATCTGAGCGATTGTCACCCTGGCCGTCAGCCGGATGAAATCCTCCGGTGTGAAGGCGTTCATCCATTTGGCGTTGAAATCGATGATCGTCTTCTCCGGATCAAGCAGCTTGAAGATCTGTTCTTTGTAGGTTTCCGCATTGGCATCGATCTGCTCACGAGTCAGTGGCGGTCGGGTAGTGTTGCGGCCCGTCGGGTCACCAATCAGTGCCGTAAAGTCGCCGATGAGGAAGATGACGTCGTGGCCAAGCTGCTGGAAATGGCGCATCTTGCGGATCAACACCGTGTGGCCGAGGTGCAGGTCCGGAGCTGTCGGATCAAATCCCGCCTTGATCCGCAGTCTTTTTCCCTGAGCTGCTGCTCGTTCAAGCTTCTTTGCCAGATCCTCTTGCGGAATGACGTCGACCGTCCCCTTTGTCAGGTAGGCAATCTGTTCCTGATGTGTCATAAATGCGTGCACCTGCAGAATATGTCTGATTGAATAGTTGCGGCTTTCCGTCGCCGGGAAACCCCGAAACTGGTGATGATAATGCCAATTGGTCAGGGATTCCACCCGGCTCGGCATATTTGCTCCGCAGAACATTGACCGGTCACCGTAAACCTGATTATAGTGCGGCCGCGATCCGGGGTGTAATTTGACGTTTTACAGGGAGTTTGTAAATGAACAGTTTGAGGAAAATCGTCTTCTGGTGTCACCTGCTTTGCGGGGTGATTGCCGGCGTGGTGATACTGACGATGTCGGTCACCGGTGTCATTCTGACTTACGAGAAGCAGGCGATTGTCTGGGCGGATACGCGCGGCTACCGGGTGGAGGCATTGCCGGGCGCGATGCCACTGCCGATCGAGGCGCTGCTGGCGAAGGTGCGTGAGGGGCAGGCGGCAGTTCCGGTTTCGGTGACGGCGCGTGCGGATCGCTCAATGCCACTGACGGTCGGCCTGCAGGGCGGACGTTCACTCTTCGTCAATCCCTACACCGGAGCTATCCTTGGCGAGGGAGCGCCAACGGTTCGGCGCTTCTTTCAGCGCGTCACCGACTGGCATCGCTGGCTTGGAACTGAGGGGGCCGGCCGCACCACGGCACGGGCGATCACCGGTGCCTGCAATCTCGCCTTTCTCTTTATCGTCGTCAGTGGTCTCTACCTCTGGTTTCCGCGCCAGCTCAACTGGTCGCGTGTCAGGCAGGTCATCCTCTTTCGACGGGGGCTGCCGGGTAAGGCTCGCGATTTCAACTGGCACAACGTGATTGGCTTCTGGTCAGGTATCCCGCTCTTCCTCGTCGTTCTCTCGGCGACCGTTATCTCCTATCAGTGGGCAAGCAACCTTGCCTACCGCGTCGTCGGCGAGAAGCCACCCACCCCGGCAGCTCCGGCAGCGCGTCCGTCCGGCCCCGGTCAGAGCCAGCCATTCGCCGGTGATCCGCTCGCCGGCCTCGATCGATTGTGGTCTCTCGCGGAGCAGCATACGCCGGGCTGGAAGACGCTCAGCCTGCGCCTGCCGACGAGCGCTGAAGCGCCACTCGCCTTTACCATCGATCGCGGCACCGGCGGTGAGCCGCAAAAGCGCGCCACCCTGACCCTCAGCCGTGAGTCCGGCAGCGTTGTCAAATATGAGGACTTTGGCAGCTTCTCCCCTGGTCGCCAGCTGCGCACCACCCTCCGCTTTCTCCATACCGGTGAGGTTGCCGGGCTCGTTGGTCAGACCATCGCCGGCATCGCCTCCTTCGGCGTCATCATCCTTGGCTGGACCGGTTTCGCCCTTGCCTGGCGTCGCTTCCGCGACTGGGTTGCCCGGAGGTGAACCCCGGGGATGGGCGAGTTGCCACGATATGGACTTGCAGGCCGATACTTTGTTAAACTCTGAAATT
The DNA here is from genome assembly GCA_903828635.1 of uncultured Acidobacteriota bacterium. GTDB lineage: Bacteria > Acidobacteriota > Blastocatellia > RBC074 > RBC074 > CAIOZW01. The sequence goes on from CAIKMY010000209.1 coordinate 3,561, forward strand.
GTTTTTCCTGATAGATCAATTGTTTGAAAGGGTGACAGGGCGGATATGGCTGCATCAAGCATGGAAAAGATCGTCAGTTTGTGCAAGCGGCGTGGTTTTGTCTTTGCAAACTCCGAGATCTATGGCGGAATCGGTTCCACCTGGGATTACGGTCCACTGGG
>CAIKMY010000210.1 GCA_903828635.1 uncultured Acidobacteriota bacterium
CAATATTGTCCATTCTGTCCATAGTCCATATCCCATAATCCCATAATCCCATATCCCATAATCCCCTATCCCATTAGACTCAAACTCAGAGTTGTGGTACAAATAAATTCGTTGCGCGCTCGTAGCTCAGTTGGATAGAGCGCCGGCCTTCGAAGCCGTAGGTCGCAGGTTCGAGCCCTGCCGGGCGCGCCACTACTTCTCTTCTATCTTGCACCCCTGATCAGGATATCGACATCGGCCAGCATTTCTCTGACCTGACGATTGAGGTCAGCACTGAGGCTGAGTCTCTTCCAGGAGTTATCAACGACACGCACATCCTCAGAGATGCGCTGCTTGCTGCTCTGTCGCGATGATGCAGTCGGAGAGTTGAAGTGGAGCGTCTTGACGGAGATAAGCAATGCGCCGAGTCCATCCAGAAATTTGCGTTCATCGGCTGATGGGCGACGACTGCCGATGGGATCGTAAGTGCCGTCATTATTGATCCAGACGCCGATGGTCGAGGCGAAATTGAGGCGGATCAACTCGACCTGTCTTTCGACGCGTGAAGCGGTCTCGATCAGCAGGTCGTCGGAGATGGTACCAGTCGTTGGGGCAGGTCGCTCACGTGGCGGGTTGCTGCTGCCTCCTGAGCTGCCGGATGATGGCCGGGAACTTATCGGCCTCGTCTCCGTCCACGACGAGTTGACGCTGACTGTGCGACTGCCATTGGCGGCGTGCACGGTGACCCGCTGAATACGGCCATTACGATCGGGGATGATGATCGGCGAGGCTGAGGGGTGTGCGATTCCGCGGTCCGCGGATCCCGATGGCGGTGTGCCACTGAGTCGCACCTCGACGGTATCGCGAAGGATTTCGTGATTGGTATAGATGCGCCACCCTGCGGACGAAGTTTCCGCCGTGATGAGAATACGCAGCAGCCCGTCAGAATTGAGTTCGGTGCGAATCGAGCTCAGGTTGACAGCCCTGCTGTTGCCCGTCACACCCCCGCTTCCACCTGATGGCTTCGCCCCGGTTGTCGGCCTCGTCGCAGGCGGTCTTGATGCCGGCCTCGACGTCGAAGATGACGTCGAAGCTGACGAAGATGGCCTGAAATCGGTCGGGTCTCTGGGCGGTGGAAGAAAGTCGCTCCAGGCTTCAAGGCGCAGATCACTCGCGAGGCAGAGCGCGAACCGATGCCCATCCTCGATGACTGCTTCCTCACCCTTCATCAGCAGCGTGGCCGTCAGGCCGACTGCCGCCCCGATGCCGGCACCGGCAATGGCGCCTCCGGCAATCAGCCCGATAGTCGCTCCCGCACCCGCGCCGCCGCCGATGAAGACAATGTCACGCTTGCGCGGAGGCCCTCCCTTGAAGTTGCCCTCTTCGTCGATGCGCTTTCTGTCGGCCGCGTCAGCGCTGGCAAGGAAACCATTAATCGGTATCTCGCGGCCGTTCGGCATATAAAGATAGTCGAAATCGATCGAGATGATACCGGAGCGGCGGCGCCATTTCGCAGGTGAGACTGAGCTGACATGGCCCTCGACATAGGCCGCTTCGGGGATCAGAATTCTTCCAACGGCATCAACGATTGGCGAAGCAATGCGAGCCCGGAAGCGATCGCTCTGCATCGATGAGCCGGAGTTGAGGCGTGTCTCCATCTCCAGCAGCAGGTAGGTTCCCTCAGGAAGAGTTCGTGTGCCGGCCGGAAGCACGGGTGCCCCTTCAAGATTGCGTGCCGGCGGACGTTCGAGGCGCTGCGCTCCGACCTCGGAAGCCACAAGAAGGATGAACGTGACGGACAGTGAACAGCGTAACGATAAATGCGTTAACTTCATCAACTTCATCAACTTCATCAAATGCATCAAATGCATCAACTTCATCAGCTTCATCGATGGACTATGTGGTTTGCTCATGATCGTTCTGTTGTGGGGCAGTCTCCGGAACAATTACAGTCACTTCAGTTCAATCTTGCCAGTTAACTGACGAGGGCAGGTCAGTATAACTGGCTCAGTGTAGCTACTTCAATTGTCCTGAATCTCCCGCCAAGTGTATGATGCCATCGTGGACTTGTAAAGACGGCATTTCGATGGCAAAGCGTGGCCGCGGTCGGAAGAGGACACCAGGTGAGTCGTCAAGAGGTTCAATGAAGAAGATGATTGAGACGGAATCATCAGGAACTGAATCATCAGGAACTGAATCATCAGGAATGGACGCACGCCCGGAGGAGGTCGGGGAGCATCCGGTTGCGCGGCAGGGTTCGGCAACATCAACTGGTTACTGGCTCGGGGTTGATGGGGGAGGAACCAATTGTCGTGCGGCAATCGTCTCCGGAGCCGGAGATCTGGTTGGAGAGGGGCGGGCGGATGCGGCCAACTTTCTGCGGGTCGGGCTGGAGAGGGCGGTGACCCACATTCGTGAGGCTGTTGGTGAAGCCTGTCTGGCGGCAGGCATCGAGTTGTCATCGATCAGAGCAGCTTGCGTCGGGCTGGCTGGCGTCTCTCATCCGGACCATCATCGGCGGATGCTGACGGCGCTGCGGGAGGTGCTGCCGGTCTCCGACATTTTGCTGGAGACGGATGCGCGAGTGGCGCTGGCCGGGGCGACGGGCAACCAGCCGGGAGTGGTGATCATCGCCGGCACCGGATCGATAGCCTGCGGCATCAACTCACGCGGGCGTTTTGCGCGAGCGGGTGGCTGGGGGCCGACAATGGGCGATGAGGGAAGCGGATCCTACATTGGGCGTCGCGCACTTGAAGCCGTGGTCATGGCCTACGATTATCGTGGTGAGCCGACCTCGATGATGGATCCGGTGCTCCGCCATTTCGGAGTTGCTTCGCCACCGGAACTGCCGCCGGTGATTTATGATTCACCGCTCGAAACTATGGGAAGGATTGCTCAGCTCTCCCGTATCGTTGTCGATGCGGCACGTGCGGAGGACAGGGTCGCCCGACACATCCTGCGTGATGCGGCGGTTGAGCTGGCGAAGGCGGCGATTGCGGTGATCGAGCAGTTGCGGATGGAGGCGGAGACTTTTCGCATTGCCTTTGTCGGAGGCGTCTTTGAGGCTGGAAATCTGATCCTTGAGCCGTTACGCGAGGCGATTTTCAGGGTGGCGCCGCATGCGCTGGTCGCTCCGCCGCTCGAAGCACCAGTGATTGGGGCGACGCGAATGGCAAGGGCTCTCTCAGGGATCACCTGATGGGTCCGCAGGGAAACTGGCATCACTGATGTCATCACCAGATGGATTACATTTAATGTTGGTTCGGGAGATTATGACGACAACAGAGCAGATGAATCCGGCGACCGCAGAGATCGACCGGCTTTCAACGATTGATGCGCTGCGGGTGATCAATCGCGAGGATCAGCAGGTTGCCCTCGCAGTGGAGAGGGTTCTGCCGGCCGTTGCGCTGGCCGTTGACGGGATTGCGGAGAGACTGCGTCGTGGTGGCCGGCTGATTTATGTCGGCACGGGTACCAGTGGTCGGCTGGGGATCCTCGATGCCTCGGAGTGCCCGCCGACCTTTGGGGTATCGCCGGAACTGGTGCAGGGGATCATTGCCGGCGGGTATGAGGCATGCTACCGTTCCGTTGAAGCTTCCGAGGATGAGCGCGAGGCGGGTGCGGCAGAGTTGCGGGTACGCGGGCTGACGGCTGACGATGTTGTCGTCGGGATCGCCGCCAGCGGTCGGACGCCCTACACGATTGGTGCGGTTGAGTATGCCCGGGGGCTCGGAGCCCTGACGATCTGCATCACCTGCAACGAGGGGACGGAACTGGCGCAGGCGGTCGAGATTGCGATCGAGCCGGTCGTCGGACCGGAGGTGATCGCCGGTTCGACACGCCTCAAATCGGGAACGGCGCAGAAACTGGTACTCAATATGCTCTCGACGATGGCGATGGTTCGGCTTGGCTATGTTACCGGAAACCGGATGACCAACATGCAGCCGCGGAACATCAAGCTGCGCCAGCGGGCAATCGGTATTGTCGTCAGTGAGTGTGGTCTGACGGAGAGCGAGGCGGCGAGTGCACTGGAGGCGGCCGGCTGGGATCTGCGCGTGGCGATCGTCATGATCAGGTCGGGGGCAGGACGCGAGGCGGTGGAAGAGGCATTGCAGCGCCATGCCTTCGCCACGGCGGCGGCGATCAAGGAACTAAAACAAGGGCAATCGTAAGCGGAGCAAAGATCGGTTTCATGGCATCACAAACTTCCCCCTCGCCCGGCTGGGCTATTGAGAAATACCTCGGCATTGAGAATGACCGCCTCTCGATACACGGTGTCGACGCGGTATCACTCGCAGAGCGTTTCGGGACGCCGCTGTTTGTGGTATCTGCCCCGAGGATTCGGCACAACATCGCGGCACTGCTTGAGGCAGCACACCACCATTCGCGGCTCAAGCTTTGCTATGCGTCAAAGGCCAATAACCTGCTTGGCATTCTGCGGGTGGTGCGTGAGGCGGGGATCGACGTCGAGGTCAACTCGGGTGGAGAGCTCTTCCGCGCGCTGCGAGCGGGGTTTGAGCCAATGCAGATCGAGATGAACGGCATCTCCAAAAGCGAAGAGGAGCTGGCGGAGGCGATCGAGGCGGGGATTTACACGATCAACCTCGATTCACCTTTCGAGCTGGAACTGGTCGAGCGCGTGGCCGCCCGTCTGGGAAAGCGCGCGCGGGTGACGGTGAGGCTGGTGGCCGGAGTCGGGACGCGCTCGCATGCTGCGTTGCAGACGGCGCTCTACACTTCAAAGTTCGGCGTCTCCCCCTCACAGGCAAGGGAGATGATGCGCCGCGCGCTGGCGCATCCGGAACTGGTCGAGCTGGTTGGCCTCCATATCCACGTCGGTTCGCAAACGCCCGATCCCGAGCCCTATGTCGAGGCCTTTACGGCGATGTGGAATCACCTGCTGCACCTCTACCGTGAGACGGGCCATCGCCTGCAACACATCAATATTGGCGGGGGGATACCGGTCAATTACCTGCGGGATCGCAGCCAGGCAGAAGAGATCGAGTCGGGAGAGCGGGTGATGCTTGGGGCCTCGCTGACGGCGGCGGAGATGATGAAACAAACCATCGAGACGGTACGGGCAACCGCCGTCGAGGCTGGTGCTGCCGATCTGCTCGACGGCCTTGAGATCGTCATGGAGCCGGGCCGGGCGGTGATTGCCGACGCCGTTACCCTGCTGACCACCGTGCGCAATCAGAAGCATCGTCCGGAGACCGGTGAGAACTGGCTGCTGACCGATGCCGGCTACAACCTGATGCTCTCGATGGTCATGTACCACTGGTATTATCACGCGGTGAATGGCAGCCGGGCCGGCGCTCCGTCAACGGCACGCTTTCGACTTGCCGGGCCGCTCTGTGATGGTGGTGATGTCTATTTCGATCTCCACGGAGGCCATCACCTGCCGGATTGTCGGCTGCTGCCGGAGAATTCGCAGGTCGGGGATGTCATCGCCATGCTCAATACCGGCGCCTACACCATCTCGCAGATGACCGCCTACAATGGGCGCCCGTTCCCGGCAACCATCCTTGTCGAGGAGGATGGCTCGGTTGAGGTGATCCGCCGTCGTGACAGCTACGAAGATCTGCTGCTTAATGAAAACATCTGAGAAAATAACCAATCAGGGAGAGATATGAAACTGAGGAGAATACTTGTTCTTGCCGCGACGCTCTGTGTGCTCATCGTGACGGCCTCTGCGCAACAACCGATTGACAAGGCGCTGCTTCAGTCAGTATTGCAGCTTGAAGAGCAATGGCAGCAGGCACTGCTCACCTCCGATGTCGCGGTGCTTGAGCGTCTTTACGGTGAGGATCTGACCTACGTTCATTCCAATGGCAGGGCTGATAACAAGGAGTCCTACATTGCCTCGATCAGGAGTGGTGCGACGAAGTACCAGTCGATTGCCCGTGATGAGATCAAGGTCCGGGTCTTCGCCAACACGGCGATCGTCACCTGCCACTGGAAAGTACAAACTCTCTCCAACGGGACTGTTGGCAATACCGACGGACGTTACATCCACGTCTATGTCAAAGTGAAGGGGCGCTGGCAGATGGTCGCTCACCAGTCGACGAAGATTGTCTAGCCGGCTGGTCGGAGATGTCTGATAGACCAGGAGATGTCTGATCGACATGGATGAACCCGGATTAAGGTGAAGTTTATGGCAAGCATCAACCGCCGTGAGGCGATCAAGGCAATCGGCGCATTCGGAGCGATCGGCATGTCAACGCTCGAAAGCAGTCTGACGGGTGGGGCTGTGGCTTCCGATCCGCGCTTCTATGTTGGAACCTATACAAGTAACAGCAAGAGCCGCGGGATCTACCTCTTTCGCTTGCGAATGGCGACCGGGGAGCTGGTGGCAGAGGATGCGGTCGGCGAGACGGTCAATCCATCCTATCTCGCGATCGACCGGCGCGGTCGGTTCCTCTACGCCGTCAATGAGGTCGGCGAGCTGGCCGGACGGGCCGGTGGCGGCGTGACGGCTTTTGCCATCGATTCGGCGACCGGCCGACTGCGCCAGCTCAACCAGCAGTCGACCCGCGGAGCATCACCCTGCTATGTCACGATCCATCCGGAGGGAAAACATCTGCTGGCGGCCAATTATAGCGGCGGGAATGTGGTGGTCCTGCCGATTGCGGCCGATGGCAGCCTTGGTGAGGCGACCGATCTGGTGCAACATCGCGGCAGCGGTGCCAATCCCCAGCGTCAGCAGGGGCCGCGTGCCCATTGTGTCATTGCCGCCCCGGGCGGCCGACAGATCCTTGCCGTCGATCTTGGCATCGATAAAGTGATGATCTACGACTGGGATGGCAGTGCCGGGAAGCTCCGTCCGGGGACACCAGACTCAATGTCAACCGCCCCGGGGGCGGGGCCGCGCCATCTCGATTTCGCGCCGGGTGGGCGTCACGCCTATCTGATCAATGAACTCGATTCGACACTCACCGCCTGCTCGTGGGACGCGTCGAAGGGAGCGCTCACCGCAATGCAGACGCTCCCAACGCTGCCCGCAGGCTTCTCTGACAGCAACACCTGCGCCGATGTTCACGTTCACCCCTCCGGCAGGTTCGTCTACGGTTCAAACCGCGGCCATAACAGCATCGTTGCTTTTGGTATCGACAAAGCCAGCGGGCGCATCGAGTATCTTGCTCATGAGTCGACTCAGGGGCGCAATCCGCGAAATTTCGCCATTGATCCGAGTGGAAAGTATCTGCTCGCCGCCAACCAGGCAAGTGACTCGCTCATCGTCTTCCGCATCGATGAGCGAACCGGCCGGCTGATCCCGACCGGCCATCAGGCCTCGGTTCCGATGCCGGTCTGCGTGAAGTTCAGTGTCGGGTGATCGCTGAGCCCGTATGATCCGGCAAACTTCCGGCAGCCGGCGCTGTCGGAAGTGACCGCAATGGCAGGCTGATGATGAATTCGCTGCCGACACCAACCTCGCTTCGAGCAAATGCCTCTCCACCGTGCGCCAGCGTCAGGTGCTTGACGATTGCCAGCCCCAGTCCCGTCCCTCCTGCCTCGCGCGAGCGCGCCTTATCGACTCTGTAGAACCTCTCGAAGACCCGCGTCAGGTGTTCTGGTCCGATCCCTGGCCACGTATCCTTCACCGTCATCCGGCAGCGCCCCTCGTCTGTCACCTCGGCACTGACGATCACTCTGCCACCAGGATGGTTGAATTTGATGGCGTTGTCGATGAGGTTGATGAGAATCTGCTCAAGCCGGTATCGATCAGCATCGAGCTCAACCTCCGCCCCGACGCGATTCTCCAGCCAGACGCCGAATTGCGAGGCCCGTGGCTCCAGTCCCGTGAAGACCTCGCTGACCAGAGAGTTGAGCGGCAGCCGTGTCGGCTTCAGTGTCACGCTGCCCGATTCGATTGCCGAGAGCTCCGAGATGTCATTGACCAGCGCCTGCATCCGTGCCGTGTTGCGATGAATGGTGTTGAGAAAGCGGAGGCAGTTCTCCTCATCCTCGATTCCCCCATCGATCAGCGTCTCGACGAAGGCTACAATTGATGCCAGCGGTGTGCGCAATTCATGTGAGACATTCGAGAGAAACTCCTGGCGCACCCGTTCGAGCATCTCCAGCTTCGAGAGGTCGCTGATCACTCCGACAACACCCTCAACCTCACCACTCATCATTCGTAAGGGCGCCGCCTGCACTCGCAATATTCGCCGATTCTGTGCTGCTCCATCCAACCCACGAGCCTCAAGTCGTGCTTCCGCCCGATCCTCGAGTGTCAGAACATTCGCAAAGACACGGTGGAAGCCCGGATCCCGACTGATCTCCGCCAGCCGCTCGCCGGAGCGCGTTCCCGTCTGCAGCAGCCGCCGTGCCGCATCGTTGATCAGCAGCAGGCGCGAATCCCGATCGATGATGACCAGCCCCTCGTCGATTGACTCGACAATCGACCGCAACAGGATCTCGTTGCGGCTGCTCGCTGTCAAAGCTTCACGCAGCCGTCGATTGCTCGCTTCCAACTCGCTGTGAAGGCTCGACTGCTGCTGAACCACGTATCTGGAGATGATGACCGTGATCCCCCCAACCACCAGTGTCGAGACGACGTGTGATGTCGTTGCACTCATCGCCGGAAAGAGCAACGTCTTGATCGTCTCGTATATGGCGAAGAGCCCCACCAGCCCCATTGTCGCCGCAATGATCTTTCGCGCCTGTCTCGTCATTCCACGATCCTGAGCAAAATCGGCCTCTCCTCTGACTATTGATTCAATCGACACCTGCTTCCGCACCATCAGTACAGCCACGAAAACGGTAACCGATACCAATTACCGTCTCGATCCCGCTCCCACAGCCTCCCAGCTTTCTGCGCAACCCGCTGATATGCACGTCAATCGTTCTCGCCTCACCGTAATATTCCAGCCCCCAGACCTGATCGAGCAGCTGCTCTCGTGGCACGACACGTCCCCTGTTGCGCGCCAGAATTGCCAGCAGCGCAAACTCTTTGCGCGTCAGCTTTACTGCCTGGTTCTGGCACTCAACGGCAAAATCTCCATAATCGATCCTCAGAACCCCGTCATTGTAAAGCTTTGGACTCTCCGCCTCGAAGCCCGCCCGGCGCAGCGCCGCTCGGACCCTGGCAACTAATTCACGCACGCTGAAGGGCTTCGTCATGTAGTCGTCCGCCCCAAGCTCCAGCCCACGCACCTTGTCACTCTCTTCTGTCCGTGCCGTCAGCATAATGATCGGTGTTCGCCGCGTTATCTCCTCGCTCCGAAACCTTCGGCAGAGCTCAAACCCACTCATCCCCGGCAGATTGAGGTCGAGGATGATCAGATCCGGGGGCCCTGATCCCTCACCCGCCGCCCTGCCAAGTGCAATATGCAGCCCCTTCTCCCCGGTCAGGGCAACGTGTGCTGTAAACGCCCCGTCTCTCTCAATGTTATAGCGAATGCTCTCTGCAATATCGGGATCGTCTTCAATTATCAATATGTTCGGCTTCATGTTCCGTCTCAGTCGAAAGTTTGGGGCAACAGCTGACAATGCCTGATCACCAGCGCTTCTTTCATGTAGACTATCAACTCGCAGATATCCTTAACGTAGTCACCAATCCTTTCGAGGTGCCTCGCAATCATCAGCAGCCTTGTCGCTCGTCCGGCGGCCTCCGGATCTTTGGTCATTTGCTGGAGAAGTTCCTGAAAGTGACGATCATAGAGCCGATCGATTTCCTGATCGCGCTCGATCACCGCACGCGCTGCCACGGAATCGGCTGAGGCAAATGCGTCGAGTGAAAGTCGCAGCATTTCACACGCCAGCCAACTCATCTTCGGAAGGTCGCAGCATGGCTTCAATTGAGGCTCATCGTTGAGGTAAATTGCCGCTTGTGCGATGTTGCAGGCATGATCAGCCATTCGCTCAAGAATTGGCGTAATCCTGATCACCGTGACAATCAGCCGAATCTCCTCAGGCTGCGTCATCCCGGGCTGCGTCATCCGCGGTGCCAGCAATCTGACGCTCAGTCGGTCTGCTTCGAGCTCAAGGCTGTCAACGCGATCGTCATCCTTCAATACCTGCTTCGCCAGTTCTGAATCACGCTCGATGACCGCACGGATCGCCCGGTCAATCGCATACTCTACCTCTCCGCCCATTAGCAGAATGTGATCTCTTAATTGATGCACTGCGGATTTTGGCAGATCCATCGTCGTTGAAAATGACGTAATGCTATTGCCTTCCTGACAATATCCAGCCTGCACTCTCTCTGAATTTGTCAGCCAACGAAGAGATTACACTATGCCTGTGAAGTCTGTCTTAACTCAATGTTAAATGTGTGTCAGATCGATGGCTGCATGATATGGCTGCATGATGCTGATACCGATGAGCCACCTGGCCTGGGTGATTGTCGATCCACATGACATCGAGCCCCCAATCCCGGACAATTTCACGGTATGTCTGGCGATTCCG
>CAIKMY010000211.1 GCA_903828635.1 uncultured Acidobacteriota bacterium
GCAACATGCCACAATTGACTGGCGATTTTCCCTGGATGACGCCAGAACCAAGCTGATGCGACTTTACCCGTCAACTTCATAGTGGCGAACTACTAGGTAATGATTCCTACTGTCCATACTGTCCATTGTCCATGCTGTCCATAAGGTCAATACTGTCCATAGTCCATATCCCCCCCCCCGCATATTGACAGTCCATTTATCAATAGATTATCGTTCCTTGTCGTAATCTGACTCAGTTTAATGGATCGGCCGGGATTGGCGCCACCGGAATGACACGTGAATGAAGACCGAGAAGATTTCCGAGCTGACAATCAATCGTCTCTCGATCTACCTTCGATGCCTGAATGAGCTGGCGGGGGCAGGAGAGGCGACGGTCTCTTCACGGTCGCTGGCGGAGCGCTTTAACCTCAATTCAGCGCAGATACGGAAGGATCTCGCCTATTTTGGTGAGTTTGGGATACGAGGAGTCGGCTATTATGTCGAGGATTTGCGTCAGCAGTTGATGCGCATCCTTGGCCTTTTGACAACTCACCGGGTGGCGATTATCGGGGCAGGGAACCTTGGATTGGCGCTGGCCAACTACCCCGGTTTCAGTGAAAAGAGCTTCAGGATCGTGGCGATCTTCGATGTCGATCCGGCCAAGGTGGGAATGAAGCTTCGCGATGGGCTGACGATCAGCAGGACCGATGGTCTGCGTGAGACCATCGAGCGGGAGAGTGTCGAGATTGTCATTTTGACGGTGCCGGCGGAGGTGGCGGAGGCAGTCTTCAATGAAGTGACTGGAGCCGGAGTGCGTACCGTTCTCAATTTTGCGCCGGTGCACCTCCCGCCCCGCCCCGGTGTCAAGGTGAAGACGGTCGATCTCTCAATTTCACTGGAGAGTCTCTCCCACTTTCTGGCCAATCCGGCCGGTGAGCCATCAGGCTGGTGAGTGGGCGAGCAGGCTGAAAACAGTCCGGGGCTGAAAGTGGCAGGGAAGTCTGAAGCATGCAGAACGAGAGACAGGTCAGGGAAGAGATTGTCAGGATTGCCACCCGTTGCTATGACCGCGGGCTGTTGGTTGCCGGTGATGGCAACATCAGCGTCAGGGTCGGGCCGAATCGGCTGATTGCGACACCATCCGGGGTGAGCAAGGGATGGATGACTCCCGAGATGATGGTGGTCGTTGACCTCGAAGGGCGCCCGCTTGAGAAAACCAGTCTCAAGGTCTCGTCGGAGTGGCCGATGCACCGCGTGATCTACGAGGCGCGGCCGGATATACACGCGGTCGTTCACGCTCATCCACCGCATGCCACGGCTTTTGCCGTTGCCGGTCTCTCTCTTGACAAGGCAATTCTCTCGGAGGTGGTGCTAACGCTCGGCTGTGTGCCTCTCGCATCTTATGGTACCCCATCGACCAGCGAGCTTACCGAGGCGATCGAGCCCTTCCTTGAATTTCATGATGCGTTGCTGATGGCCAATCACGGGGCAGTCGCCTATGCCGAGACTTTGGAGAAGGCCTTCAACAAGCTTGAAACCCTCGAACACACCTGCCGTATCAGTTTTCTGGCACGGACGCTCGGCAATGAGAATATCATCCCCGGGCGGGCGATTGAGAAGCTCTTCGATATTCGGGAAAAGAGCGGAATGATGCGTCCCGAAGCACGTACGGGTCAGGCCTGCGGGATTGGCGGGCAGCCACTGGCTGACAGCGACCGGATTTCGCTGACACGGGCGGAACTGGTCGAGTTGCTGATGCAGGCAACCGAGGTTCTGGGCGAGGTAAGTCGCCGAGCCTGAATTGCAGACCGGGAGATGCTCTGCGCTGAACAGAGTCTGACGGAGATAGTCTTAAAGGAGATATCCTGATGGAAGCACTGGGAATGATTGAAACCAAGGGGCTGGTGGCGACGATCGAAGCGGCCGACGCGATGGTCAAGGCAGCCAACGTCACGCTGATCGGCTACGAGAAGATTGGTGCGGGTTTTGTGACGGCGATCGTCCGTGGCGACGTCGCGGCCGTCAAGGCGGCGACTGATGCCGGAGCCGCGGCAGCTCGCCGGGTTGGCGAGCTGGTCAGCGTTCACGTCATTCCGCGCCCGCATGCCTCAGTCGATGATGCTCTGCCGCTGACGCTGGCATCGCGCACTCAGAAGTAATATTGCGCAGGTCATAATTCAATGATTATTGGCCGAATCATCGGTAATGTCGTCGCGACGCGCAAGGATCCTCGTCTTGAGGGACAGAAGTTGCTGCTTGTCCGCCCGATCAACCTGCGTGGTGAGGACGAGTCCGGCTGCATCGTCGCTCTTGACACCGTTGGCGCCGGATACCGGGAGAGGGTGCTGGTTGTTTCCGGCAGCAGTGCGCGCATGGCTGAGGGATTGAAGGACAAGCCGGTAGATGCGGCAATCATCGGCATCATCGACACCATGGAAGTGAGCGAGTAGCCGAATGCTCTTACCCGGAGCCGGTGCATGAACCTGCCCAATCTGCTGACATTGCTGCGAATCATTCTCGTCCCGTTGTTGGTGGTGGTTCTGCTAACCAGGTTCTCTGAGGACTGGATCGGATTGCCACAGCATATAGCCGGAGTCGGCCTCTTTCTGCTGGCCTCGCTGACTGATGTTGCCGATGGCTGGCTGGCGCGGCGTCGGCAGCAGGTTTCGCGACTCGGGATACTGCTCGATCCGATTGCCGACAAGATTCTTATCTCCTCAGCATTCATCTCACTGGTAGAGAATCGACTGGCGCCGGCATGGGCGGTGGTGATCATCATCGGGCGCGAGTTTGCCGTCTCGGGGTTGCGAGCGGTGGCAGCAGGCGAGGGCTGGGCGATCCCGGCCTCGCGTGCAGGCAAGCTCAAGATGTTTTCACAGGTGATCACGATCGCGCTGCTGATCACATCTTCGGTCAATGGCGGCCCACCGGTTGAGACGAAGGTCTTCCCGGTGGTCATGTTCTGGACCGTGCCTGAGATGGCCGAGGCGCTCGGACACCTCTTCGGGGTTGGTGTGACATCGTGGCGCGACTGGCGAATGCTGCTTTATGGGCTGGGCCGCGGGATGCTCTGGCTGGTTGTCGTCTCCTCGTGCTGGTCGATGGCCGGATACTTTCATCAGTTCTACCTCAGTGCCAGACAGGCGATGATCTCGCCGCGGGATGTCGATAACCCGGACAAATCAAGTCACCTGAGCGAATAAGGGATTGGCCATGATTTATGAGTATCGTGAAAAGCGACCGCGGATCGGCACCGGGGTATGGATTGCGCCGACGGCGACCATTATCGGTGATGTGGAACTGGGTGATGGTGCGAGCGTCTGGTTTGGTGCGGTGCTGCGTGGCGATGAGGGGAGCATCGTCATCGGCCGTGGCAGTAACGTTCAGGACAACGCAGTGATCCATACAACCGCGGAGCTGCCGACGATCCTTGGCGAGGATGTGACCATCGGCCATGGGGCACTGCTGGAAGGCTGCACGATTGCGAAGGGGGCAGTGATCGGGATGGGGGCCATCGTCCTGCACCAGGCGGTGGTTGGCGAGCGGGCAATGATTGCCGCCGGCAGCGTTGTCACTCCCGGATCGATCATCCCGGCGGGGACACTGGCCGCCGGCTCGCCGGCACAGGTGCGGAAGGAGCTTGGAGGTGGCGCTCTGCGTTCCGTCGATCACAGCCCGAAGGCCTACCATGAACTGACTCTTCGCTACCTTGCCGGATCCCTCAGCCCGGTTGAAGAGACTTAACAGTTTCCGAACAATTATTGAAAAAGAGTTACAGCCTCAGATTGGCTGGACTGACTCTCTGTTGCTGCTTATCCTGACATTTAATTTTTGTGGTTTACCGCAAATACTATAACCGGATAGCGGAAATACTTGTCAGGGTAATGAGTATTGAGGAGGAATCGTCCATGTCGATAAGAGTTCGTCTGCCACGTATCAGTTCGGAATTGATCAGGAGCAGGATATCAGGGCGTCGATCGCGAGTCGGATCGGTGATGATCAGTTTGTGCCTGATGATGACCGGCTTGGGATTATTGCTGCTGGTGGCGCCGAGGCCGGCGAGCGGACTATCGACGGGAGTGGTAATCAGCCAGGCGTTCGGAGGAGGTGGCGGGTCGACGGGCACCTACCAGAATGACTATGTTGAACTCTTCAATCGCGGTAGTTCCGCGGTGACGCTGACCGGGTACTCATTGCAGTATGGTTCGAGTACGGGGAATTTTGGCTCAAGCACTTCCAATATCTATTCGTTGTCAACACTGACGTTGCAGCCGGGGCAATACTACCTTGTCAGGCTGGGCTCAGCAGGCACGGCTGGTGCGGCTTTGCCGGTGACTCCGGATCAGACAACTACCAATCTGAGTATGAGTGGATCTTCTGGCAAGGTTGCGCTGGCCAATACCACGACAGCGTTGGGATGTGGGGCAACGGCAACACCGTGCACCCTGCCCGATGCGAGGATCGTCGACTCGGTGGCATGGGGCAGCTCAAACAATGGCGAGGGAGGGACAACGGTCAACAACTCGACCGCCATGGCATCCACCCAGGGAGCGGTTCGCAAGGCGAATGGCTGCACAGAGACGGACAACAATCGCGACGACTTCGATGTGGTTACTGCTCCGGTGCCGCGCAACAGCAGCTCGACATCAAATCCGTGTTCGACCGGGGGGGCGACTCAGCTTTCGATCAATGATGTCTCACTGGCCGAAGGGAATGCGGGAACGACGAATTTCAGCTTCACTGTCACGCTCTCGCAGGCGGCACCGTCTGGTGGCGTGACTTTCGACATTGCCACGGCTGACGGTACGGCGACGGCCGGCAGCGACTATGTCGCTCAGAGCCTGACGGGGCAGACGATTTCCGCGGGTAACACTACCTACAGCTTCACCGTTACCGTCAATGGCGACACGATAACCGAGTTTGACGAGAATTTCAGCGTCAACATAACCAATGTGACGGGCGCGGCGATTGGTGATGGTCAGGGAAGCGGGACGATCCTCAATGATGACATCACTCCGGTGGCCATCAGTGCGATTCAGGGGAGTGGTGCCACTTCGGGACTGGTTGGTAATCCGGTATACACCCAGGGGATCGTCACCGGAGTCAGGAGCAGCGGTTTCTATATTCAGACACCGGATGGGAGTGATGATGGCAATCCGCTGACGTCGGAAGGGATACTGGTCTATGTTGGCAGCACCCCGCCGGCGGCGGCGGCGGTTGGTAATCTTGTCCAGGTTCTGGGAACGGTGACGGAGTATGTGCCGTCAACAGATCAGCTGCAGCCGCCTTTGACGGAGCTGACCTCTCCGACGGTGACGCTGGTGTCATCGGGGAATACGCTGCCGGCGGCGATTCCGCTGACAACAGTCTTCCCCAATCCTTCAGGAGCACATGATCAGCTTGAGCGTGTCGAGGGGATGCTGGTCAGTCTTCCCTCGCTGACGGTGGTGGCGCCAACGGATGGGAACGTTACCGAGACAAGTGCGACGGCGACCTCGAGCGGAGTCTTCTTCGGGGTGGTAACCGGAGTGGCAAGGCCGTTCCGGGAATCGGGGATTGAGTCACCTGATCCAGCCCCTTCCGGGACGATCCCGCCGATCCCGCGCTTTGATGCCAACCCCGAAAGGATCAGAGTCGACAGCGATGCCCTGACGGGCACGACCGCGCTCAACGTTCCGACTGGTGCGGTGATTACCGGGCTCGTCGGTCCGCTCGATTACAGCTACCGGACATATACGATCCTGCCTCAACCGGGATTGACGATCACGGTTACCGGAGGGATGACGGCGACGGCGGCATCGTTGCCGAAGTCGACCGAGTTCACCGTAGCCAGCTACAATCTTGAGCGCTTTTTCGATGATGTCAACGATCCGGCGATCGGGGAACCGGTGCTGACGACGACCGCCTACAACAACCGTCTTGGCAAGGCCTCTCTGGCCATTCGCAATTTTCTGCGATCTCCGGACATTCTTGGCGTGACCGAGGTCGAGAATCTGACGACACTGCAGGCGCTGGCGACGCGAATCAACACCGATGCCACAGCTGCAGGGCAGCCCAATCCACAGTATACGGCCCACCTTGTCGAGGGGAATGATGTCGGCGGCATCGATGTCGGCTTCCTTGTCAGGACCTCCCCGGTCACCGGGACGACTCCGCGTGTTGTGGTTAACAGCGTTGTCCAGGAGAACAAAACGGCACTCTTTACCAATGCCAACAGTTCAACGGAGACGCTCCACGACCGGCCGCCGCTGCGGCTGATGGCAACGATTAATCATTCCAATAGCGCCAGTTTCGCGGTGACGGTGATCGTCAATCATTTGCGCTCACTCAATGATGTCAACAACGACAGTTCCGCCGGATCTAATGGCTGGTCGACAGCCGGCGCGCGCGTTCGGGCGAAGCGACAGAAACAGGCCGAAGATCTGGCGACGATCGTGCAATTACGACAGACGGCCAACCCTGCTGAGCGGATCATCCTCGTTGGCGATTTCAATGCTTTTGAGTTTAACGACGGCTTCGTCGATTCAATGGGTGTGATCACCGGTGCACCGGCCCCTGACAACGAAACGGTCGTGCCCGGTGACGGTGTCGATTTGCTAAACCCGAATCTGACCAACCTCTCGGCGCTGGTGTCGGCGGCTGGTCGTTATTCCTATGTCTATCAGGGCAATGCGCAGACGCTCGACCATGTGCTGATCAATGGTGCGCTGATTACAAACACCTCGGCCCAACGTGTTGAGCACGCACGGATCAATGCTGACTTTCCCGAGACTGACCGTAGCAACGCCGCGACGGCGGTGAGGCTCTCCGATCATGACCCGGTGATCGCCTATTTCAATGTTGACGCCTTCTGTCCGACCAGCCTCACGGTCAATACTCTGGCCGACACGGCAGATGTCAATCCCGGTGATGGCTATTGCGCCGACAGCAGTGGTAATTGCAGTCTCCGCGCTGCCATCGAGGAGTTCAATACCTTTACTTTGTGCCCGCTGCAAAATATCCAGATCGAGGCTGTCGGGACGATCAACCTCACCAGTGCGCTGCCATCGATCCTCAAAAGTGTGAGTATCACCGGGCCTGGTGCTGATCAATTGACCATCAGACGGGATAGTGGAGGCAACTACCGGATTATTCACGTCTCCGGCAACAGCCTTGAGGTGAGCATCTCAGGTGTCACCCTGAGCAACGGGAATGCCGGTACGGAAGCGGGTGGTGGGATTTTCAGCACGGGGACCATTATTCTGAGTGGTGTGGTCCTCAGCGGTAATGTTGCGGCCAGTGGCGGGGGCATGGCCGTTGTTGGGGCGAGCGCGACGATTGTCAGTTCGACTATCAGTGGCAATCAGGCGACTGCGGGGGCTGGTGGCGGTATTGCCTGTCAGCCAATACCGGAAATGTTTCCCGCCTCGGCCAATGCGCGGAATGTCACGCTTTCCGCTTTTCTCGGGATTGACAAGAGTACGATCAGCGGCAACAGCGCGATCAGCGGCGGCAGCGGAATCGACGTCTCGATGAGTGTCAGTCTGATGGTTCTTCAAGGCAGCACGATCGCCTCCAACACCGGTGGTACCGCCGGGATCGCCCTCTCCGGCGACGGCTTGGAGGCCAACATCCTGAACAGCATTCTTGCGGGCAGCACCGGAACCAGCGGCAACCTCTGGCGCAGCAGTAACCTTGTCACTGTCACCTCCCTCGGCAGTAACCTTGCAAGCGATACCGCCGCGGGGTTGCTCAACGGCAGTAGCGATCTTCTCAGCGCCAATCCGCTGCTCGCGCCACTTGGCAATTATGGGGGGACGACATTGACTCATGCGCTTCTGCCCGGGAGCCCGGCGATCAATGCCGGCCCGCCGGTCACCGCCGGTGGTGAGGATCAGCGCGGTACATTCCGTACCGGCAATTCTGACATCGGTGCTTTCGAATCACTCGGGTTTATTTTGACGCAGAGCGCCGGCGACTACCAGACAGCCGCTCCGGGCACGGCATTTGCCAGCAACCTTGCGGTAAATGTGATCCCGGTTGCGACAAATGAACCGGTCAATGGTGGTAAGATAACGTTCACTGCACCGGGTAGCGGGGCGAGTGCTACGGTTCTTGGAATCCCGGCGACGATTACCAGTGGTGTGGCCACTTCCGGTACTGTCACCGCCAACTCCGTTGAGGGGGCATACACGGTGACGGCCAATGCCACGGGTGTGTTTGAGCCCTATCCATTCTCCCTGACCAACAATGTTCTGCCGTCAGTTGTCTCGATCGTCCGTGCGGGGACCAATCCAACCTCGGCATCGAGTGTCGCCTTCACCGTGACCTTCAGCGAGAGTGTCACTGGTGTCAGTCCATTCAATTTCAGTATCGCGGCCACTCCGGGCGTGCAGATGCCTGGCAATGGTGAGTCTGCCCTGGTCTTCATTCCAGATGCAGTGATTTCGTCGGTGACCGGCAGCGGAACAACATGGACCGTCAACCTGACGATCGGCGAGTTTACCGGGCAGTTGGGGCTGAACATGATCCATTCCGACAATGTCAGCGATAACCTTGGGGGGCTGGTCTCGAATCTGCCATTCGCCGGACAGGCCTACAGCATCATCACCGCGCCCAAGGCTGATCTGGTGCTGCAGAAGAACGGCCCGCCACAGGTGCAGCAGGGCGGCGCCATCGCCTATACACTTGAAATCTCCAACATTGGTCCTCAGAATGGTGACGGTGCAAGCTTCATCGACACCCTGCCGGCAGGCCTGACAGGCGTCACGGCCAGCTGCAATGTCGGCGGTGGTGGTGCGCTCTGCCCCTCCGGACTGACTGTGACCAGTGCCCTCGTCAGCGGCACGATCCCGACCCTGCCGGCAGGCGGAAGAGTCCTGATCACAATCAATGCCACCGCTCCAAACAGTGTCACTACCCTCTTCAACACGGCGACCGTTACTCCTCCGAGCGGTACGACTGATCCCAACATTACCAACAACACTGGTATTTCGACCACCTCGGTGACCAGCTCGTCGCCGCCCTCACAGGCTAACCTCTCGATTGCCACAACTGGTACCAGGGCGGTTCAGATCAATGGCAGGCTGAGATTCAGGTTCCGCATCGTCAACTCCGGTCCGGGTGCCGCCAATGGCACGACCTTCACCAATAACTTCTCGATCCCCCTTAGCGGGTTGTCCGTGATCTGCCGGGCATATGGAGGTGCTCTCTGCCTGCAGCTTCCGAGCATCCCGATGTTCCAATCCACGGAGGCGCAAAGTGTCATCACCGAGATGATTCCAACGCTGCCGGTCAACGGACAGATTGTCTTTGAAATCGAGGGAGATGCCCCATCGAGCGCCCAGGCGATCAACACCGAGGCGACACTGACACCTCCCGCTGGTGTGACCGATCCCGATGCCGGTAGCGGTACAGCAAGCTTTACCGCCAACGCGCAGAATGATCCGCCTGCCCAGGCCAACCTCGCGGTAGTCAAGACCGGCTCAACCACTGTTTCACCCGGTGGGCAGGTGAGTTATACGATCGTCGTCACCAATAATGGTCCGTCTGCGGCCAACGATGCCACCGTCACCGACAACCTCTCAACCCTGCTGACCAATGCCCAGGTCTCCTGCACCGGCAACGGCGGGGCAGTCTGTGGCACGAGCAGCATCGATGGCTCGAATCAGATGACATCGACGATCACCACTTTTCCATCAGGCGGCACGGTCACCCTGACGGTAACGGCCACCGCTCCGGCGAGTGGCACTTTTGCCAATATCGCGACGGTGACCACTCCCGCCGGCGTCAATGATCCCGATATCAGCGATAATGTCAGTGGATCGGTCAATACGACAGTTCTGCCGTGTCCGACAATCTCCGTCACTCCCGCGGCCCTCTCCGACGGGACGACGGCCGCCAGTTACCCTGTCACCTTTGCCCGAACCGGAGGCGTCGGTCCGACCACCTGGAGCCTGACCGGTACACTGCCGACCGGTCTCAGCTTCAATCAATCCACTGGCGTCATCACCGGTACTCCGACGGCGACCGGAAACTTCACCTTTACCCTGCGCGCAACCGATGCCAACGGGTGCTTCGGCGAGCGCAGTTACCCGGTGACGATCACCAGCCAGAGCTTCTATGAGGGGGATGTCAGACCCCTGCCAAATGGCAATGGCACGGTTGATTCGTCTGACTGGGTAACTGTCGGACGCTTCGCTGTCGGCCTTGATACTCCGCAGGGCGGTGGAGAGTTCCAGCGCGCCGATGTTGCCCCTCGCAACCAGATGGGGGATGGAGTGGTCGATGTTACCGACTGGGTCCAGGCGGGACGCTATGCGGTCGGCCTTGATCCACTGACCAATAGCGGAGGACCGGGTTCTCAGGTCGCTCTCAACCCGACCCGGAACCTGCTCAGTCGCCCGGCATTGCTCCACGTCGTCGATGCCCGTCTCGTCGAGGGCGAGGTCGGCACCGTTGAGGTTGAACTCCTCAGCGACGGAGATATCAATGCCCTCGGCTTTACCCTTCGCTATGATCCGCGTGAACTTGCCCTCGTCGACGCCACCTCCCCGGCTTCCGCGGATGCACGTCTGCTCGTCAATCGCCTCCATGAGCCGGAGGGTGGTCTGGCCATCGCCATCGCTCTCCCCACCGGCGCAGAGTTTCCCGCCGGGAGGCACCACCTGCTTCGCCTCCGCTTCACTCCCCTCGCGGGTCATTCCATGACCTCCACCACCATCTCCATCGATGGCAGCCTCATCAATCTTCAGGCTGTCTCACCCGCCGCAAAGTCTCTCTCTTCCCCTCATACCCGCTCCACCAGAATCCTGATCAAAGGCCGGCCTGCAACCCTCTAAGTCTCCTCTTTCGCCGGGAGCCGCTCTGCCAGAGGCGGCTCCCGGGTGTATCTCTACTGATAAGCTGGATCAATTATTATTAAGATTATCAATTCGGTGCACATGTAGTCGTTGTCGCTCGATTGCTGTTGATCTCTGGGTGTTTTTGTTGGCTGCTGGTTGTGTTGCTAAGTGGTTGTTTATCAATGTTTTGATATTGTTTGATCGGAGATTGATAATTATTGATGGCATATATTTTCATTAATTATTGCGATTATAGAAAATATATCCTAGGGTTCCCGTCGTTGCAGCGATCTCTACCTTACAACCGCCAGGTATCTGCTATGAGAAGCAATACCGGCTGAAGCAATACTGGCTGACAATACTGGCTGATAGGATACATACACCATGGCAATCGAAAATAACCACGGAATGAACCTTTTGACATTCACTAAACGCCATCTCAGAGTATTACCTCAATTTCTTTTAATCGTTGCTGGACTGCTGGGATTGTTGACAGGAGCAAGGCCAACCCGGCCGGAGGCCTCGGCACAGTTGTCGGTGCCGTTTGTTAAAGCTTCCCGTGAGGTTGGGGGGCATCGTTACCCGGGATTAATTGGGAGAGTTGGTGGAAGATCAGGGAGATTGGCTAAAACTAATCCACAGTTGAAGGTTGAGGAGGCCAGAGCGCTCCTGGCAAAGGCGGCAGTAGGGAGAGAGGACGAGAGACTAGAGGCCTTTTTCCCCGGGAGGTTCGACCATCCCTTTGTTGTTGAGGGTGGCGGTGTAAGGGTGGCTTTGTGGGCGGTCGGCGGCCATAGCTCTGCGGCAGAGATTGACAATGGAAAGCTTGTCTATCGTGAGGCCTACCCGCACACCGACAGTCGGCATGTGATCGAGCCTGGTCGGAGTGAGGAGTTTCTTTATCTGAAGGACAAGTCAGCGCCAAAGCAATTTGAATATGATCTGGCAGAGGTGAGTGGAGCTGATGATATCTCGCTGCAAGGGAGATCGATAACCTTCAGCCGAGGCAGAATAGAGAGGCTGCGCATCGAAGCGCCGTGGGTGATTGATGGCAATGGGCGGCGAAGTGACGATGCTGTCAGGTGGGAATTGGGTGAGGCGGAGCCTGACGGATCCAGACGGCTGCAGCTGAAGCTTGATCCCTCGGGTTTACAGTATCCCCTGACGATCGATCCGAGCTGGTCGGTAGTTGGATCGATGATCAAGCCGGCATTTGAGAACAGTGCTGTTCTGTTACAGAGTGGGAAGGTGTTGGTATTGGGGGTTGACTCCACGCAAATTTACGACCCGGCAACGGGGACATGGAGGGCGACCACCTCTCCCAGCACACCACGAAATTCGTCCGGGTTGATCTTGCTGTCGAACGGCAAGGTTCTGGCAGTGGGTGGCGCCACCTCCACTACTCAGGCAGTCGTAGATATCTATGATCCGATTACGGAAACCTGGACTGCCACTGGCAGCCTCAATCAGAAGCGGCAAGCGCTTACTGTGACCAGGTTAGCGGACGGCAGAATTATGGCGGTGGGCGGATATAACTGGCCACCTACTTATGTCGGAACTGATCAGGAATATCTTGACAGTGCAGAGATTTACAATCCGGCGACAGGGCAGTGGACCTTTACCGGGTCGCTGACCAGGGCAAGGCTCTTTAATACAGCGACGCTGCTGCCAAATGGCAAGGTTCTGGTTACGAGCGGGTATGGTCCTGGTGGTATGGCCACCGAAGCCGAGCTCTTCAACCCCAGCACCGGAACCTGGTCTGACGTTGGTTCCTCCGGGAATGGATGGGGACACAGCGCAACACTTCTGCCGAATGGCAAGGTTCTGGTAGTGGGCGGGCGTGATGACTGGCGGGCTGCACCATTTACCACAGCAAGGCTCTATGACCCATCGACGGGAAGCTGGTCGAATACTGGCAGTCTTAATACCGGGCGTGCCTTTCACTCGGCGACGTTGCTACCAAGCGGCAAAGTGCTGGTCACCGGTGGTGAAACTGATTTCACTGAAGTACAGTACACCTACGAGACTTTCCTCGTGTCGATAAAGAGTGCGGAGATATATGACCCGGCGACCGGGACGTGGAGTAATGCCGGGAACCTCACAGTTGCACGAGCTTATCATCAATCGATCCTTCTGCCTACCGGTGATGTTCTGATCGCGGGTGGACTCAATAACTCAAACTCTCCCTTCCCTCAAGGCATTGGAGATCCACTTGAGGTTTATGTGCGAATAGCATATTCGAGTGCGGAGTTATACAATCCAACATCCAACTCGTGGAGCAACACCGGCACGCTCTCGGCATCACGCGAATCTCACACTTCGACAATGCTCGGGAGTGGCAAGGTTCTGGTTGTTGGCGGGGGCAGCACTTCCGGACCGTCAGCAACCGCAGAGTTGTATGACACGGCCGCCGGAAGTTGGAGCAGCACTGGTGGCTTGTCGACGACGCGTCGGTATCATACGGCAACACTCTTGAACAGCGGGGAGGTTCTGGTTGTCGGTGGGGATGATGGCAGTTCAGGCGTGACAGCTGTCGCAGAGATATACAACCCGGTGGCTGGAACCTGGCAAAGTACTGGCAGCCTTTCGGCGGCAAGGAAGGGGCATACGGCGACGCTGCTTCCCAACGGCAAGGTTTTGGTAGCTGGGGGCAGCAATGGTTCAGCGGCGATCTCCACTGCTGAGTTGTACAATCCGGCGACAGGAACCTGGAGCAGTACAGGCGCGCTCTCATCAGCCCGGACCGACCACGAAGCGATATTGCTGCCAAATAGTAAGGTGCTGGTGACTGGTGGGCAGAGTGGTGGATCTTCCCTCTCGAGTGCTGAGTTGTACAATCCGGCGACAGGAACCTGGAGCAGTACCAGCGCACTCTCATCCGCGCGAGCTGATCACACGGTGACATTGCTGCCTAATGGCAATGTACTTGTTGCTGGTGGAGTCGATAGTTCGTCGAACCCTATGTCGAGTGCGGAGCTTTACGATCCATCCGCAGGAACCTGGAGCAGCACAGGTTCCTTGGCGACAGCGCGACAGGGGCATACCGCATCCATCCTTTCCAGTGGCAGAGTACTCATCGCCGGCGGCTCAGCCACGGGGACATCTCTTTCAACTGCTGAGATTTATGATCCTGTATCTGGTGCCTGGAGCAGCGCAGGCTCTCTTTCGGCAGCGCGTACTCTTCATACCTCGACCTTGCTGACCAATGGAAAGATCCTCATTGCCGGAGGTCTTGGCAGTTCATCGTCGTCGATCTCCAGTGCCGAACTATACAATCCGGGTCTGGGATATTCATCATCCAGTCAGCCGGTCATCTCCACTGCAAGCTTTACTGCTGGTGGCGCAGTTTCAGTAACAGGGAGTGGGTTTGGCGGTGACGGATCCTCCGGGGGATCTTATTTCAGTACCGCGACAGACTATCCACTGGTTCAACTGATAAGTCTTGTTAATGGGCAGTCGATTTATCTTACGACCAATAGCTGGTCGATGACGGCATTTACGTCATCAGTGCTGACCGGGATGACGACCTCCTCTGCTGGTTTTCCATTCGGGCGCGCACTTCTCACCGTAATTAGCGACGGAGTGCCGTCGGCCTCAACAATCATCAATCTCAATACCAATACCAACCCAACGATCTCGGCGACGAGTGGAGTTTCGCGCACGGTTAGTAGTGCTTCGTCCAATTCGACGATTGCCACCGTTGGAGATCCGGAGACACCTGTGGGAGACCTGGTGGTGACAGTGACGAGCACCAATCCATCCGGCGGTGTGACGCTCTCTAATATTGTTAATACTGGTGGGACGATCACAGCCGATATTGTTGCCGACTGCACTGCGACAGCAGGAACGACAAGCTTCACGCTGGAGGTGAGCGATGGATCGGGTGGCACAGCAACAGCGACGCTCAATGTGGTAGTTACTGCCAACCCGGCACCGACGCTGACTTACAGTACCTCGACAGTAACGGTCAACGCTGGAAGCTCAACGACGATTAATCCGGTGACAGGGCCGACAGACAATGGCTCAGTGAGCACTATTGCGGTGCAAAGCCAGGGAACCTATACCGGATCGGTATCAGTAAACTCATCAGGAGTCGTTTCGATCTCGAATGCTGCACCCATTGGAGTACACACGATCACGATCAGGGCGACCGACAATTGCGGCGCAACTACCGACGCCACGATCTCGTTGACAGTCTCATGCCCGACGATCACGGTGAC
>CAIKMY010000212.1 GCA_903828635.1 uncultured Acidobacteriota bacterium
GCTCCTGAGGATGTAAAGTGCCTCGCCGATGGATTGTCGTGTTGGCGGGCAGGGGGAAGTTAAAATGGAATTCTGGCGGAGAGGGTGGGATTCGAACCCACGGTACCCTTCCGAGTACAACGGTTTTCGAGACCGCCCGATTCAGCCACTCTCGCACCTCTCCGTGTTAAAAACAATATTCAGATGCGTCGTGATGACCAACATATCCACGTTAACCTGGTTAGTTGGCATATTTAGTTAACCTGGTTAGTTGTCTTAGCTGTCTTTATCATTTCCGGGATGATTTCCGGGATGATTTCCGGGATGATTTCCGGGATGATTTCCGGGGTGTTCAGGGGCGACGATTGGGCGACGTCGTTTCTGAAAGAATGACTGGATCAGCCATCGGCACTGATCAGCAAGAACCCCGGAGGTAGTTTCGACGCAATGATTCAAAGAGCGGTTGGAGACGATATTGAATACCGACTCGATGGCACCCGCGCGAATATCGGTCGTACCAAAGACGACACGGAGGATGCGCGAATTGACGAGAGCACCGGCGCACATCGCACAGGGTTCAACCGTGACATAGAGCGTTGATCCGGTCAGCCGGTAATTGCCGATTCGGCGTGCAGCATCACGAAGCGCGAGGATCTCAGCGTGGGCCGTCGGATCAGCGAGAGTGATCGGACGATTGTGGCCGGAGCCGATGATCTTACGGTCACGAACGATGACCGCACCGACGGGAACCTCACCTTCCCGTTCGGCCTCAATTGCCTCTGCGAGAGCCAGCCGCATATAGAATTCGTCTGAGGTCATCAGGATTCTTCCCAGCGGCTTGATTCAGACTGTTCACCTGCTGACTGGCGAGCAACAGCCGAACCCTTCTACCGGAACAAAAGGAGATGGTAATAGTCGCTTCAGCACATGTCAAGAAGCAAGTCGGTTCACCCGCTGACCGACAGGCTCTTTTTCATCAACTCCTCGATCTCACGTGGATCTTTGGGGACATCGGCGGTGATGACTTCGGCACCGGATTGAGTGACGACGACATCATCCTCGATGCGGACACCGATATTGAAAAACTCCTGAGGGAGCCCCTCGCTGCCGGCAGCAAGATAGAGGCCCGGTTCGACGGTGAAGACCATGCCGGGTTCAAGGATGCGCCAGTCATCGCGAGTGTGGTAGCGTCCGACATCGTGAACATCCATTCCCAGCCAGTGGCCGGTGCGGTGCATAAAGTAGCGGCGATAGGTTTCGCGTTCGATGACCTCGCTCGTGGGGCCGGCGAGCAGTCCGAGGGAGACGAGCGACTCGGCAAGCACCTCGACTGCGCGCAGGTGGAGTGCCATGAAGCTGACGCCGGGCCTGACCATGGAGATCACCTCGCGGTTGGCATTGAGGACGGCCTCATAGATTGCCTGCTGCGCCCTGGTGAAGCGGCCATTGGCGGGGAAGGTGCGGGTGATGTCGCCGCAGAAGCCCTCGAACTCGGCACCGGCATCGATCAGGACGAGATCACCATCATCGATCCTCTCCTGATTGGTGTTGTAATGAAGGATGGTGGTATTGAATCCTGAGCCGACGATTGACGGGTAGGCGGGTCCGGTAGCACCATTTTTGCGGAAGGTATATTCGGTGACTGCTTCCAGTTCGTATTCGAACATGCCGGGACGGCACTCCTGCATGGCGGCAACATGGCCGGCGGCCGAGATCCGGGCCGCCCGACGGAGCTTGCCGATCTCCTCTTCATTTTTGCGCAGGCGCATCTCGTGAAGGATGAGCGAGGGATCGGTGATGGTTGCCGGCCCGTAGACACCGCTGCGAATCCGTTCACGCAGGGACCTGAGCGTCGCGATGATCGTCGCATCAAACTTGTCGTGAAGGCCAAACCGGTAGCAGAGAGTCTCGGCCTCGGCGAGATACCCGGGGAGCAGCTCGCCAAGCGAGGCAATATCGAAAGCGGCATCGGCACCGAAGTCACGGACAGCTCCCTCGACGCCGGCACGAATGCCGGTCCAGATCTCCTCTTCCCGCCGACGGGGGCGAACGAAGAGAATGTAACGATGGTGCGGATGGGATGGGGCGATCACGGCGACGCAGTCAGGCTCGGAGATCCCTGTCAGAAAGAAAAAGTCGGAGTCCTGTCTGAACTCATAATCGGTGTCGGCGTTGCGTCGCACCTCGCGGGCACTCGGTATTACCGCCACACTCTCGGGCGGCATTTTCTCCATGAATTCATTCAGCCTCGCCAGTCTCATTAACTCTGTCCTCCGGAAGATGATTATCGTGATAAAAACGACAGATTATCGGAAATAAGTGTGAATGGCTAATCGATTGACGAATTGAGCAAAAACAGCCCGGGTGTGCAACCGGGTGCCAGGCCTGGGTACGCGGGCCTCCGGCCCGCATTCTTCAACTAAGAATGGGAAGTCACTCCGAAGATGACCAGGATGATCATCTCCGGAGCCCAAAGCATCCAGGCAGGTTTAACTCACAAGCGGGCCGGAGGCCCGCGCACCCAGGCCCGCGCAACCCTGGTGAAGCCCGCACGCTCAAACTGCCTGACCCGGGAAAATCCACAGCCCCGGAACTCCTTTCTTGAGAAAAGAATCCCGGTCACCTAAAATTCAGTTTTGGATCTGATCAACCGGAGTGTGGCATATGACACCAACATCACAGACAGCGCAGCCGCTCAGGGGGCTTCTCGGCCGCCTGGCCGATGGTGAGAGACTTTCGCATGATGAATGGAAGCGGGTGATAGGCGAGGCAACAACCGAAGATCTGCGCCGGCTGGCTGATGAGCGTCGCCGTGTGCTTCATCCTGACGGGGTTGTCACTTACGTCGTCGATCGCAACATCAACTATACCAATGTCTGTTTCTCGGTCTGCAATTTCTGCGCTTTCTACCGCAAACCAGGCCACGAAGAGGGTTATGTTCTCGAATACGCGGAGATTTTTCAAAAAGTAGAAGAGATGCTTGCCGTCGGTGGCAGTGGCGTTTTGATGCAGGGCGGGCTCCATCCCGACCTGCCGCTGAGCTACTACACCGGGCTGCTGCGCGAATTGAAGCAGCGCTATGGGATACACCTCCACTGCTTTTCGCCGACGGAGATTTACGGAATGACGAAGACTTTCGGCATGGGCTATGAGGAGGTCTTGCGCGAACTGCTGGCGGCCGGGCTCGACAGCATCCCCGGCGGCGGTGGTGAGATTCTGGTTGACGAGATCAGGCGCCGACGGCGAACGGAGTGCAACAGTCAGGAGTGGCTCGACGCGATGGAGGCGGCGCATCGCCTGGGAATCAAAACAACGGCGACGATGATGATCGGTTATGGTGAGACGATCGATCATCGCCTTGAGCATCTTCGCAAGCTGCGCGAGCTGCAGGCGCGGACACTGGCCTCCGGTCATCCGGGATTTGTCTCCTTCATCCCGTGGACCTTCCAGCCCGACAATACTCCGATCGGCAGGATCATTCCGACGCGCATGCCGGCGGAGGAGTATCTGCGCTGGCTGGCGCTCTGCCGCATCTACCTCGACAACATCCCGAACATGCAGGTCTCGTGGCTGACGGTCGGGCTCGCCGACGGACGGCGTGGGCTCCATTTCGGTGCCAACGACATCGGCTCGACCATGATTGAGGAGAATGTCATCTCGAAGGCCGGGGCCAATCACAAAGCGACCGAGGAGATGCTGGTCGGTGTCATCCTCGATGAGGGCTTCACCCCGGTCAGGCGCAAGGCCGATTATATGCGGTTGGCGTGACCTTCTCGGCAAGACTTTGTGAAAAAAAGATCCTGGTTTGGTTGCAAGAAAGTAGTGAAGGGGTGTACCCTTTAGCGGTAGCCGGGATGGTCATCAAAATAATCGATGCTTAATTGCACTCGGCAGAGTCATCGCCACCTGTAAAAGTTGTCAGGCCGGTTACGAGACAAGCCGGGAGACAGGTTTTATACAAGGCACAAGCCACGAGGTCAGGCCTGACCGAGGCAACAGGATTAACACAGGGGTACAGTTGATATTGAGACCAGGCACGAGCAATCCTCTCCGGCAAAGCGCAGGACGCGTGAGCGTGGTGTTGACATCTGTACCGGGTGTCGCTCACCCGGCGAAGCAGGACAAAGCGAAGCAAAATAAGCAAAATAAGCAAAATAAGCGATATAGAAATAATTGTTACGGGTCATCGGCGGCATGGGCTGGCAAAAGCGGCAAACAAAGATTGATCGCCAGCGGTTAAACCAGTGGTTAAAGGTTAAAGTCGATGTAAAATTGGCAACCCGGGCCCTGGCGAAACAGAGAAGAGAGTTCGCCGGGGTAAATTTTTTTGCCGGGGTAAATTTTTATGGCGGGCCCGGGCTGGTAAGACTAATTTCTTGATGCAATTCTGTTGATGCAATTCTGTTGATGCAATTCTGTTTTTGATAATTCTGCTGGTATTGATAATTCTGGAAGACTGGACATGACATTACTGGAGACGATCGGAGTAGAGCAGGAGCGCGATGCGTGTGCGATAGTTGCAAGCATCAAGCGCAACGGGCAGCCCTCGCATGGGAACGTCAAGCGGACATTGGAAGCGCTGACGAAGATGGGGCATCGGACCGGAGAGATTGCCGGCGAGGGGGATGGTGCCGGGATACAGACGGACATCCCGCGTGAGGTCTGGAAGAGGAAGCTGGAGGCAGAGGGATTGATTGGCGGGACGGTCAATCATCCATACTTCACGGTGGCGCACCTGCTGTTGCCGGCGGCGGAGAAGCCGCGGCATGAGTCGATCAAGCAGCGGGTGCGGGAGATCTTCGGAAGCCGCGGGATGGATGTGGTCTTTGCTGGTGATGCGCAGACGAGGCCGGAGGCGCTTGGGCCGCTGGCGCGAAGCAGCGAGCCGCTCTACTGGCAGGTGGCGGCATTGCCGCGCGGGGCTCGACCGATTCGCAGCCGCGAGACCTTTCACATCCATCAGGAGCTGGAGAGGGAGTTGCCGTTGCATGTGGCCTCGCTGAGCAACAACAACGCCGTCTACAAGGTGAGGGGCGACGCGGAGGCCCTGCGGCGCTACTTCCCGGAGTTGTCGCGACCGGAGTTCATGTCGGCGATCACGCTCGGGCACGGGCGATATTCGACCAATACCAACTCAGCGGCGGAGAAGGCGCAGATGTTCTCGACGCTCGGCCATAACGGTGAGATCAACTCGATCGACCGGCTGACGCGAGAGGCAGCGGCGCTGGGTTTGCAGTTACCGGTACAGGCAAGTGACTCACAGATTCTCGACCGGACGCTGGAGGGGCTGATGTTCGTCTACGGCCTCTCGCTGATGGAGGCGATCGAGGTACTCTTCCCGCCGGTCTGGAGTGAGAGTGAGAAATTTGAGACGGCGACCAGGGAGTTTCACCGCTATTTCCGACGCGCCTTCGGTTCGCTGGCGCAGGGGCCGGCGGCGATCATTGCGCGCGAAGGGGATGAGATCGTCTTCAGTTGTGACGCTCTCGGGCTGCGGCCGCTCTGGTTCGGGATGACGGAGAAGGAGTATTTTGCCTCCTCGGAGAAGGGGGTGGTGCCGCTTGAGCACATGATTGCCGATCCGCGGCCGCTGGCACCGGGCGAGAAGATGGGGCTGTTGTTGAAGCGTGATGAGGCGACGGTCAAGGTCTTCGAGCATCAGGAGATGCAGCAGCGCATCGTTGAGCTGGCCTCAAATCGCTACGATTTCCGCCGGCTCAATGGGGTGGTGATGAAGGCGGAGAGCTTCGCGATGGGGCTGCCGACCGGGAGCGAGGGGCCGGAGCTGGAGAATGAGTCACCGGAGGATGCGCTGTCGCTGGAGGAGCAGCGTGAGCAGCGGGTGATACGGATCGAGCGGACGCTGGCGGCTTCGGATGCACTGGTGGCGATGGGGTGGACCAAGGAAGAAGTCGACAACCTGATGACAATGGTCACGGGCAAGGATCCGCTGAGCGGGCTGGGCTATGACGGGCCGCTGGCGGCCTTCTCGAAGGTGCGGCGCAATCTCTCCGACTATTTTCACGAGCGGGTGGCGGTGGTCACCAACCCGGCAATCGATCGGGTGCGCGAGGGGGATCATTTTTCGGTGAGGGTCTTCCTTGGGCGTCGTCCGACGCTGGCATCGGGTGGATCGATGACCCGGCAGATCGAGCTGAAATCACCGATACTGCTGGGTGGGAGTCTGGTGGTCAATCCGCTCCATCAGGAGGCGCATCGCGCGGTGGCGCGGGAATTTGGAACGAGTATAACCGAGGATCTCTCGCGAGAGTTCAGTCGTGTCGGATCACCATTTTCAGCGGATGCGCGGCTGCGACAACTGCGCTCGACGCTGCCGGGAGGGCTGGGTGAGCTGCCGGCGGGAGGGGAACTGCCGACGGGCCTTGACGTGCGCACGGTCGAGCTGACCTATGACGAGGAGGAGACGCTCGAGCAGGCGCTCGAGCGCATCGCGCGAGAGGCGGTCGAAGCGGTGCGTTCGGGGGCGACGCTGCTGATTCTGGACGATGCACGCGCCTATGGTGAGCAGGAGTTGTTTGTCGATGCGCACCTTGCGCTGGCGGCGGTCGATCAGGCACTCAATCATTCGATAGCCCTCAGCGTCTCGGGCTGTGCGATGACGATCGAGGTCAGCGGGCGTGGTGAGTCTTCACCGAAGCCCGAGGCCGGGTTCGAGGAGAGTCTGCGCCGGCAGTGCAGCCTCGTCCTGCGTTCGGGACAGTTGCGGAACCTGCATGACATCTGCCTCGCCATCGGCAGCGGTGCGGATGCGGTCAACCCCTACGCCATGTATGAGGTCGCAGTGCGCGACTGTACTGATGCGGATTCGGCCCGCAAGGCGCTGCGCAATCTCTTTGCGATGCAGCATACGGGTATTGAGAAGGTGATGTCGACGATGGGCATTCACGAAGTCGATGGCTATGGTCGTCTCTTCGCCTCGATCGGACTGTCGCCTGATCTGGCGGGCATCTTTGGTATCAAGAATTATTGCGGCTCGGCGGAGGCGGGGCTGACCCTCGCGAAGCTCGATCAGGAGACGCGCGAGCGGTTGAAGGCAAGGAACGCGCAGCTGGCGAAGTCGGGAACGAAGCAGTTGAGTGGCACATCCGGCCTGATGCGCGAGTATCGTCGTCAGCCCTATGTCTGGTCGATAGCCGGGAAGGTGGCGCGCAAGGAGGAGCATTATGAGACCTATGTGCGCAAGCTGGCGGAGATGGAGGAGTCGAGTCCGGTGGCGCTGCGCCACCTGCTTGACCTGACCGAGCGCTCGATTGTCACGCGCAACAGTGCCGACACGAGGGTTGGGAACCACAATGCGCCGATCTTCATTGCGGCGATGTCGTTTGGTTCACAGGGGGAGACGACGTTTCGCGCCTATGCCGAAGGGGCACGACGCCTGAAGATCATCGCCATGAATGGTGAGGGCGGTGAGATTCCGGACATGCTCGGGAAGTACCGGGAGACTCGCGGACAGCAGGTGGCTTCGGGGCGCTTTGGTGTCAACATCCACCTGCTCAACTCGGCCGACTTCCTCGAGATCAAGATCGGGCAGGGGGCCAAGCCGGGCGAGGGCGGCCATCTGCCGGGCTTCAAGGTGACTGAGCTGATTGCGCAGACGCGCCACACGCCGCGCGGGATCGATCTGCTCTCGCCGTCAAACAATCACGATATCTACTCGATCGAGGATCTGGCGCAGGTGATTGCCGAGTTGAAGATGGCCAATCCGAAAGCGAAGGTCTCGGTGAAGATTCCGGCGGTGCCCTTCATCGGGCCGATTGCCACCGGGATAGCCAAGGCGCATGCCGACATCATCGCGATCAGTGGTTACGATGGCGGCACGGGAGCGGCGCGCAAGCATGCCCTGCGCCACGTCGGCATGCCGGTAGAGATCGGGGTCAAGGAGGCGCACCGGGCACTGAAGAAGGCCGGCCTGCGCAGTCGGGTCGAGATCTGGGCCGATGGTGGCGTCAAATCGGGTATCGACGTCATCAAGTTGATGCTGCTTGGGGCGAATCGCGTCGGCTTCGGGACAATGGCGATGGCGGCGGTTGGCTGCACCAGTTGTCGCGAGTGCAACACCGGAACCTGCCACGTCGGCATTACCGCTCACTTCCCGACGGTCGAGGAGGCGGTTGCCGGCGGAGCGAAGAAGTATGTACCGCGCGATTACGATCGCTCGGTCGACGGGCTGACCAACTTCTTCAGCCATGTCATCAATGAGATCGGGATCTGGACGATGCGCCTCGGCTTCAATCGGACTCAGGAACTGGTGGGGCGCTCCGACCTGATGAAGCAGGTGCGCGGTCTTGGCCAGATCGATCTCTCCTACCTCCTCTCGGGAGACGAGGTGGCCGATACTTACGAGCCGGAGGAGTTGCGTGAAGACCAGATCGGCCGCTCGCATCGTCCGCGGACGGCGCTGACCCAGCTCGTTTCGGCGGAGATTCTCAGCCTGATCGAGCGTGGCAAGGCGGTGTCGATCTATGAGGACGACAAGGTCTCATCCGTCGATCGCTCGCTGGGAACTTACCTTGCGGGTGAATTGGCACGGGCAAAGGATCGCCACCAACTGCCGGCCCACTTCAAGCGGGCAATTCTCTTCTTCAACGAGGGGTCGATCACTGGCAACGGTCTTGGGGCCTACAATATCGAGGGCGTCGATATCATCGTCGAGGGAGGGGCACAGGACAGTGCGGCAAAGAGCAGCTGCGGCGGGACGATCGCCATTCTCAAGGGGATGAACCACGACGGGTTGCGCGTTGATGGTGCCGTCGGCAAATGCTTTGGTTATGGCGCGCAGGGAGGCACGCTGATTGTTCAGGGTGACGCTGACTCGCGTGCCGGCATCCGGCTTTCGGGGGCAGACCTGATCATCGCCGGCAGGCTGCGTGAGCCGTTGCGCGATGAGCTTGGCTGCATCGCCTCGCGGGCCAATATCAAGGGGTTTGCCTTCGAGTACATGACCAGCGGACGAGGCCTCGTCCTTGGAGATCCGGGGCCATGGCTCTGCTCGGGGATGACCGGCGGAGTGGTCTACCTCAAGCTCGATGAGGCGATGGGGCTCGACGAAGAGGCGTTGCAGCGGCGGCTGGCCAAGGGGGCCGAGGTGCGCATCGTCCCGGTCGACGAGAGTGACGAGATCAACCTCCGCGACCTGCTGACCAGTTACATCACACAGCTTGAATCGAACGAGCAGAAGGAAGAGGTCGAGACAATGCGCCGGTTGCTGCGTGACTGGCAGGCCTCTTTTGTCAAGGCGGTTCCGGGAAAGAAGTGAGGCACCGATGGAGAGGCGGCGACTGGGAAGAACCGGGTGGGAGATCTCTCCGATCAGTTTTGGGGCATGGGCGATAGGTGGCACCTGGGGAACGGTCTCGGATGCAGAGTCGCTGGCGGCACTGCACCGTGCGGTCGACCTCGGGGTCAATTTCTTTGACACCGCCGATGTCTATGGGGATGGTCGCAGCGAGCGACTGCTGGCAGCGCTCAGGCGGGAGCGATCGGAGGAGATCCTTATCGCCACCAAGGCCGGGAGGCGGCTGAATCCCCACGTTGCCGCCGGCTACCGCGAGGAGAACCTCCGGGAGTTCATCGAGCGCAGTCTGCGAAATCTCGATGTTGAGGCGATCGACCTCTTGCAGCTTCATTGTCCGCCGACTGATGTCTATTATCGTCCCGAGGTCTTTGATGTCCTCGATCGAATGGTCACCGAGGGAAAGCTGCGCCATTATGGTGTCAGCGTCGAGCGCGTCGAGGAGGCACTCAAGGCGATCGAGTATCCCGGTGTCTGTTCGGTGCAGATCATCTTCAATATCTTTCGGCAGCGCCCCGCCGATCATTTTCTTGAAGAGGCACGGCGGCGGGATGTTGGCGTGCTCGCACGCCTGCCGCTCTCTTCGGGGATGCTCACCGGCAAGCTGACTCGCCAGACACGCTTCGAGGATGACGATCATCGCTCCTTCAATCGCGATGGTGCGGCCTTTGACAAGGGGGAAACCTTCTCCGGGATTGACTACGATACTCAACTCGATGCCGTTGAGCAGTTGCGCCATCTGCTGCCATCCGGCCTCTCACTGACGGCGCTCGCGCTGCGCTGGATACTGATGTTTGAGGGGATAACTGCCGCCATCCCCGGCGCGAAGTCGGTCGCCCAGGTCGGGGAGAATATTGCCGCCGCCACCCAACCACCACTCGACTCGCAAACGATGAGCGCCATTGCCAGGCTTTACCAGGAGCGACTTCGCCCGCTCGTCCATCACCTTTGGTAGCTTTGCCATTTGAACTTCGGAGATGACCAGAATAAGCTGATTCCATTCCCACTCGAACAGAGTGGCGAGGTAGCCGAGCTTGAAGACTATCTTATTTCGCAGCTCAGCAGTCCCGAAAAAGGGGTACTCAGTTTCGCTCAGCCATTTCTGACGCGCCGTCCCAACAACCCAATCATCCATCTGCTGGTAATTATCGCCGCACTGCTCGATGAAGAGCCACGCCAGGCGCAGCGCTTTCTCGATCGCCTCACTGGCAAGTACAATTTGCCGCCCGAAGCCAGGGCGATAATCTCGGCGATGATTCAGACGAAGAGCGACAATGTCAACATGGCGATGGGTCACCTGACCCGGATTGGCAGTCAGGGTATCAGTCTCGGCCTTGATATGCTGCCGTTGCCCGAAGCGATCCTCCGCTGGATCAGGGGAGAGCTGAGGCAGCTTTTATATGTGCATCATCGACAGACCATTGACCGGAATGAGCAGGAGGCAACCAGGAAGAGAGAGGAGGCGAAGAGGGCCTCAGCAGAGAAGCGGAAGCGGGAGGCGGAGCAGGCATCGATCGCGAGGATCGAAGCCACCAGGGCCGCCGAGGCACAAGCGGAACAGGAGAGTGCTGCTCGTGAGGAGATGCCGCGATACCAGATTCAGATTCCGCTGTCGATCGATTGGGCATCGGGGCTGGCCGCTGATCTGGCGAGAGGCCTCGCATTGCGCGATGAGCCGGAGATCAGGCAGTCTCAGCTCGATTTTCGCCTGAAATCCCAGGGGGTGCAACTCGGCCTGCTGCAGGGCTTCGACGACCTTCTTTGTCTGGCGACCCTTCAGGGTGTCGATACTTACTGGTACCAGATCGAAGCGGTTCGCAAGGTCCTCAAACAGTTCCGTGGTCGGGTGTTGCTGGCCGATGAGGTCGGCCTCGGCAAGACGATCGAGGCGGGAATGGCGCTTAAGGAATATCTCCTGCGCGGCATGGTTGAACGATTCCTGATTCTGACACCCGCCTCGCTGGTTGGTCAGTGGCAGGAGGAGATGGCGGCCAAGTTCGGGATCGAATGCGACCACAGCTACGATCCATTGCTCAGGAGCGATCCGGAGGCATTCTGGTCACGTCCGCGAGTCATCGCTTCGATTGCGCTTGCACGTCGTCAGGAACACCTCGCAATACTTGAGCGGCAACAGTATGACATCGTCATTGTCGATGAGGCCCATCACCTTCGCAATCGCCAGACGGCCAACTGGAAGCTGGTCGACTCGCTGCAGAAGCGCTTCCTGCTGCTGCTTTCGGCAACACCGGTCCAGAACAGCCTCGTCGAGCTCTTCAATCTGCTGACGCTGCTCAAGCCGGGACTCTTCAAGACCGAGAAGGAGTTTCGCTCACGCTACATGACGAGTGGCAAGCCTCGGCAACCGGCAAACCGCGATCAAATGCGGGATCTGATGCGCGAGGTCATGATTCGCAACACCCGTTCGCTGGTCGATGTCAGGCTGCCCCAGCGTCATGCTCGCACGCTGCTGGTCGATCCCCTGCCGGAGGAGGGAGCCTGTTACGTTGAACTCTCCCGGTTGATCGCTGAGCAGCACACCACCGCAAGGGCACCGATGCGCATGGCGCTGCGCCACCTCCTTGCCGCCGCTGGTTCGACGGCCATGACCGGAGTAGCCGCGATCAATCGATTCCTTGAAGAGCGGCGTGGTCTCGGCGAATGGACGGCCCTTGCCAGCCGCTATGCCGCAATTGGACTCTGCCGCAAGGAGAGTACTCTGCTTGAGCTTCTTGGCCGTAACCGAGCCGAGAAGAAGATGGTCTTCGTCCATCACCGCGAGACGCTGGCGCGGCTGTCGACCCTCCTCCAACGCGAGAGCTTCCCGCACGCCGTCTTTGAGGGCAGTCTGACCGGGCCGCAGAAGGACGCCGTGATCGCCTCCTTTGCCGGCGAGATACCGCTCCTGCTCTGCACCGAGTCCGGTGGTGAGGGGCGAAACCTTCAATTCTGCAATACACTGATCAATTTCGATCTGCCCTGGAACCCGATGACAATCGAGCAGCGTATCGGCCGCCTCCACCGCATCGGGCAGACTCGTGATGTCTTCATCTTCAACCTCGCAACTCGTGGAACTCTTGAAGAGCAGATCCTGCGCATCCTCGATGAGAAGATAAACATGTTTGAACTGGTCGTTGGTGAGATCGACTCGATCCTTGGCGAAGTCGGTGATGAGCAGGATTTCACCGATCTCGTCTTCGAGGCATGGGTCGGCACCGCTGCGGCAGAGCGCCAGTCAGTCTTCGATTCACTGGGTGAACGCATGATCGAGGCGAAGGCCCGCTATGATTCGACCAAGGCGCTTGACGAAGAACTTTTTGGTGACGAGTTTGTTGCCAGCTGATTCAATTTTCTGCGCGTCTCTGCGCGAGATAAGTCAGAAGTGGTGAAGGCGTAAGTCCTGACTGATATACCCGGGTGAAGATCAGATGAGGGATATATGAAGACACTGGGGCTCTTCCAATCATTCGCGTCCGGGGTCATGGAGAGGGCTGGTGCCCTCGTCGAGGATCTCTATCCGGATGGCCTCTCCGTTTGTCTCCCGCTCGAGCTGCAGGCGGAATGGCGGAGTGATGAGATGCTGGCTCTCGGATTTGGCGAGACGCTTCCCCCGGGCGCGCAGCGCGTCTCCCTTGAGGGCGAGTGGTTCGAACGGTTCACCGCCCTGCTCGGGGGCGCAGGAAGCGGCCTGCGACTCACCATTGCTGCACCGGATCAGACGCCCTCGGGCATCGACCGAATGCTTGAGCGCCAGATCCAGCTCGGCAATGGAGTCTACCGTATGATCGGAACCGCTGATCGTGCCTGGACCCGCTACCTGATAGTCTCTTTCCGCTGCACCGCCATCTCTGATGAAAAACGCGAGACATTGATCCGCTTCGGCGTCAACCTCCGGCAGGGAAGCCTCATTTCTGCGTTTGTCGATCAACTGTTTGAACTGGCAGTCAACACCGATAATCCTGCCACCGTCCGCCCTGCTATTCGTGATCTGCCTCCGGACTGGCCCCTGACGCGCCTTGAGTCTCAGGTGAGGCAGGTGCTGCCGCGGATGATCGAGGCATACTTTGCCACTTTTCTCGGTGGGATGCAGCGTCGCCTTGACCGGGATCTCGCTCGCGTCTTCGATTATTATGATGGTCTCAGCCGCGAAGCTCACGCCAGGCTTCGTCGCAAGCGTGGAGAAGCGGCGATCGAGCAGTTGCGGATCGAAGCGGCTCAACGTGAATACCACGCAAAGGTTGCTGATCTCCGGCAGAAATATGCTCTCCGGGTTACTGTCGAGGTCTCGCAGATACTTGAGCTGGTCATGCCGGTAAGCCGCGTCGAGATATTGCTCAAAAGACGCAAGAAAGAGCGACGACTCTCACTCGACTGGAACCCATTGACCCGTCAGCTCGATTCGCTTCCGTGCGATTGGGGCTGGTCAGCCGATCCCGCACGACTCCTCTGTGACGATGCCCTCCACCTCGTCGAGGCCGGTGGCCTCGCTCCCTGCGCTGATTGTGGTCGCGAGTATTGCCGCGCATGCCACCCGCGCCAGTGTCCCCGTTGCCGTCTCAGCCCGGGGGAGTGAACCGTCAGCCCTCGACCGCTGCCTCATCCATTGAGGAATCCGAGGTTACTGCGCGAGAAGCGATTGATATTGGGGAGGATCGATGGCAGATCGCCGGCCTGGGCCCCGAACCAGAGGGCCAGCGTCGCGGCAAATTCGTCGGTGGCGATCGTCGGAATCCAGCGCCCGTCGCTGGTATCGTTCGGTCCATCGACCTGCAGGACCGGCACCTGACCATAAATGTCGCCTCCCCTGACGGCTCCGCCGATCACCAGCTGATGGCTGCCCCAGCCGTGATCCGAGCCCTTGCCGTTCGATTTGTAGGTTCTCCCGAAATCCGAGGCGGTGAAGGTCGTCACCTGGCTGGCAACGCCAAGCTCGACTGTCGCCTGATAAAAGGCGCTCAGCGACTGGCTCAACTGCCCGAGCAGCGCTGCCTGGGTATTGATCTGACCGCCGTGGGTGTCATAACCACCAGCGGAGCAGAAGAAGATCTGACGCCGCATCCCAAGCTGCTGTCGCAGCGAGATCAGCCGTGCGACCATCTTTAACTGATCAGCCAGCGTCACATTTTGCGGGAAGGTGGTCGTCAGCGCCGGTGCACTGCTGAGCATCTGGTTGAGTGATCGCGCATTGTCGATGGCCCGCCGAAAGAGCGTTCTGTAGGCCGTCTCAAAGAGGTTGGTCGTCGGGGCCTCAAGCATCGATTTGGTGACGACCGTCTCCGGATTGCCCCACGCCTCGTCATAGTACCAGAGCGGAATCGCTCCCTCGGAAGAGATCATGTAGGGGAAGATCTGCTGCCCTACCTGGAAGACGTTGGTGCCGTCGAGCGAGATATTCATCGAGACCGCAGTCCCGGTATTCAGCGAATTCAGGCGATCAGCCAGCCGCCCACCCCAGCCGGTGAGTACCGGCTGGTCTGACCACGAGGTCTGCCAGTGTGCCTGTTGATCGGTATGCGAAAAGAGCTGCGGCGGAAGCGTTGCCGTTCCATTGAGGTACTGTGTCCGCGTCGTCGGTGCGAGCAACACCCCGACATTGGCGACGATCGCCAGCTTCTGCTGCTGAAAAAGCGTCTGCAATCCCCCCAGATTCGGGTGCAGCGCCCACTGCCGCCCGTCAGTGTTCAGCGGCGAGATCGACAGTAAATTGGTCCGCGGAATCGCCAGTACGCTGCGCGCTGAAGCGTAAGCATTGTATTCCTGCGTCCCATACGGGATCAGCGTGTTATCGCTGTCGTTGCCACCGTAGAGGAAGACGCAGACCAGTGCCCGGTAGTCGGTCGATTGCGGTACCGCCATCGCCACACGCCCCAGCCTGCCGAGCAGTGACGACGGCCCCATCGTTCCCACCGTTGCTCCCAGCGAATGCAGCAGAAATGACCTTCTTGAATTGCGCATCTCTTCCCGGCCTCCAAATGATCAGCTTGGCGTCTTATTTCTGAACCACATAATCGGGCGAGGTGATGATCATCGCAATCGCCAGCGATACACGGTCGAGCGGCGTACTCGCCGAGATCCGACCAACCTGCTCGATCAGCTTTGTCTTGAGTGTGCTCGGCATCGCCCCGGAGGTGAGCAGCAGATCGAGCTGATCGATCAGCTTCGAGGGCGTTCCCGCCAATGGCTGCAGCGCCGAATAGTCCGGCACGACCGGCTTCGACTCCTCCCAGCCAAACCCCTCCTCAGCAACGTACTTCATGAAATTCGAGATCCCGATCACCGATGTCTCATTGGTAATCTGGAACTCCGGCGAGTCGAGCCCCGCCGCCGAGATTACTCCCGGATAGCGGTAATGCGGCTGGTAGAAATTGAAGACCGATGGCGAGCGGAACGGATTCTGACCGATTGCCCACTCCGGACTATCCATCCAGTAGATCGGATAATAGCCGCACGGGCACTTGAAATTGAACGCTCGCAGCAGATGCGACAGCCGGAGCACCGGCTCGCGCAGCTTGCCGTAACCCTGATTGGTGAGATTATCGAGGCTCCGCGCCTCGTAATCGAGCAGAATCGCCCTGATCACCGCCTTCATATCTCCGCGCACACCCGATCCGTTGTCGTTGAATTTCTGTGCCACACGGTAGACATAGCCCGTACTCGGATTGCTCGTCACCAGCCGCTGGATCAGCAGCCTTGCAATGAATGGTCCGACATTCGGATGATTGAAGACGTTGTCGAGCGCATCCTTGAGGTCTTTTTCCGGCTTCTGACCTGCCGGCAGAATGACCCCGTTCAATATCTGTTTCTGCAGCGATGAGTGGTGGCTCGCCCACGACTGCATCGGCACCCGCCAGAACTTTGTGCCGTTCTGCCAGATGTCCGGCCAGTACCACATATCCTCCGTCGCCGGCAGCCAGCCGTAACTCCATCCTGTAAAGACGTGTGCAAAGCCCTTGACCTCATTCTGCCCATAGGTCGCAATCGGTGCCCCGCTCGCATCGAGCATCAGCGAGCCATCCGGATGCAGTTTGTAAAGCCCGATCGAGAAGAGCTGCAACAATTCGCGGGCATAGTTCTCATTCGGATTCCGGCCCGTCGCCGGATCCTCCTTGTCGTTTGCCAGATGGTCGAGATAACGCCCCATCGCCGGACTGAGCGTTACCCCTTCCAGCAACTGCCGGAAATTACCGAAGGCATTCCGACCGAGCATGTCGATGTATCCGGCCATTGCCCACGGCTCGTTCTCGATGTTCGAGCGGAAGGAGACCACCATGATCTGCGACAACGCATAGACCACTCGCTGTCGCAATTGATCCGGTGCCGTTATCGCCTGGTTCCAGAAACTCTCCATCATCTCTGACTGGTAGATGTTGGTTCTCGTCGTCGCAACCTTGTCGATGTAGACGGCATGCGACTCCGCCGGCACCGGCATCGCCAACTGCTCTTCAATCCAGCGGCTTGCCCCCTTCTGCTGCACCGCGGCAATGTCCACTGCCCGCGGGCCAAAGGTCGCCTGCGTCAACAGCCGCGCCGCATCCCGCGCCGTTGTTGTCGTCGATGGCATCTGCGGCGGTGATGCCGGCGGCACAAAGTCCTGACCCCCTGCCGTCCCGCCAAAACAGCCACGCAACTCTCCCGTCGGATAACGCTCCGAATTGACGCTCAGGCAGACCCTTCCCCCCCGCAATGCCTCGATCACCTCACGCCCCGTCGTCACTCCACCCGATCCCCGTAAATCCCAGAACCACGTCCCGTCGATCTGCCGCGGAGCCATCCCCAGATCGAGCAGTATCGATTCACGCTGCCCCGCGCCGAGCACACCCCCGACATGCACGCTCGTCTCCGGACTCGTCAGGTTGGCATAACTCACCCTGACAACCGCCTCGCCATCGTCTGCATTCAGTCTGACCATCCCATATCCCGCCCCCGGCGAGACTACCCCGACTCCCGGCCGCAACGTCGCAAGGTAGATCGTCTCACTCGATAGACTCCCCCCAACCCTCACCCGCACCCCGTTCGATACCTTCCCGTCAACGCTCGCCAGTACTTCCCACTCCCCTGAACTCAATCCCCGTGGCAGCCGCACGTTGATCTGATCCAGCCCCGCATATCCTCCCTGCGCCCCGGCATAAATAACCTCCGCCGCCACTCCACCAATCGTTACCCGTACCCGACCCTCACTCCCCGCTCGGCGCAGCCCCGTGCCGTACATAATCAGGTAGACCTGCTCCCCCTCTCCCTCGGGATCGATCGGAATCGCCACATGGCTTCGCCTTGCCGCATCGTACCGCACTGTCGCCTCATAAATCTGTGTCCGATCCGCCTTCAGTCGTAATGACCCCGCCGCCGCCAGCCCTTTCCCACTCGCGTCCGCCGCGAAGAGCCCCGGATCGCTCTCCTCGATCCTCAATCCCACCCGCGCCGTCAACACCCCCCTCTTCCATACCTCTGCTTCGCCCGCTCCCGTCACCAGCCCCGCCGGAACCTCAAAATTGATCTGCCCCGGCGAGACGAAGAAGAGCCTCGCTTCACGCCAGCTCCCGCCACCATCCCGCACCTTCACCGTTACTCCACCCAGCGTCGTCGGCAACTCCCCCGTCCCCGCCACCGTCACCCCATCAGCCAGTCCGCTCCCAAAGAGCGCCACAATCTCCTCCGCCGCTATCCCGCTCCCACCATAACTCGCCGCCGAGACCACCGCTGCCTGCTGCCACCCCGCCGCTTTCACTCCACCCATCTCCGTCACCGGCAATACCGCCACCCACCCCGCTAACCCAAGCCATAGCAACCACAGCAGCCTGCTGATCAGCGGCCTCCGGACCATCAGCCTATCTGCTGTCTCTGTTGGATAAACTCTCCGATAGCCTGATCTCAGCTTCATCTCTCACTCCTTGCCAATTTGCTGTCAGGTGCCTCTCTCCATCAACGAAAGACCTCTGGAAGACCTCTCAACGGAAGATGT
The DNA here is from genome assembly GCA_903828635.1 of uncultured Acidobacteriota bacterium. Taxonomy (GTDB): domain Bacteria; phylum Acidobacteriota; class Blastocatellia; order RBC074; family RBC074; genus CAIOZW01. The sequence continues at coordinate 18,249 of CAIKMY010000212.1, forward strand.
CCGCTGTCATCTCTCTTTTCGCGGAAAAAAGATTATAGTTTAAGTCTCGAACTCACGACAATCACTCTTTTGCGTCTCCCGCTTTCCCCGGTTCAGCACTCCCTCTTCCTGCTTCAGCGTCAGCAGTCTGACAATTTTGAATGGCTGTGTCGCGAAAACTACAATTTTGTCTGCCAGGAGCCGAGGCCTCAGGATAACCGCCTCTGAACCCGCCATGCTCCCCGATTCTGCCCTTGTCTGCTTGTCGGGAAGCAGACGAAAATGTATGAACCAGCATTGTCACCTACGTAATTGTAGGTGTCAGCGAATTGCAGCCGTGGAGGTCGACAGAATATCTGTGTTGTCTAATTCCCTGCATAGCAATGTGTTAGCAGGATTCCTCAGCACTTTGCCGGTGCCTCCCTCTTTTTTGGCACTATGGTTGCAAATATGAGTGGTGCAGGTGAGGAAACAGGTCGATTGAAAACTGCCCGGGACATGAGACGGCGCCCGAAGCGCCACCATTCCGGGTTATCCGGGAGTGAAATCCGGGAATCGGCAACTGGTCAGAGAGCGCAGGCAGAGAGGGCACTGTGTTAGAGATGAATACGGCGTGGATCGACATTGCAGGGATAGAGCGGCACGTCGAGGAGAAGCTGCGCCGGGCAGAGACCCGGGAGGGCGGGCTTTCCGATCGGCTCGGGGCGCTGCGCCGTTTCATCGAGGTCGAGACGCGCCGGCTGCAACTGCGTCATCGTTACGGCATCGGCGGCGTGGAGATTGCGGGGGCACGGACACTGATCGTTGACCGGCTGATCCAGCATCTGGCCTCGACTGCCTTGCTGGAGCAGACGGGTGCGACCGGGAGCAGTCCGGCGCTGGCAGTAGTCGCCCTCGGCGGGTACGGGAGGCGCGAGCTGGCCCCCTATTCGGACATCGACATCCTCTTTCTCTGCGCCGGCAGGAGTGACGCCGGCACAAAGTTGAGCGAATCGCTCCTCTACCTGCTCTGGGATGTTGGGTTTACGGTTGGCCACAGTATGCGATCGATTGACGATTGCGTGGCGATGGCGCGTGAGGATCGGGTCTCGCGCCACTCACTGATTGACGCGCGGTTTCTCTGGGGAGATCGGGGGCTCTTCGAGCAGATGGAGGAGCGGCTGTCGCGGGAGATCTTCGAAAAGAACCGTCAGCAGCACCTTGCAGAGCTGATGGCCGATCGCGAGGAGCGATATTCGAGGTTCGGCGGGGTTGTCTGCCTGCAGGAGCCAAATATCAAGGAGTCGGCCGGCGGATTGCGCGATGCGCAGACGCTGGCCTGGGCGGGGCGCATTGCCGAGGGGGTGCGCGGGATTGGTGGACTGGCCGCGAGCGGGCTGATCCCGGCGGCTGATGGCGCGGCGATTGTCGCGGCCAATGGCCTGCTGATGAGGGTGCGCAACGAGCTCCATTTTCTGACGGGGCGACATTCGGATGTGCTGACGCTGGCGTTGCAGCAGCAGGCAGCGGCCAATTTCCGCTATGACGATTCGGCGCACCAGCAGGCCTCCGAGCTGTTCATGCGCGACTATTATCTGCAGGCGCGTCGCCTGCATCTGCTGGCGACTGCCCACCTGCAGCGGTTGATGCTGCGCCACGAAAAGCGGCGCTGGTTTCAGCGGTCACGGACCGCCCCGGCGATTGGCGGCTTTGTCATGCGCGACGGGGCCCTCGACCTTGATGATCGCGGTGTGGCCCAGGGCATGGCCCACGGCATGGCAATGGACGCCGGCCGGATGTTGCTGGCCTTCGGCTATGCTCAGGCAACGGGATCAACGATGAGCGCCGCGCTGCAGACAGAGATGCAGGAGGGGATGAAGCGACTGCCGCACCGTTTCGCGGAGGATCCCGCGGTGATCGAGAGCTTCCTCAGACTGATGAGCGTCCGTGGCAAGGTCGCGCGCGGACTGCGGATGATGCATGAACTCGACTTTCTCGGGGCCCTCGTTCCGGAGTTCGGCAGGCTGACCTGCCTCGTCCAGCACGATCTTTATCATCGCTTCACGGTCGATGAGCACACGATACGTGCGATTGAGACACTCGATGAACTTGCCAATTCGCGAACCCGGTCGATGGAACGCTACCGCGAAATACAGAGCCGGCTGCGTGATCCGCTGGTTCTTCACCTCGGACTCTTCTTTCACGATATCGGCAAGGGGCTTGGCGGCGGCCACACCGAGAAGGGAATCAATATTGCCAGGGGAGTACTGACGCGCTGGGGGATCGATCCTCAGCGGTCGGAAACGGTCATCTTCCTCATTCGTTACCACCAGTTGATGTCGCATATTTCGCAGCGAAGGGATCTGAGCGACGAGAAGGTGATTCGCGATTTTGCCGCCCTCGTCGGCAATGTCGAGCGCCTGGAGCTGCTGACCCTGCTGACCTATGCGGATATCAGCGCGGTTGGCCCGGGGATCTGGAGCGAGTGGAAGGATACGCTGCTCTGGGAATTATATATGCGGACGCGGGCCGAGCTCGGCCCCGGTGAAGAGCGTGAGCGCGAGCGGGACGAGCTGATCCGCAAGATGACCAGAATGCTGGCCAGCGAGATGGATGAGGCTGCGGTGCGCGATCATTTTCAGATGCTGCCGGAGGATTATGGGCGCTTCACCCCGCCGGCGACGATCGCCGAGCACCTTCGCCTTGTTCAACAGCTCAACTCGCGAGTCGTCAAGACAAGCTGGAAGACCGATACCTCGGCGAAGTGTACCAACCTCCACCTCAGCGCGCGGAATCGCCGCGGGCTGCTGGCAGGAGTCGCCGGGGCGCTGACGGCGCAGGGAGTCAATATTCTCAGCGTCCATCTCAATACGCGCGCCGATGGTCTCGCCGTCGATTCTTTCAAGGTGCGCGACGCCGCCGGTGAGCCGATCAGCGATCCGGTACGCTGGGAGCAGATTGATTACGAGATTACGCGGGCACTCAATGGTGAGTTCGATGTCGCGGCCGCCGTCGCGCGTCGCCTGCAGTCTCACAACAGCTCGCGTCTCAGAAAGCGCAAGGTGCCGATAACCGCTTCGATAGACTTTTGCTGGGATCAGGAATCGTCGGAGAAGAGCACCATTCTCGAAGTCCGCACCGGAGATCGGCTTGGACTGGCTTATCGCATCGCCAGCACCCTCGCTGAACTCAGACTGGACATCGTCTTTGCAAAGGTGGCCACGGAGAAGCACCTTGCGCTCGATATTTTCTACGTCGTCGACGAGTCCGGTGAGAAATTGCCGAACGAGTCGCTGCCGCGAATCGAGGAAGCGCTGAGAGAGTCGCTGCGCGATCGAAACGAGGCTTAATTATTGCAGTACTCACACCGGCCGCACACAAAGCGGCCAATAACCACACGGAAGAGGGACTATATGACTAACAGGATAATAAAGGTGGGGATCGCGTGGCGCGTCCTGATGACGCTGATGGCAGCAGCGACGCCATCGCTGGCGCAGACAGTCGAGGAGCGGCTCGAAGCAGCAGAGAAGGCCGTCGGCGCAGCTCAGACAGCAGGTGACAATGGCTGGATGCTTGTCTGTTCAGCGCTGGTGCTGCTCATGACCGGCCCGGGGCTGGCGCTCTTTTATGGCGGCCTCGTGCGCCGCAAGAACGTCCTTGCGACCATGATGCAGAGCTTTATTATGATGGCTGCGGTGACCGTGCTCTGGGCACTGGTCGGCTACAGCCTCGCCTTTGCCAAGGGCACTCCCTACCTCGGCGGACTTGATTACCTCTTCCTCAAAGGAGTCGGCACCGATCCGTCGGGATATGCGGCGACGATTCCGCACCTGACCTTCATGGTCTTTCAGTTGATGTTTGCCATCATCACGCCGGCACTGATCACCGGTGCCTTTGCCGAGCGGATGAAGTTTTCGGCAATGCTCGTCTTCTGTCTGCTCTGGGCGCTGATCGTTTATTTCCCGCTGGCCCACATGGTCTGGGGTGACGGCGGCCTGCTCAATGCCTTCCTCGGCGGCAAGGTGCCGGCACTCGATTTTGCCGGAGGCACGGTGGTTCACATCTCTTCCGGCTTCTCGGCGCTGGTCTGCGCACTCTATCTCGGCAAGCGTCTCGGGTACCCGAAGGTGCAGATGATGCCGCACAACCTTGTGCTCAGCGTCATTGGTGCCTGCCTGCTCTGGGTCGGCTGGTTCGGTTTCAATGCCGGCAGTGCCGTCGCCGCCAATGGCCTTGCCGCCAATGCCTTCGTCACCACTCATTTCGGAGCTGCCGCCGCCGCACTCGGCTGGCTCTTCATCGAATGGATCCGACTCGGCAAACCAACCGTCCTCGGCGGTATCTCCGGCGCGGTCGCCGGCCTCGTTGGTATCACGCCGGCTGCCGGCTTCGTCACCCCGATGTCCGCCCTGATCATCGGCTTCCTCGCCGGTGTCATCTGCTTCCTCGCCGTTACCGAACTCAAGAAGAGACTCGGCTATGACGATTCTCTCGATGCCTTTGGCGTTCACGGCGTCGGTGGATTTACCGGTGCCATCCTCACCGGTGTCTTTGCCAACAGCGCCATCAATACTGTCTTCAAGGATGAATCAGGCGCGGCCCTGCCGAGCGGACTCCTCGAAGGCAACCCGAAGCAGGTGCTCAATCAGCTGATTGCCTCACTCATCGCCATCGCTCTCGGCGTCGTCGGCTCGCTGATCATTCTCAAGGTCGTTGATCTGCTGATCGGAGTCCGCGTCAGTGGCGAGGATGAGACCGTCGGTCTCGATCTTTCGCAGCACGGTGAAGAGGGATACAACCTCGACTTCGATTTCCTCGGAAGCTCGGTCTCCACCTCCGGCAAGACCGACCCCGCTTACAGCGCCGCCGCCAATATCATCCACGAATAGCCGGCGCGAGAGACTAACAGCGACAAGAGAAATCTTTTCTACCGAAGAAAGGTTGGCTTATGAAGAAGATAGAAGCGATCATCCGCCCCCACCTGCTTGAGAGCGTCAAGGATTCACTCCAGGCACTCGGTGTTCAGGGTATGACCATCAGTGAGGTCAAGGGCTTCGGCCGCCAGAAGGGGCATACCGAGGTCTATCGCGGCAGCGAATACAAGGTCGAGTTCGTGCCCAAGGTTAAGGTCGAAGTCGTCATCGATGACGAAATCGTCGATGGCGCAGTCGATGCCATCGTCAAAGTCGCCAGAACCGGCAAGTTTGGCGACGGGAAGATCTTCATCTTCCCGGTCGAAGAGGCCGTCCGTATTCGCACCGGCGAACACGGCCTGAGTGCAGTCTGATCTGCTCACCCGAGTCGATCATTTGAGAACAGGGGGCCGACTCCGCCGGCGATGCGGCAACATCGCCGAGTCGCCCCCCTGCCATGTAGCCACGCACAGCAACGCGAATCACCTGCGTGGACCGAATCGAGTTTAATCGTCTGCCAAGCCGACTTGCAAGTCGGGCGCGGAGTGACTCATCGATCCGGTTCCCCCAGGTCAATGACATTGGAGGAGAGATCGATGCGTTCATCAATAAACCACTCGAAAATCAGTGGTACCGTCAACAAGTCGAA
>CAIKMY010000213.1 GCA_903828635.1 uncultured Acidobacteriota bacterium
GATCGAGGTGGCGAACGCCATTTTCACATTCTTGATAGCGAGACTGACGGACCGACAATGGCGACCATCCTGCCTGACCTCGCACCTTGTGCCGCCTGTCTTGATGAGCTCAACGATCCGGCTGACCGCCGCTACCATTATCCCTTCATCTGTTGCACTGCCTGCGGCCCGCGCTACAGTGTTGTCGAATCGCTCCCATACGATCGTCAATCAACGACCATGCGCCACTTTACAATGTGTGACGAATGCCGGTGTGAATATGACGATCCCGGTAATCGGCGGTATCACGCGCAGGCAAATTGTTGTCCGGCCTGTGGGCCGCGCGTCACCCTGCTCGACCGCGCAGGCTGCGTGCTGGCAGTTGATGAGGCCGCGATTGACGCCGCGGCGAAAGCGATTCGTCTCGGGCAGATAGTCGCTCTCAAGAGTGTCGGCGGCTTTCAATTGCTGGTTGACGCCGCCAACGATGCCGCCGTTGCCGAGCTTCGCGGCCGCAAGGCCCGTCCGGAGAAGCCCCTGGCGACGATCTTTCCCTTACTCGCCGATCCAAATAGAAACAGTCAGCATCATAGAAACAGCCGATATTGGAACATGCAACCTTGGGACAGTTCGCTGAGTCGTGACGATTCTGCCTCACCGTCTCCCGATGTTGCGTGTTTCGATTTAGCTGCCGAATGTGACATCAGTGCGATCGAGGAGCGGATGCTGACCAGCCCGGCAGCACCAATCGTTCTGCTGCGGCGGCATACGGAAAACCTCTCGAAGCTGCTTGCTCCCGGCAGCCCGCTGCTTGGCGTGATGCTGCCGGCAAGCCCGCTCCATCATCTCCTGCTCGCACGTCTGACGACCCCGGTGGTCGCCACCAGTGGCAACCTCGCCGACGAGCCGATCTGCATCGACAATGATGACGCCCAACGACGACTCTCGCCGATTGCCGACTGCTTTCTCGTTCACGATCGCCCCATCGCCCATCGCGTCGACGATTCGCTGGTGAGGGAGATCGCCGGTGAAGAGACCATCCTCCGCCGTGCCCGCGGCTATGCGCCGCTGCCGATAGCCCTGCCGGTGTCGCTGGCACGACGGCTCAAAGGTCGGTCGATCCTTGCCACCGGCGGCCATCTCAAGAGCACCATTGCCCTGATGGTCGAAGGCGAAGTCATCCTCAGCCCGCATATCGGCGATCTTGGCAGCGGTGAAACCTGCCGCGCCTTTGCTGAGACGATCGACTCGTTCGCGGGCCTCTACCGTGTCAGTCCGGAGATTGTCGCCGGCGACGCCCATCCCGACTATCATTCGAGCCTCTACGCCACACGCCTCTCTGAGCAACGGCTGCTGGTTGGTCATCATCACGCCCACGCGCTTGCCTGCCTTGCTGATAATCGCCTCGAACCGCCAGCTCTCGCCTTCGTCTGGGATGGTGCCGGCTATGGCGGTGACGACACCTCCTGGGGTGGGGAAGCACTGCTGATCAGCAATGCCGGATATCAGCGCCTCGCGCACTGGCGCCATTTCCGCCTGCCCGGCGGCGACAAGGCCGCCGTTGAGCCGCGCCGTGCGGCCTTTGGCCTGCTGAGCGAGATTTTCGGTCAATCCATCCGGGAATGGGATCCGGCTCTGATCACTGCTTTCACCGATCACGAGGCCTCGGTGCTCGCCAGCATGCTGTCGCGTGGGATCAATTCTCCGCAGAGCTCAGCGGTCGGCCGACTCTTTGATGCAGTCGCCTCACTGCTCGGCCTGCACCAGCGGCTCAGCTTCGAGGGTCAGGCGGCAAGCGGGCTGGAGTCAATCGCCACCACCGTCAGGACTGAAGATTGTTACCACCTCCCACCGCCTGAGCCATCACCCGGATCCCCACCCGGATCCCCCTTGATCCTTGACTGGGAGCCGATGATTCGTCAAATCCTTGCCGACCTTGCGATCGGTACTCCGCCGGGACTGATTTCGGCAAGGTTTCACAATACCCTCGCTGCATCGTTGCTGCTGGTGGCCAATTTTGCGGGTGAACCGCAGGTCTGCCTCAGTGGCGGCTGCTTTCAGAATCGCTACCTCACCGAGAGAGCGCTCAAACTCCTTCGCCATGCCGGCTTCTCTGCGTTTCATCACCGGCGGGTTCCGCCAAATGACGGAGGGATTGCGCTCGGCCAGGTAATGGCTGCATCAATGCTGGTCGCCGGCATCAATGCCCGCAACAATTTTGACAACCTCGACAACACCGTACCCCTCAACTGTGATCCGGTACTGACGGATCAGGATAATGGAGCAAGAGCATGTTGACCATCGCCGCAATCGCCGAGAAGCTCGGCATACCTGCAAAATACCTTGTGCCCTATGGCGAGTCGATCGCCAAGGTGAAGCTTGACCTGCTCGATGAGCCATCATCCGGCGAGCCTGGCAAATTCATTATGGTGACGGCAATCACGCCGACCGCCTTCGGAGAAGGGAAGACGGTCACCTCGATCGGCCTTGCCCAGGGGTTGGAGCGCATTGGCAAGCGTGCAGTGGTCACCTCGCGTGAGCCTTCTCTCGGGCCGGTCTTTGGCATCAAGGGAGGGGCCACCGGCGGCGGCAGATCGCAGGTCCTCCCGGCGGAGAAGATCAACCTCCATTTCACGGGTGATTTCCACGCGATCACCTCCGCGCACAACCTCCTTGCTGCAACTCTCGATTCGCACCTCCATTTTGGCAATGCTCTCAACCTCGACATCAACGAGATTTCGTGGCCGCGAACGATGGATATGAACGACCGTGCCCTCCGTCATCTCGTCATCGGGCTTGGCGGCAGGACCAATGGTATTCCGCGAGAGTCGGGGTTTGTCATCACGGCCGCCTCCGAGATCATGGCCATTCTTGGCATGGCGACCTCGCGTGATGACCTGCGCCGCCGACTGGGAGACATTGTCATTGGCCTCAATCGTGATGGTCGCCCGGTGCAGGCGCGCGAGTTGGGAATCACCGGCGCACTGATGCTGCTGCTTCAGGATGCGATTCTACCCAACCTTGTACAGACAACCGAGGGCACTCCCTCCTTCGTCCACACCGGCCCGTTTGGCAATATCGCTCACGGCACCAGCAGCCTGATCTCCCACCGCATGGCACTCGGGCGGGCCGAATATATCGTCAATGAATCCGGATTCGGGGCCGATCTTGGAGCGGAGAAATACTTCAACATCGTTATGCCGCAGTCCGGCATCAAGCCATCGGTCGCTGTTGTCGTTGCCACCGTGCGCGCCCTCGCGGCTCATGGAGTGCTTGTCGGCGCGGAGCCGTCAGGCCCCGCCGCGGTCGAGCGCGGAATCGTCAACCTCGATCGGCATCTCCGTAACCTGCGCCAGTTTGGTGTTTCACTGGTTGTGGCCGTCAATCGCTTCCCCTCCGATACCGAGGAGGAACTCGATGTCATTCGCGACTACTGCCGCCGTCAGGGAGTTCCCTTTGCCGACTGTGAGGGCTATGCACGTGGTGGCGAGGGGGCCGTTGCCCTTGCCGAGCAGGTGGTCGCTGCTGCCGCGCAGAGTGAGACCTCGCGTGTCGCCCCGCTCTACGACGAGTCACTGACACTTGAAGAGAAGATTACACGCGTCGCCACCCGTATCTATGGCGCTGCCGGCGTGACCATCGAAGCCAACGCACAGCGCAAGCTGAAGATCTTTGCTGATGCCGGATATGGCCGACTGCCGATCTGCATGGCCAAGACGCAGTACTCCTTCTCTGACAATCCAAAGCTGATCGGCGCGCCCGAGGGCTGGACTCTGACCATCTCCGATGCCCGACTCTCTGCCGGTGCGGGCTTTGTCGTCGCAGTTGCCGGCTCGATGATGCTCATGCCCGGATTGCCGCTCGTTCCCCAGGCAACGAAGCTTGATCTCGATGCCGACGGGAATGTCGTTGGTATGAACTACTAAATTGGATCATGCAACATTGGGACACGGCCTGCTGGAATCATTAAGACTGAGGGGCGTGTTCTCAAGTTGCGTGTTGCTTCTGTTTACTTTCGGTGTGGAGTCCTCAACGATGTGTCTTGCAGTCCCCGGTCAGATTGTTGATCTCGATGGCGAAGAGATCTTTCGTCGCGGCAGGGTCAGCTTTGGCGGACTTCTCCGCGAGGTCAGTCTGAGTTGTGTGCCGGAGGCGGTGATCGGGGACTACGTTCTTGTTCATGCCGGCTTTGCCATCGGGGTCGTTGATGAGGTCGAGGCGCGCAGGGTCTTCGATCACCTGTGTGCCATCGGCGAGCTTCCAACCCCTGCCGGTGAGGAGTGGCAATGAGGTATCTCGACGAGTACCGTGAGCCGGCGGCAATTGCTGCCTGCATCAGGGCGATTCGCGACTCCGTTACCCGTGAGTGGCGATTGATGGAGATCTGTGGCGGACAGACGCACTCGATCGTCAGGTATGGGCTTGACCGGTTGCTGCCGGAGACGATCAGCCTGCTGCACGGCCCTGGCTGTCCCGTCTGCGTTACTCCGGTCGAGGCGATTGATCTGGCGATCGCCATCTCGCTGCGGCCGGGAGCGATCCTCTGTTCCTTCGGTGACATGCTGCGCGTGCCGGGCAGTTCAATCGATCTGTTCATGGCACGTGCCGCTGGTGGAGACGTGCGCGTCGTCTACTCGCCGCTTGACTGCCTGCAAATCGCCCGTGACAACCCCGCGCGTGAGGTTGTCTTCTTCGCCGTTGGCTTTGAGACGACCGCGCCCGCCAATGCGCTTGCCGTCGCGCAGGCGGAGCAGGCCGGCATCTCCAACTTCTCGCTGCTCGTCTCGCAGGTGCTTGTACCACCGGCGATCGAGGCGATTCTCAGTTCGCCGCACAACCGGGTTCAGGGCTTTCTTGCCGCTGGTCACGTCTGCACCATCATGGGTTGTGACCAGTATTACCCTCTGGCCTCACGCCACCGCGTTCCAATAGTCGTCACCGGCTTCGAGCCGCTCGATATTCTGCAGGGAGTTCTGATGTGCGTCAGACAACTGGAGAGCGGGCGCGCCGAGGTCGAAAACCAATATACCCGCACGGTTCGGGCAGAAGGTAACCGACCGGCTCGCGAACTGATCTCCCGGGTCTTCCGCGTCGTCGATCGTCACTGGCGCGGCATCGGCGTGATCCCTGACAGCGGTCTTGCCCTTGCTGATAATTACCGACAATTCGATGCCGAGACTCGATTCACTTTGACCGTCACCCCGGCCAGCGAGCCCACTGACTGCATCGCCGGGCTCGTCATGCAGGGGGCACGGAGACCTCACGAGTGCCCGGCCTTCGGCACGACCTGTACGCCGGAGAGCCCGCGTGGCGCTCCAATGGTCTCAACTGAGGGGGCCTGCGCTGCCTACTACCAATACCGCCGCTGAGATTCAGTCGGAGGAGTGCCAATGGATGATTCAACCCTCGTCTGCCCGCTGCCTGTCAACCGCCATCCGCTGGTCACCATCGCCCACGGCGGCGGCGGGCGGCTGATGCACCAGTTGATCGAGCAGATCTTCATCCCTGCCTTCAATAATGATCACCTTACTGCCCGACACGATGGCGCCACCCTCGAACTTGGAGCGACACGGCTCGCCATGACCACTGACTCCTACGTCGTTCAGCCCCTCTTCTTCCCCGGGGGGGACATCGGCAGCCTCGCCGTCAATGGCACTATCAACGACCTTGCCATGTGTGGGGCACAGCCCCGCTGGCTCAGTGCCGCCTTCATTATCGAAGAGGGATTGCCGATGGAAATTCTCGGCAGAGTGGTTCAGTCGATGCGCTCCGCCGCACTCGCCGCGGGAGTCGCCCTCGTCACCGGGGATACCAAGGTCGTCGAAAGAGGGAAGGGGGATGGAATCTTTATCAATACCACTGGAATCGGCCTCGTCGATCACGCGCTGGACATTCGGCCGACGAGCATCCGGTCGGGCGATGCCATTCTGCTCAGCGGTGACCTTGGCAGGCACGCGATTGCGATTATGTCAGCTCGCGAGGGCCTCTCGTTCGAATCGACCGTCGAAAGCGACTGCGCTCCACTCGCCGACACTGTCCGCGCGCTACTCGCCGCGGGGATTGAAATTCACTGTCTCCGCGACCTCACTCGCGGCGGACTGGCCAGCGCCCTTGTCGAGATTGCGGAGGCCTCTCGCTCCTCACTGACCATCACCGAATCGGCTATCTCCGTCTCCGCTCAGATTCGCGGCGCCTGCGAGATCCTCGGACTCGATCCGCTCTGCCTCGCCAACGAGGGGCGCTTTATTGCCTTCATCCCCCGTTTGCAGGCGACACAAGCCCTCGATATCCTCAAAATTGCCTCCGGCGGGGCCATGGCCGCAATCATTGGTCAGGTCGGTGATCCGTCACCATCTCCACCCGTTCTCCTCACCACTCCCCTCGGAACCACCCGCGTCATCGAGATGCTCAGTGGTGAGCAGTTACCCCGAATCTGCTGAGACTGCCAGTTGAAGAGAAACAGCCGGCGGGGCAATGCCAAACTTGTTTAGCGTGGCTTGCGCATTATCCAGTAGATCTCACCCGGCCAGCCCGGAAAGGCCCGGCCCCACCTCAGATTGAAGCGCATCCAAGCCGCTGAATTCTCCAGTCGACTGCCGTTGCTCCGCACGAAGAAGGCTCCACTCATCATCTCCAGCTTCAGCCCGTTCATCTCCGCCATTCGCCTCACCCGCTCCGGCGAGAAGACACTGACATGCCCCAGTCGCTCGGCCGTTCGCCGGATGCGCTTCTCGTGAATCCCGGCTACCCGGTCCGGGACTACCGGAAAGCCCCCGATCAGCGATCCTCCCGGTCGAATTGCTCCCGCAATCTTCGCCAGGACTCTCTCCGGCTCAAAGAGATGCTCAAGCACGTGCAGCAGCACTGCACAATCATAGTCACCGGGGATGACCAGTGAGTCGTCTTCGAGGTTACCCTCAACCATGCCGGTGTAACCCGCAGCCATCAGCCGCTCACGGTGCAACACCGCATCCATTGCCACCCAGTCGCCATACTCGACGCCGGGTGGCGCCGAGTGGACAAACTCCAGCATCTGCCCGAGATGTACTCCGATCTCGGCCACGTCGAGGGGCCGTCCCGCTCGACGGCTCTCCTCGCGGAGAAGGTGATAGCCAAACCAGTATCTCAAAAGGCGTACCGGATAGCGTGTCCGCTTCGCCCTGGGGGAAATACCATACTCAGGAGCTCGAACTTTCTGATTTTCAGCCAGAAAGTCGATCTCCCAGAGGGACGCGTTATACTGAAAAAAACTCATTGAACCTGCTTATACCGCCTGCTGCTCAATTTATTACCAACTTATGAGTTTACTTTCCTCTTTCTTCTTTGGTTACCACTATTTTGATGATCCCTCGCCAATTGCCTGCCTGCAGAAATCAAAAGGACTTACAACCACGCGACTGTACGTCCATCTGTTGACTGATGAATCCCTGACTTTGATGTTACGAGATTCTCCTGCCCGGTCTGTCCGGCTGGTCAGGGCGAACGAAGACCTGGCGCGAGAAGAGTTCGAGCACGGGATACCATGCACCCTCGTTGGCAAATGGCACCAGATCGAAGCCTCTGCCATACGGATCATCCCAGAGCGTTTTGGTGTAGTCGATCCCCAGTGCCGAGTAGATCGTCGCCGCAACGTCCTCATTGGCCACCGGTCTTCCCTGCGACCATCCGGGGTTTTCCACTGCAAAGCCGTCACTGGTCGTCGTCCCTACCGTCCGGCCACCTCCAACCCCGCCGCCGGCGAAGACCGCGAAGTGCTGGAAATAGTGATCGCGACCAGCAGTGTTGTTCAGGCCGACCGTCGTCCCCGTTCTCACCGTTCGACCGAACTCACCCATCATGACGATCAGCGTTTCGTCGAGCAACGTCCCGCCATTCTGCCCGGGAAGTCCCGCCAGATCGGTCATCAGATTGGCAATACCCTTGTCAAGCTGGCGCGCCGGCCCGTAGATGCCACCATTCTGGGCGTAGATGTTCGAATGATTGTCCCAGCCCCCAATATTCAGCTGCACGTATCGCGTCCCCTGGTTGGATTTCAGCAGGTTACGCGCCACGATACAGGAATTGCCGAAGCCGCTGCTGCCATAACGGGTCGACTCGTCGGTCGTAAACCGGAAGATCGTCTCGACTTCAGTGTTGTACATCATTGCCCGGCTCTGCTGGTAGAAGTTGTCCATGTCGACCACCGACTCGCCCAGCGGCGAATTGCTGCGCAGCGGTGTATCGAGATCCATCAGCATCCGGTAGCGCTGATCGAAGGCCGTCTGACCAGCACTGTTGGTCAGATTGGTCAGCCCACCCGCGTTGGCGGTGATGGCAAAGGGTGAGTAACGCGCATTGAAATAACCGGAACTGACCAGCATTCCACCGTTGAGCGAGATGAAACCCGGCAGCTTCTGGTTCGGTTTACGCTGTGGCTCGAACTCGCGCGCAACCACCGAGCCGATGTTCGGCGCGATCTTACCCATCAGCGAGGTCGGGTTACGCGATGTCTGACCCCAGACCTGCTGCAGGGAGTGCACCAGCGCCGGGGCCTTCAGGCTGCGGACGATCGCCATCCTGTCCATCTGCGCCGCGAGGTTAGGCATTAGCCCTTTCGGAAAGAGAATTCCCTTGATCGCCTCCGGCGCAAAATCGGCCGGCGTCCACGAGCCGACCTTGAGGTCAAAGGTGTCGACATGACTCGGTGCTCCCTGCATATGAACGAAGATGCAGTTGCGTGCCCGGCCGACGAGATGTCCCTGCTCACTGGCAGATCCCTCCTTCGCGTAAACCGCCCTGCCCAGAGTCGGTACCACGAACGATCCCGCAACCCCTGCACCGGCAACACGGAAGAACTCGCGCCTTCCCAGCGCCGGGCCGCCAAACAATGACGAATTGGCCGGCTTCTCCGCCGCACATACCTCACACTTGTGATCAGCTCTCAAATGCTTGTCCATGACTTCTCCTCCGCGGCTTAATAGTTATAGATGAAGTCGACTTTGTTGAGCAGCACCCACTGGATACTCTCCACCGCCGCCTGTTTCGTCATTGTCGTGAAGTAGCGCAACAGCTTGCCGCGCTCCACCTCCGTTGGGTTTCTTGATAACGTCGCCAGATAGAGTTGCGTAATAATCTGGTCGTTGGAGAGTGCAGTGTTGGCCAGCAGATCACCAACCTTTGACCGGTAGGTGTCGGCCCCGAACGTTACCCGGTCAGTCATCCTGATTCGACCAGTGACGAAGGTGTTGTTCATCAGGTTGAGCGCCTGCAGTATCGAGGCATCATCTGCGCGCTCATTCGAGTCACGATTGCCGCGCAGGAATGAATCGAGAAATGCTTTGACATCACCACGCTGTCGCGGCTCAAACGGCTCCGGCAACTGGTTTGCCCAGCGCACCTCACGCACTTTGATACCATCGTCATTGACGATCGGGTAACCCAGCACTACCGTATTGGCCGTTGCCCCCGTCTCGCGGAAACTGGTCACCGGCGGAATTCCGGTCGCAATGATGATCGAGTCGTGTAACTCCTCCGCATCCAGCCGCCGTGCGTACTTCCGTGCGTAATAGGGGACATACTCCAGCTTCCAGACTCCCGGATACTGTGAAGAGAGCTGATAGGCCGTTGATTTGACGATCGTGCCAATCATCTGCCGCAGATTGAATCCGTTCTGCCGAAAGTCCTGTGCCAGTGCCGCCAGCAATTCCGGGTTGTTCGGCTGCAGCGTCCAGCCTGCCGGAAGCCTGGACGCCGGATCGAGTCGCGCAAGGTCGAAGCTGTTTGATGGCGAAACCATTGCCTCGACCATCAGCTCTTCCCAGATGTAGTTAACTGCTGCCCGTGCAAACTGGGGATCACCGGTGATGTGCCGTGCCAGCGCCTGCCGCCGGCTCTCTCCTGTATTGAGACCCGCCCCGTTGAAGGGATACTTTGGATCGGCCGTCGTCTTCCCGCTGATCGCACTCCGCGTCTGCCGATTTCCCGAATTGGTGTTGAGGGTATACTCACCCGTCGTCCCCTCACGCACCGTATAGGTCCCATAATTGACAGTCGTATTCGCCCGTGTGAAGGTCCTTTGCGTTCGTGCGAAGAAGGCGCTCATCCCGTAGGCCTGCGCCCGTGTCGCCCCTGCTCCCCAGAGATTGACTGCGTCGAGATGGCCCGCACCATCGTGGCAGAGCAGGCAGTCCATCGACGAGATCCCGAGAAACATCGTCGAGACCTGCACCGCCAGCCCGTCCATCGTGTCCTGCGCCGGCCCCATCGGCACATTACCGCCAACGATGAAGTTGACTGCACCGTTGGTCGCATTGTCTCCCGTCGCCCCGATCATCTCGCTGACAACCTGACTGTAAGGGCGGTTATACTCAATCGAATCCCTGATGAAGCGTGCAAATGATTCGCGACCCAGAATGTAGCGCGTGATGTTGGTCGCGTTCGAGTTGTTTTTGAAGAGATCACCAAAGAAGAGTGCCCATTTGTCGATGAATTCCGGCGTCCCGATCAGTGAATCGACCAGTCGATCCCGCTTGTTGGCTGTCGTGTCCTGCAGGAATGCTGTCACTGCCTCCGGCTTTGGTATCCGCCCCGTCAGGTCGAGTGTCACTCGCCGAATGTACTCCTCGTCGGTGCAGATTGGCGCTGACTCGATCCCCGCACGCCCCATCCGATCGAAGATGTGCTGGTCGATGTAGTTCTTTCGCGGCAGCTCCTGCGCCGGCACCAGCCGCGTCGCTGTCTGCTGCAACATCCCGGCGATCGCCTCTGACTGCCTTGAAAGATCGACCCGATGCCGACCCTCAACTCCACGGAAATTGTCCGGCTCCCTCAGGTAGCTGCAGTCCCCACCACTCAACCTTACTCGTGCCTGCTGCGCCTCAGCCTGCCAGAAGGACGGCACCGAATCCGTACCTCCCATCAATCCCGCCAGCGCCAGCAGCACGAAAGCCGCCAGCATCACCCGCCTCATCAACCACTTTCCGCTTCTCTCTTTGATTCTTATTCCGGTCTCGATCATCGCCACCTCGCCTGTTAGTCGTTATTTTAACTGACTATGTATATGTATAGTGACTATACTGCTGCCTGAATGATTGTCTCTGCGCCATACCGGGGATGTCTCAGGGCTCCGTCAATGATGATTATGTAGCGGGTTGCAGGGGGGCGACCCTGCATGCTCGCAAGCGGGGCCTCTCGGTTCAACGACATAACGCTGAATCCGGTATGCTCAAGTCGAAATACCGGGACACAATCAATTTGCAGAACTTCGGGGCCTGATGGAACCTGAAAACTGGTCCGATCGCACGAATCAGGCAAACGATTTGCAAATTATTCGTGCAATCAATAGTTCCGTCGAATCCTATCACAGTTCAATCAATAATTTGAACCAAATATTGTATCTTCAATGAACAATTCCAACTCATTCACCCGGCAGATGTATCAATCACGCCATTGATCTTTGAGCACGCCATTGATCTTTAAGTCGAATGCGATTAACCTTCAGACCGTAACCATTACGTAACCACGAGTCTCTTAACCGAGGGAGGCGCATTCGATGGCAGATGCAATCACCGAGAGGGCAACAGCGGGAACGATTGCCGGGGCGGCAATCACCAATCCGACCAACCCGTTCACCTTTCCACAGCCGCCGGATTTTGCCAATGCCGCAGAGGCGCGCCTGCACTTCAAGCAGCGGCTGGCGGCCGCCTTCAGACTTTTCGCACGATTTGGCTTCGATGAGGGAGTGGCCGGCCACATCACCGCTCGCGATCCGGAGCGGCCGGATCATTTCTGGGTCAACCCCTTCGGTATGGACTTCAGTCAGATCCGCGCCTCCGATCTGATCCTCGTCAATCATGAGGGAGAGGTTGTCGAAGGTGGCAACCCGGTCAACCGAGCCGCCTTTGCCATTCACTCCTCAGTGCACACCGCACGGCCCGATGTCGTCGCCGCGGCCCACGCACACTCGATGTATGGCAAGGCATGGTCGTCGCTCGGCAGACCCCTCTCACCGATCACCCAGGATGCCTGCGCCTTTTATGAGGATCATGGCCTCTTCAATGATTTCACCGGCGTCGTCTACGATCCTGCTGAAGGGCAGCGCATCGCCACTGCTCTCGGCTCGGCCAAGGCTGTCATTCTGCGCAACCATGGCCTGCTGACGGTCGGCCGTACCGTCGATGAGGCCGCCTGGTGGTTCATTACCATGGAGCGCAGCTGCCATGCGCAACTCCTGGCTGAGGCTGCCGGCGAACCCCACCTGATTGAACACCAGCATGCACAACTGACCGCGCAGCAGGTGGGTAATCCACTTGCCGGATGGTTTCAGTTCCAGCCGCTCTATGCGCGTATCGTTCGTGAGCAGCCTGATCTGCTCGGATAATTGTTCGCGGCTCTCTTGATTCCCCGGCGCTGACTGTTTAAGATTCAGCCTGCTTGGGGATATGGTCATTCTCGGGTACAGGTATCCTGGTTTTCCGGGAAGAGATCGGGAAGTTGTTCTGCTTCTGCTCTGTCAGGTACACTACTACCATCATGGGATGGCAGACCAAACGGGTTAAACGAATTAAAATCGACATCGTCAGCCGGAATGATTTCTGGCGCAATGCCGTATTTGTCGAGTGGTCCCACCAGTTCCCGGACCGACCGCTCGAATCGGGCACCGAGCCGCTCATTACCGTTCCTGATGACTGGCTTGATGACCTGAGATCCGTTGCGGCCCAATGCTTCTCGGAGATCCGGGTCGCTCCCGAAGATCCCGGCAGAAGGGATGTCTTCAGGCGTCTTTTTTCTGTGCATAATCAGTAGCAGGCTCTGATCGACTCTCTTCATCTGGTTGTCGGTTTACCCGGAGAGCCTCAGGGGAGCCCCCGGGGATAGTTGAAATATACTGGTTATGTTCCCCGACACCGACAGCGCCGTTATGAAGTCTTCAATTACGAGTTGACGAGACTATGATCGAGACTATTATTATGAGTATTATGAGGTTACAAGGAATGAAATCACTCTTTAAGCTTTCAATTGCGATTCTGATTCTGGCGGGAATCATCGGCTCTTCACGGCCGGCTGAAGCCTATCCGCCATTCCTCAGGCAGGCTGCCAAGTACGGAGCCAAGAACTGCCTCTTCTGCCACAAGGAGCCGCAGGGTGGTGAGGGATGGAACAAGCGTGGTGAGTGGCTGATTGCCGAGAAGGACAAGCGCAAGGCCGAGAAGATCGATGTCACCTGGCTTGACGAATACAAGGAAGAGGGCGCTGGCGCTGAGGGCGAGAAGAAGCCGGAGAAGCCATAGCCGCCCGGTAGTGCATTTATTCCTACATCAAAGCGAGGCACGAAATAAATGTCCGAAGACAATTCCAACGTCAGTCGTCGTGACGCATTGAAGGGGCTGGCCATTGGCCTCGGGACTGCCGGTAGTCTGCCGGTGCTGCAGAATACCGGTCTGGCACAGTCACATCAGGGACACGCCGGTCACACGGCCCCTGCGGCTCAGGGGGCAGCAACCAGGCCGGCAGCGCCAAAATTCTTCAATGCCAGCCAGATGGCGCTGATCTCGACGCTTTCAGAACTGATCATTCCGACCGATGATCACTCACCGGGTGCGATTGCCGCCGAGGTGCCGGCCTTCATCGATCTCATGGTCAGTGAGTCTCCCGCCGAGACCAAAAAGCTCTGGACCGACGGCCTTGCCGCTGTTGAAAAAATGAGCGGTGACCGCAATCAACAGGGCTTCAATGCCGCAACTCCGGCGCAGCAGGTAGCGTTGCTGACCGAGATCAGCCGCAATGAGATGAAGCCGCAGACTCTTGAAGAACGCTTCTTCAAAACGCTCAAATCGCTGACCATCGATGGCTACTACACCTCGAAGATTGGTATCCATCAGGAGCTCAAATACAAGGGCAACACCTATCTCAAGGAGTTCAAGGGCTGCACCCATCCGGAGCACCAGCAGTAGCGAGCGCTCCTCTTTTATCCCGGCTCTCCTTGCGCCGCTGATCTTTGTCGGCGCGATACAACTGTTATCCATTCCGGCTCCGGGCTTTCCTTTGAAGGCCCGGGCCGGATTTTTAACAGGTTTCAGGTCGTGGTTTGTGCAGACGCCGTCAACCAGGTGGAGAACTAATGGCATTCAACACTGTCCTCAACCTTGTCGGAATCGGACTGGTCCTGCTGGGCGGATCCTCGGGCATTGCCCTCTTTTTGCGCGCCATCGGCAATAACGACAAGCTGGCCCAGGGCCCGGGGATGACTACTCTCTGGGGGCTCTTCCTGATTGGCCTCCTCGCCGGTCTCATGCTGATTGCCGCCTCCGCCAATCGCTAATCCGGCAGACAATCAATCCGGCAGACAATCAATAACGACAATAAACTCAGCAAGCATGGTGTGTTCAGCGATGAAGAGATGGTCACTGACTCTGTCCGCAGTCCTTATCCTCGCCATTATCTCACCTTCCATCATCTCACCGGCAGTGGTCGCGAGCGGAGGTGTGAAGGCCGGCATGCAGGACCTGCCGGTTGACAACAATCGCCTGCGGGCGGCAATTGAGAGATTTCAGGCCGATCGCGGCAGTCTCCAGCGATTCTACACAGTTGAGAGCTCACCGCGGCGTCATGCCCGATTTGAGGAGTTCTATCGGCAGTGGCAGGCAAGCCTCTCGTCGATCGATTTTGGCAGGCTGAGCCATTCCGAGCAGGTCGATTATCTTCTCTTCCGCAACTATCTGGAGCATGAGTTGCGTGAGCTGTCGATTCGTAGCCGCGTACTCAGTGAATTGGCACCAATCCTGCCATTCTCCCGGGCGATCATCGATTTCGAGGAGTCGCGCCGACGTATGGAGAAGATCGACGCGATGAAGATTGCCGGCACACTCAATCATCTGACGCGGGAGCTCGATGCGACGCGCCGCTCGATCGAGGCGGGACTGCCGGCGACACCACGTGATCGACGAACCACGCCATCATCTCCCTCATCACCGGCAACAACCGCCGTCGCTGGCACGCTGAACGTCGGCCGCATTCAGGCCAACCGCGCCGTGGGTGAGATTGCCAGCCTCCGCCGTGCACTCAAGTCGTGGTTCGATTTCTATAACGGCTATGATCCGCTCTTCACCTGGTGGGTCGGTGAGCCCTACAAAGCCTTCGATCAGAGTTTGCAGAACTACTCCGGCTTTCTGCGGGAGAGAGTCGTCGGTGTCCGACCCGGTGATGAGGGTGCGATCGTCGGCAACCCGATTGGCCGGGAAGCCCTGCTCAGTGCGCTCGATTACGAGATGATCCCTTACACACCCGAAGAACTGATTGCCCTCGCCGAGCAGGAGTTTGCCTGGTGTGAGTCCGAAATGAAAAAGGCGGCGCGCGAGATGGGCTATGGTGATGATTGGCTCAAAGCCGTCGAGCACGTCAAGAACCTCGCCGTTGAGCCCGGGCGCCAGACCGAGATCGTCAAAAAGCTGGCCAATGAAGCGATCGACTACCTCGACAAGCATGACCTCGTCACCGTTCCGCCACTGGCTCGCGAGACGTGGCGCATGGAGATGCTCTCGCCGCAGCAGCAGCTCGTCTCCCCGTTCTTCCTTGGCGGTGAAACCATCCAGGTCTCCTATCCGACCAGCAGCATGCCGCACGAGGCAAAGCTGATGAGCATGCGCGGCAACAATCCACACTTCTCCAGCCCGACAGTGCAGCATGAACTCTTCCCCGGCCACGGGTTGCAGCAGTTCATGAGCGCACGCTACCGTCCCTGGCGCAGCATCTTTGCCACCCCTTTCTGGACTGAAGGATGGGCCCTGTACTGGGAGTTCCTGCTTTGGGACATGAAATTTCCGGCAACTGTTGAAGACCGCGTCGGATTCCTCTTCTGGCGCAGCCACCGCTGTGCCAGAATCATCTTTTCACTCAGTTTTCACCTCGAGAAAATGACACCGCAGGAATGCATCGACCTGCTTGTCAGGCGCGTCGGCCACGAAGTCGACAACGCGACGGCCGAGGTTCGACGATCTTTTGCCGGGATGTACGGCCCGCTCTATCAGGCCGCTTACATGCTGGGTGGATTGCAATTTTACGCGCTCCATCGTGAACTCGTTGACTCCGGGAAGATGACCAATCGTGCCTTTCACGACACCATCCTCCAGGAGAATCGGATGCCGGTCGAGATGGTTCGCGCCATTCTTACGAAACAGCCGCTGACACGCGACTTCAAGACGAGTTGGCGCTTTTACAAAAAGTGATTGGTGGCAAATGGTCGGCGGGGCCGGCAATCTGATCGGTTCCCGCTCCGGTGGCTACCGGGTGACAGATCGGTAACAATAGTCAGCAACACAGATCAGGAAAGATACGGAGGTCCGAATGAAACGCAGGGATTTCATCACCAGTGGAGTGGCCGCCAGCATTGCCGTGGCGGGCAGGACAACGGTCGAAGCGGAGAGCAGCAGTGTCACGGCTCTGCCACCCCCGGCAAAGTTCAAGCTCAGGTATGCGCCGCATTTCGGCATGTTCAAGGCTCACAGCGGCGAGGATCTGGTCGATCAGCTCAAGTTCATGCATGATCAGGGCTTCACCGCGCTGGAGGATAACGGGCTTCCCAATCGCCCGGTAGCCGATCAGGAGCGCATCGGACAGACCCTCGCCAAACTGGGGATGGAGATGGGAGTCTTTGTCGCGATCGTCGATTTTCAGAACCAGACGATGGTGCTCAACAAGCCGGAGATTCGTGAGAAGATGCTCGCCGATATCCGTAATGCCGTCGAGGTCGCAAAGCGCGTCAATGCCAAATGGTGCACGGTGGTTCCCGGCTGCCACGACGAGCGGCTTGACTGGGATTATCAGACTGCCAACGTCATCGATAACTTCCGCCGCTGTGCCGAGATCTGTGAGAAGGCCAATCTGACCATGGTCATGGAGCCGCTCAATAATCGCCGTGATCATCCGCGGCTCTTCCTCACCAGAATCTCCCAGGCCTATGCCATCTGTCGTGGTGTCAACAGTCCTTCGGTCAAGATTCTCTATGATATGTATCATCAGCAGATTACCGAAGGGAACATCATTCCCAATATCGACCAGGCGTGGAGTGAGGTTGCCTATTTCCAGGTTGGCGACAACCCGGGTCGCAAGGAGCCGACGACCGGCGAGATGAACTACCGCAACATCTTCCGGCATATTCACTCCAAGGGCTTCACCGGCGTCGTCGGTATGGAGCATGGTAACTCGCGTCCCGGCAGGGAAGGCGAGCAGGCCGTGATCGATGCCTATCTCGCATCCGATAATTTCTGAGGCCGGCCTCGTGGGCCTTGCGGGCTGTAAGTTGCAGGGAATAATAATGACTCTGATGAAAATGGGACGATCTCCGCTGCCGGGGATCGTCCTCGTTCTCTTCCTCGCGGGTGGCGTCGTTTCTCAACAGAAGAGCGTACCGCAGAAGAGCGTACAAAAGAAGAGCGTACCTGGAAAGAAGATGCCGGTGCGGGGCGAGTCCCCTGGTCTGCCGGCTCTGCCGGTGAGGGTGCAAGCCGCACTCGACGCGATCAGCGCTGATTCACTGCGCGGCAATCTGACTTTCCTTGCCTCCGATCTGCTCGAAGGACGTAACACGCCGTCACGCGGACTTGATCTCGCCGCCGAATATATTGCCAGCCAGTTCATGCGCGCCGGTCTTCAGCCTGCCGTTGAGCAGGATGGGAAGAGAAGCTTCTTTCAGGTGGCGAAGTGGCAGGTGACTCAACCGGCGCTCGATGCTTTCGAGCTGATGATCGAGGATGGACCGCAGACACTTGCCATTCCACCGCAGCGTGTCAGCTTTCAGGGTGAGCAGGCGATTGAACTGACGGCTGCTCCGCTTCTGCGGTTGTCGGCCAACCCGGCCGATCTCGCCACCCTCGCGCCGGAGCAGGTCAAAGGTCGGGTTGTCATTCTCGAACTGCCGGAGGTTCCTCGCAGTGACCGCTCACGGATGATGGAGGCGATGCGCACTCGCAATCAGATTGTCGAGCGGATCAATGGCGCAGGCGCCGCCTTCATCTTCACCC
>CAIKMY010000214.1 GCA_903828635.1 uncultured Acidobacteriota bacterium
CTGCATCTGATGCAGCAGCCAAGGGCGCTGACTCGATCTTCTACGGCGGCGTGACTTCAGACGGCGCACCGCTCTTCCGCCATGCGCTGGCTCAGGCTGGCCTTGGTGATCTTCCATTCTTCGGTGGCGACGGCATCTATGACGGCGTCGGCGACGGCTCGTATGTTGCAATTGCAGGGGCGAATGCTGCCAACAGCTATGCGTCACAGGCTGCAATTGAGAACATCCCGGGCAAGGATGATTTCAACACCAAGTTCAAGGCTGAATTCGGCAAGGATGCCGAGGGCTATGCGTATGCTGCATACGCTTGCGCGCAAATCGTAATCGAGGGCATCAAGGCCGCCGTTGCAGGTGGCGAAGTGACCCGCGAGGCTGTGCGCGCAGCCGTGGTCGACAAGGGCACCGTCTTCGAGACGGTTCTCGGTTCGGTCAGCTTTGACGAGGTCGGCGATACGACCCAGCGCATCATCTCCCTCTACAAGGTTGAGGGTGGCGCTTGGAAGTTCGTTGAGGAAGTGAATTACGGTAACTAATCCGGTGGCGTAGGGGCGACCCTACACACTGCGAATAGGGACTGTTGGAGCCCCTGGCACCCCCACAAGGGGGCCAGGGGCTCCACTTTCTTCCTCCTCATCGACCAATGCGGAGGGGCGTGGACCGTTCTCCCTTGCCTAATTAGGCGTGAGCGGGCACTATCTACGGAACGTGTCAAGGGTCGCACACGCGGCCCGTACGTCAGATTGCCAGGGGGGCTAGTGGCTACTGCGCAGGTCGCAACTGGGGGAGCCTTACGTCAGTTGCGTCTTCCTGTGATCGTTGCCGCGTTCTTGGCCTCGATGCTCCTAGTACTCGGACCCAACCAGTTCCTGAACGCCATGACCCTGGGGGCAATCTACGCCCTTGTTGCTCTCGGATACACCATGGTCTATGGCATCATCGAGTTGATCAACTTCGCCCACGGCGACGTCTTCATGGTCGCCTCATTTGTTGCGCTATTTATCGCCTCGAGCCTGCTTGGGCATGAGGGGGCGGTGACTGACATCCCGGCACTTGTAGCTTCAATTTTGCTTCTCTTTGCCGGCACGATTGTCGTGATGGCGATCGTCGGTGCCATCATCGAGCGCCTAGCCTATCGCCCACTCCGCAGGGCTCCAAAGCTGGCCCCCCTGATCACCGCAATCGGCGTGAGCTTCATTCTGCAGAACATCATCCAGTTCACGTTTGGGCCAACCATCGTCAAGGTACCGCAGGTGTTCCCGATTGAGTGGGTGATTATGGTGGGCGAGACCCGCATCCCACTCCTCAACCTCTTCGTCATCGCCTCAGCGCTGATTTTGATGGTGGTGCTGCAGCTCTTTATCTCCCGCACCCGAACCGGTCGCGCCATGCGCACCACCTCGATGGACCGTGATGCCTCGTCGCTTATGGGCGTAGACATCAATCGAACCATCATGATTACCTTTTTGATCGGGTCTGGTCTTGCCGGGGCTGCTGGCGTCGTGCATGGCCTTTACTACGGCAACACCAGTTTCGGTCTCGGTTTCCAGTCTGGCCTGAAGGCCTTTACCGCCGCGGTTCTTGGTGGGATCGGCAACACTGCGGGTGCCGCGCTGGGCGGATTCCTTATCGCCTTCGTTGAGGTAGCCGCATCTGCCTTCGGGTACGGCCGATGGGGAGGAGCGATTGTCTTTTCGCTCCTCGTAGTCTTCCTGGTATTTCGGCCGACCGGACTGCTTGGCTCGCACACGGGTGACCGAGCATGAGTCGCATCGGCATCGTGCTCGACCAGCGTTTCGCCCCCGTACGGAACTACTTCCGACGCCATCGCAGCCTCGGCATTGCC
>CAIKMY010000215.1 GCA_903828635.1 uncultured Acidobacteriota bacterium
ACAACATCTCGCAGATTTATACCGGGGCTGCTTTATTGCTCAGCAATCGTGTTGTGTCTGCTGACCTCGCCGGGATTCGGCCAGGGGAGTGGCAGAGAGGCATCTCCGGGGCGCGCCATTGAAATGCACCGTGCGGGTGATATAGACGGTGCGATTCGTGAATACCAGATCTTTCTGGCGGCACATCCGGAGAGATATGATATCCGCTCCAACCTTGGGGCAGCGCTGGCGCGGGTGGGGCGGTATCACGAGGCGATCGAGCAGTACCAGCGCGCACTCAGGATCGACCCGCACCATCCCGACATACACTTCAACCTCGCGACTGCTTACTATAAATCGGCGCGCATCGGACAGGCGGCTGAGGAGTTAAGACAACTGATCGCTGATCATCCTGAGCGGCTCAATGCCATCCTGCTGCTGGCTGACTGCTACCTGCAAATGGGTGAGAATCGCAAAGTAGTCGAGTTGATCACACCGGTGGCTGAGCGCAATCCGGCTGATCTCGCGGCAGCCTACCTGCTGGGTACGGCACTGGTGCGCGACGGAGAGCGAGAGCGTGGACAGATCTACATCGAGCGAATCATGCGACGTGGCGACTCCGCCGAGGCACGACTGCTGATGGGGACAACCTACCTGCTCATCCAGGAGAATGTCAGGGCGATCGCTGAGCTTGAACAGGCGGCAAAGCTCAACCCGCAGTTGCCGGCGGTCAACGCCTACCTTGGCCAGGCGCAGATGATGGCGGGAAACACTGATGGCGCACAGGAGTACTTTCGCCGCGAGCTCCGGATCAATCCAAACGACTTCAACTCCAACCTCCAAATGGGCATTCTGCGCAAGCAGGATCAGAAGTATGACGAAGCGCTGGACTATTTCCGGAAAGCTTTGCTGGTTCGCCCCAATGAGCCAAACTCACGCTACTACATTGCCAGCATTGATCTCGGTCAGGGAAGATTCGACATTGCCCGGGAGAGGCTTGAAGGAGTCGTCAGGGATGCTCCTGACTTTGTTGAGGCTCACGTCATGCTCGCGACTGCCTATTATCGATTGCGGCGTAAGGCCGATGGTGATCGCCATCAGGCGATCGTCAATCGACTCAACGCCGAGCGACAGGCCAGACAACCAGGTGCCCGCGAGAAACCCTGAAAGAACTCATCTGCCCGGTTCGAGTAATGGAACATCGACTCAAAATTGCCATCATTATCGTGCTGCTTATCCTGGCAGTGGGCATGAACCTGCCGCAGATCACTGGTACAGGCATTGCTCAGGGTCCGGTCAGCAGCGCACAGAGCGATAAAAGTTTCGCCCCGCCACCAGAATGGCGGCCGACAGCAGTTCCGGCAGGGCGGCGAATGCTGGGTAACGCCACCTGCGGAGAGTGCCACACCCAGGTGAAGACTCAACCCCAAACGACAATGGGAAAGGCGCTGGAGCTTGCCAGCGAAAGCCGCATCCTCAGCGCCAACCCTGATCTGAACTTCAGAAGCGGACGGTTCATTTACAATATTCGACGTGATGGTGATCGCAGCATCTACACTGTCAGCGATGGCAGAGAATCGATCTCAGTGCCGATTCTCTATGCCTTCGGCCTTGGCAAAGCCGGCCAGACCTACGTTTTTGAACGTGAAGGACGCTACTATGAAAGCCGCGTCAGCTTCTATGATCAAATAGGTGGCCTCGACTACACGATCGGTGCACCGCGCATCCCGGCAGCATCCCTCGCGGAGGCAGTTGGCCGGGCCATGGATTCAGCCGATCTGAAGGACTGCTTTGGATGCCACGCGACCGCAGCCGTTGCCGAAGGCCGTCTTCAGCTCGACAAGATGACGCCGGGTATCTCCTGTGAAGGGTGCCACGGCCCGGGTGATCAGCACGTCGCCCTCATGAAATCGCCATCGAAATCTGACCGTCGCGGCTCATCGAGCCTCATTCTCAATCCGGGCCGCTTTGACACCGAGGGACAGACGCAGTTCTGCGGCTCCTGCCATCGCACCTGGGCCCAGGTTGAACTGATGCGGGTCAGGGGCGTCGACGGTGTCCGCTTTCAGCCATACCGCATCTTCAGCAGCAAATGCTACGACTTCGACGACCGACGCATCGCCTGCAGTACCTGCCACAACCCTCACGAAGAGGTTCGCCCCGATCCTGCCTTCTACGATGCAAAGTGCCTTGCCTGCCACCGCCGGAGCGATAATCCCGCAACCACCGGACCACGCCCCTGTCGGGCATCGCCACGCTCCAATTGCGCAGGTTGTCATATGCCAAAATATGAGATCCCCGGCTCCCATTTCCAATTCACGGATCATCAGATTCGTGTTGTCCGGCCGGGTGACCTCAACCCGGAGCAGAGCCGCTAACGGCCCCGGTACCCGATTGAGTATATCCGGCACCCTCGATCTCCTCACACTTCTGAAACAGCTTGAATGTGTCCGTCCCGCAGTATGAATAATCGTTGACCGCACTCTGAATATTGTGCTACTTTCACGCCGTCCTTTCAGCATTGATTTTCATTTTCGGTACTTATGGAGTTTTACTCTTGCAGTTTCTCTCTTGCAGTTTCAGACACCTGATCTTCAAACAGTAAACAAACACACAAATCGAATCGACAAGATCAGGTTAATAACAACTAAGCAGCGGCAGTACATTGAGACATTCGAAGACGCGGGGAGTTGCATCTTTCTGCAAAAAAAGCAGACATGAGTCATGCTTCAGCTCTGGGCAACAACAATTGTCCATTTCCTGAGTTGATTCGTGGCTGTGGCCGGGCGAGGTCTTTCGGATCGGAAGCCTGTGCAGACAGGAAGCGCAGGTGAAGTAATCAACCAGCAGCGGTGGATTGTGAGTTCCGGTGTGTCCTGATCACATTGCTTCGGGGTGATTTCACCTCCCTGTATAATCAACAATCAGAGACAGGAGATCAACGATGAAAAGGCTGAAAGGGGTATCCATACCCAGGAGATTATGCTTATTGTTGATGCTGGCTCTTGGTTTGACGGGTTTGGGCTCTGGTACGGTTGAAGGTCAGGTGCTGACAGGGCAGCTGACCGGGATCGTTAGTGACCAGACAGGAGCAGTCATTCCGAGCGCCAACATTACCCTGAGGAATCAGCTGTCAGGAGATACACGTCGGACAGTCAGCAATTCCGAGGGGTTGTTTGCCTTTGCGGCAGTACCGACCGGCGACTACACGGTGATCGTCGAGGCGCAGGGATTTGCCAAATGGGAATTGGGAGGAGTCAAGATCAGTGCGGGGGACCGCAGAACAATCTCTGACATAGTGCTGGGAACGACAGCAGTGACGAGCACAGTGGATATTGTGGCCAATGATGATCGGGTAGCGCCGGCCGACAATGGGGAGAAGAGTCTGACACTGACCAACAAGCAGATTCAGAATCTTTCGCTGGTAGGGCGCAATGCGACGGAGCTGATCAAGGCTTTGCCGGGATTTACGCCGATCACGGGTCTCGACAACCGACCGGGTTACAATGGTGAGGCAATCGGCATCAACGGCAACGGAGATGGTGGAAAGCAGAGCGCGATTGGCAACTTCTCGGCAAACGGTACGCGGGCAGACGCGCTTGATATCGTTGCTGACGGAGCGCACGTCTCTGATCCGGGCTGCAATTGTGCAACGCCGATCAATATCAATCCGGAGATGATCGAGGAGTTCAAGGTCTCGACATCAAACTTTGGTGCGGATGTCTCGAAGGGACCGATCGTGCTGACGGCCATTTCGAAAGGAGGCGGGAAGGAATTCCATGGATCCGCGTACAGCTTCTTCCGCCACTATAAGATGAACGCCAACGACTGGTCATTCAATCGGGCGAATCAGACTCGTCCTGAGAACTTTTATGCCTTTCCGGGCGGCAACCTCGGAGGGCCGGTGCTGATACCAGGCACCAATTTCAACAAGAATCGGGACAAGCTCTTCTTCTTTGTCGGCTTCGAGTTCTATCGTCAGCGGCTGGACACCGGGTTATTGCGATCGCGTGTGCCAACGCAGGCGATGCGTTCGGGCGATTTCAGCGACTCGGGCTATCTGGCCAAGCTCTTGTCATCGCAGGTCAATGCTGTACCGGTCGACAACCCCGGCAGCGGACTGACAGGAATCGTCAACGGAAGAATTCCGGCAAACCAGATAGATCCGACGGGTCGGGTGATGATGGGACTCTTTCCACTCCCCAATGTTGATCCCGGAGCCAACCAGGGATACAACTATGTCAAGGCGGTCGAGCTCGATCAGAATATGAAACAGACGCTGACGCGCATCGACTACAACATCAGTGAGAACACCAAGTTCTATGCGCGTTATAACCTGCAGACAGAGTTGCAGCAGTTTCCGATCGGACTCTGGTGGAGGAATGCTGGACAGGTTCCATACGCGACTCCGGTGGAGGCGCCAAACCGGTCAGATTCGGTGAGTGCGAGTCTGACCAACGTCTTTTCGCCGACGCTGACCAACGAAGTAGTCTTCGGTTACAGTTTCATCGACTTCCCCAACCAGTTCAAGGATCCGAAGAAGGTCTCGAAATCGTCGCTCAACATACCTTTCCGGGGGTTGTTCAAGAACGGTTTGGACCAGATCCCCTCGGCGATCACGGCGTGGGGTGAGGGGCCGGTCCTCTTCAATCCGGGGGGCTTCGATCCGATTCTTTTTGCCACCAAGCATCTGGCCAACATTTCCGACAACATGACGAAAGTGGTCTCGCAGCATACGATCAAGTTTGGCGGCTACTATGAGTATGTGATCAACAAGCAACCGGGCAACGAAGTCTCGAACGGACAGGCAGTATTTGCCACCTGGGGCGGAAACAGCAGCGGCAATGCGATGGCCGATATCCTTTTGGGGCGCATCAACGATTACTCGGAATCGACGAAGAACGTGTTGCGCAACATCGGGTTTCACACCTTCGAGTTCTATGCCAGCGACAGTTGGAAGGCAACGCGCCGACTGACACTCGATCTCGGGGCGCGCTTCTACCACCTTGGCAAGTGGTACGACCGGGAGGGCTTCGGTTTTGCGGTCTTTGACCGTTCAAAATACAACGAAGCGGATGCCAATGCCGGAAAACTTCCGGGAGTGCTTTGGAACAGCAAGGACAAGAATATTCCACTCTCCGGAGCGCCGACCCCATTCCTCAATGTGGCGCCGCGACTGGGCTTCGCCTTCGATCTTTTCGGAACGGGGCGTTCGGTAGTGCGCGGAGGTTATGGAAGATCGTACTATCATGACGCGCAGTTGACGAGCGGGCTCGACATAGCTGCCGGACTGAAGAAGGTAGGC
Organism: uncultured Acidobacteriota bacterium; assembly: GCA_903828635.1. Classification (GTDB taxonomy): domain Bacteria; phylum Acidobacteriota; class Blastocatellia; order RBC074; family RBC074; genus CAIOZW01. The sequence continues at coordinate 5,285 of CAIKMY010000215.1, forward strand.
AGTACCGGGGTGACAAGCTTCCGCGAGCTTGATGCGCGGGTGGCATCAGCGGATCTGGTAAGGGCCTTTGAGGCGCTCGATCCGAATGATGATCGTCAGCCATTTGTCGACAGTTACAGCCTGACCCTGCAGCAGCGACTGCCGGGAAGGATGACGCTGGAGGCAGCCTACGTCGGCAATCGCAGTCGTGACCAGCTCTTCACGCAGGACCAGAACCTGGTTCCGCTGGGAACGGCAGGATGTCGCCAGGCGGCGGCGCTTGGCCAGAACTGTGATGCCTTCCGCCCCTTCAAGGGTTACGGCACCGTCAATGTGGTGAGCCACATTGCCTTTCAGAATTACAACTCGCTGCAGATGACGCTTTCGCGGCAGACCGGGCGTTTCAACTACCTTGCATCCTACACCTTCTCGAAAGCACTGGGGATCCGCAATGGTGGAGCTCAGGGATCAGCGGCTGACTCGCTCAATCTGCGTGGTCACAACTATGGCATACTTGGTTACGATCGGACTCATGCCTTCAATATTGCCTACACGGTTGAGTTGCCGAATATTGCCAAGGACTATATGAAGACGAACAATCCGGTCGCTAAGGGAGTACTCGACGGCTGGCAGTTGTCGGGGATTTCGCAGATTGCCAGCGGCTTTCCGTTGCAGGCAAACAGCGTCAATTTCCGGCTGAGTGGGGCGCTCGATCAGACCTGCCGTTTTGCGAAAGCAAATCCGGCAACGGCAGCACTCTGTGCGGGCAAGGCCGACGCTGACACGGTGACAATCTACAATCCGGGAAACGTCGCCTCAGTGCTTGGCACTCCGAACACGACCGCGCAGCCGATACTGACCTGTGATCCGCGCAAGGGCCTTGGGAGTAATCAGTATGCGAATCTCAACTGCTTTACGCCGCCGGCTCCCGGTCAGACGGGTGCCTACGTCTTCCCCTACCTCAAGGGGCCGATGTATAACACCCACGACCTGACGCTCTCGAAAAACTTCCAGTTAACGGAGACGAAGCGGCTGCAGTTCAGGGTGTCGGCGAACAACTTTCTCAATCATCCGTTGAATTCGTTGATCGAGAACAACCTCAATCTGCAGTTTGAGACGGACAATCCAAACTCGGCCAATCCGAAGCTGGTGCCCAATGCCTTCACCAAGGCCAATTTCGGGCGGGTAACGGACAACAAGTTTGGGCGTCGCATCATCACGATGTCGGTCAAATTCAACTTCTGATCGAGGCTTGCCGGTTTGGCGTCCCGGGGGATAGTCTCTCCCGGGATGGACCGGCCGAGAGTGGTTGAACCTGATTGACAGTAATTTACCGGACTGGAGGGGGGTGGTGGTCCTGAGGACTGTGCCCCCCTCTTTTGCTGAAGACTGAACAGAATTAATGACAAGGCAATTGATTATCATACTGGCAATGCTGGCTGCGGGGATGATGGTGACAACCGTGACTGAGGCAGGGGGCCAGGCCGGACGTTCAGCGACATCATCAAGGTTTGAGCGGCTGGCGAGAGAGGCACAAAAAGCTCGTGAGGCTGATCGGCTGGACGAGGCATCAGGGCTGTACCTGCAGGCGCTAAGGCTGAGGCCGAAATGGAGTGAAGGGTGGTGGTACGCAGGAACGATCTTTTATGAGCGTGATCAATATCGGGAAGCGCGTGGGGCTTTCAATAATCTTGTGCTGGCAGATCCGAAGTTCGGTCCTGGCTGGTCAATGCTCGGGCTGTGCGAGTTTCAATTGAAGGAATACGCGGCATCATTGAAACACCTGCGGTATGGGAACAGTCTTGGCTTCGGAGATAACGAGGAGTTACGTCGGGTAGCGCGGTATCACGAGGTAATTCTGCTCAACCGGTTCGAGAGTTTCGAGCTGGCCTACGATGTGATTTTGCGTTCATTTACAGGGCCGCAGGAGACGATTGAGTTGATTCTGGCACTGGGAGTGACGATGTTGCGGCTGCCATATCTTCCGGAGGATCTGCCGGCAGAGAAGAGAGAGCCGGCATTAAAGACGGGGCGGGCAGCCTATTTTGCGGCGACGAGGCGTCTCGAAGAGGCACGCAGGGAATACAGTGAACTGTTGGCAGGATACTCGGAGATCGCCGGGGTTCATTATGCCTATGGGACATTTCTGCTGCGAGACTTACCTGATGAGGCAATTGCACAGTTCAAGCGTGAGCTGGTAATTTCACCGGGGCATGTGGCCGCACGGCTGCAACTCGCCTTTGAGTATATCAAGCGCAGGGAGTATGCAAGCGGGCGGGGATACGCGGAGGAGGCGGTCAGACTGGCACCGGGATTGTTTGCGACCCACAATGCTCTTGGCCGCATACTGTTGGAGCTGGGAGAGATCGAGTTGGCGATCAGATCGCTGGAGACTGGTGTGAGGCTTGCGCCGGACAGTCCGGAGATGTACTTTGCGCTGTCACGCGCCTATGCACGAGCGGGCCGGGAGAAGGATGCGGAGAAGGCACGGGCTGAATTTCAGAGGCTTGAGAAGCTGCGCGGGAGGTAGTTAAAGATGCAAATGAAGATACATAATTGGGGAGTTATCGCGCTGTTGGTGGCATCATTTCTCACGCCGGCTGGTTCACGGGCGCAGCAGGCAGGAAGAGAGCAGCAGGGAGAGAAAGGGGACCAGGGCGGAACCATTCGGATTGGCTCAGAGGAGGTACTGCTTGACCTCGTGGTTCGTGACAAGCGGGGAAGGCCGGTGAGTGATCTGCGTGCGGATGAAGTTGAGGTTTACGAGGATGGGATCAGACAGCAATTGAGCTCTTTTCGACTGATCGACCGGAATCGTCCGGTGGTGGCCAGCGAAATACCAGCGACGGGCGGGGGCACTCAGGCCGTTAGGGCAGGCGGACCCGGAGGCGGTGCCGACCCTTTGCGACAGATCAACCTGGTAACAATGATTTTTGAGCGACTCAATAACGAGAGTCGCATTCTGGCTCGTGACGCGGCGAATGAGTTTTTGAAGAATGAACTTCGACCGAACACAATGGTGGCAGTCTTTGTCCTTGACCAGCAACTAAGGGTATTACAACAATTCTCCAATGATGTTGATCGCCTCAAAACAGCGGTCGAGCGGGCCAGTGGAACAGCATCACCGCAGTTTGCCGAGCAGTCACTGGCAATCGAGCGGGAGCTGCAGAATTATCTGAACTCGCAGACGGCGACAGACGCGGCATCAGCCAACGCACAGGCAACGGGTGGTGTCGGGATTGGCCAGATGGCAGTGGCCACCAGGCTGGCGGAGATCACTATCAACACCCTCCGCCTGACAGATGATCTGCAGCGGCAACAGCAGGGAAGCTCGTCACTCTATTCGCTGCTCTCACTGGTTCGTGAACAGCGGAGGCTGAGCGGACGCAAGACAATCCTCTATTTCTCGGAAGGGTTGCAGGTGACACCTGTACTGACAGAGGTGTTGAAGAACACGATCAGTGCGGCCAACAAATCCAATGTCAGCTTTTATGCGGTCGATGCGCGAGGGTTGCAAACCTCGCGGCAGACGGACGCGGCGCGCGAGGCGCTCAATGCCGCGGTTTCAGCAACACAGCAGCAGCAGCGGAACCGGGGCAGCCAGCCGGTGACGCCAGAGCAGGCAAAGGCCTTTGACACTGCCGAGGGTTCGATCCTCAAGGACACACAGTTCAACCTTGCGACGCTGGCCGAGAGCACCGGGGGATTCCTGATCGCCAACACCAATGATATTCGCACACCGATCAGACGAGTGGGAGCCGAACTGGCTACCTACTATGAAGTCTCCTACACACCGGTCTCACGTGAGTATGACGGAAGGTTCAGAGAGATCAAGGTAAAATTGTTGCGACCGGATACATTGGCACAGACGCGAAGTGGCTACTTTGCCCTGCCGCCGGGTGAGTCCGGAGTTCCGGGACTCCTTGGTTTTGAGATGCCGATGCTGGCAGCTCTCGGAAACGTGAAACTGCCGCGTGAATTTGAGTATCGGACTGCTCCGATGCACTTTGAGTCGGACGAACGCGGGACGCATTATGCCCTGATCTGTGAAGTCCCGGTTGCCAATCTGACCTTCATCCCGGACAAGGCAAAGAACACCTACCGCTCACATATCGCGCTGATGGCCCTCATCAAAGGGGCTGACGGGGCAGTTGTACAGAAGTTCAGCCAGGATTATCCGTTCGAGGGGCCGCTCGAAAAGCTTGAGGGGCTGAAGCGTGGCAATGTCGTTTTCATACGAAATTTCCGTCTGCCTGCAGGCCGCTACACGCTTGAGACCGCAGTACACGATCGTGATGGAGGCCACCTCAGCGCCCGGCGGGCAATCCTGATGGTCGGGCAACAGGCTGCGAATACAAAGCGGGATTTGTCGATGAGCAGTGTCACCGTCATCAAGCGGGTCGATCCGGTCGATCCCGGTGTCAGGGATGCAGACAATCCATTTCGCTTTGCCGATGGCAGGATCATCCCCAACCTTGGTGACCCGATTCTGCCGACTCCGGGAACCAGTTTGTCATTCTATTTTGTCGTATACCCGGGCAACATGACCAGTGAGAAGCCGCAACTTGCGCTCGAGTTCCTGCTGGACGGAGAGGTGATGGCACAGGCCACACCCACACTGGGCCAGGCCGATGAGCGGGGCAGGATACCATTCATTGCCCCGGTCCCCATCGAGACATTCAAGACGGGAAGATACGAAATCCGCGTCATCATCAGACAGGGAAAGTCGGCAGTCGAGGAGCACGCTTTCTTTACCATTGGCGGTCAGAGCTGAATCGGAGCAGGCAACGTTGGCATGCGGCAGGCTGGAATCGCCAGGAGAGGAGTGACGCATTCAAACCACCGGAAGATAGGTATACAGGAGTATCGCAACGGAATGCTCTCCTCTGCGTGAGGTCAATCTGACGTGATTTGAAGGTGTCAGGCCTGTAAGTGTTTGGTGGGGCCGGAGGAGATATTCCCAACGAGGCCTGCAGTCAACCTCCGGCCGGCGCCGAGGTAGGCAAGGATGAGCGCACCGATCTCGGGGCCGAATCGCGGTGGGGTAAGACTGGCGAGTGGAAGGTCATTGGCGAGATGAGCAGTAAATTGGTTCAGCAGTCGCTGATTCCTGAAGACGCCGCCAGCGTAGGAGATATTGACAGGCCGGTCCGTGAGACCGAGTCGTCTGACGGTAACGAGGGCGAGGTTGGCGAGTTCGAGGGCTGCCCGGTCGATGATCTGGCGTGAAGCTCCGGGACGACGTTCGGCTGCCCGACCGATCTGTGCGGCAAAGGAGGCGAGGTGATCGCGTGAGATCAGGCCGGCATAGCAGTCCTGAGCAATGGCCTTGAGCCTCTGGTGCCTGAAGAAGCGAAGGAGGAGTGGCTGTAAAGGGTCCTTGAGGCCCTCATCCTCAAGGCGAAGGGCGAGGCGAAGTCCCTCACGGGCAATGGCCAAGGCGCTGCCCTCATCGCTGAAGAGGTAGCCATGGCCACCGACACGAATGTAGTCGCGCTCACCGTTCGGGCGGGTGATCTGACCGCAGGCCACAGATCCGGTACCGGCAAGAACGATGGCACCATCGTTACCGACAAGTGCCCCGGCAAGCGCGCCGGGGGCATCGTGGCCAACCCGGAGGTAGTCGGCAGTGAGGATCTCGTTGACAATGTCAATCTTCTCCTCGGGTTCACCGGTGAGAGCGAGGTGGGCAGCAGCGAAGCGGAGTCGCTTGCCGGCGAGCCCGGCGGCGGCGGCGGCCTCGCCGACCGAGCCGGTAACAGCAGAGATCAGCCGCTCGCGTCCCCCGGGTTCGCGGGTATGATTTGAGGGACCGGCATGCCCCTCCCCGAGGATCTTCCCTGTCCTGTCGGCAATCAGCGCCGTGGTGTGGCTCTGCCCTCCGTCGATTCCAAGGTAAAGCTTCATTGAATCTCCTCTCGCCGGTCGTGCGGTGAGAGCAGCGACGCGAAAGCTTCGGGAGAGAATGGCAGGGCGGTGACCTCCCGGGCAAAGGTGTGGGCCGCCAGCTCGACTGCGAGACCTGATGCACAGCCGGAAAGCAGGTGGTAGAGTTCGTGAGCGACGGCAAGCTCGATCAGATCCTCTTCGGTCGGCACCCCGTGAGGCAGACACTCGCATCGGGCAGCGAGTCGAACGGCAAGATCGGCGATCGCCTGGCGATTGAGGCGTATCTCCGGCGGCCGCAACGAGCATTCGGCAAGGTTGAGGATTCGACCACCTGCTACCTGCCAGCAATCCTCGATAATCGGCACTCCGAGTCGGGCAGCAAGAGCCCCGGCACTGCCGGAGCCATGCTCCTCACGCACCCGTCGGGCAAGGCTGCTCGCCTCAAGACAGAGAAGATCACTCCACATCGGGTTCAGTACCTGACCTCCTCTTTGCCGGCAAACGTCTTCGCATCGATGGGCTGATTGACCCTGACCTTGTCAATGACCGTCTCCTCGATCAGAAGACCATTGAAATGGATGGTAGCCCGGTGCGGGATGAGGATGCCATCGACCGGTCGATGATCGAAATACCGCCAGATGACCTCTTGTCGTTGCGGCGGCAGTGTTCGTCGGCGACGCTCCTCGCGAGCCCGCGCATAGGTACCGGCAACGAAGCGGCGATCGACGCTGGCAACCTCGACGACCACCGCATCGTGATGGGCATCGATGAAGCTGACGGCCAGCTGTGAAAGGACCCGCGTCTTGCGGTCAAAGAGCAGCATCGCACGCAACCCGTCAGGACTCTCGGAGAGGATGGCATCATATTCGACACCTTCGACCGGAAAGATGCCCTCATAGGTCAGATCGAGCTGGTAGCAGGAGGGCGAGGTCAGCAGCCAGCCGATGGAGTAGAAGACTATCTGCTGGCGCGCAGTTCTGGCCTGCATGAGCAGCGTCCGCTCGATATCGCCGACGTCGATTACTCGCTGGTCACGGTTGAAGGAGCGAACCTTCATCGGCGGATTCCTCCACGCCTGTTCACCGTTAATGACATCCTCGAAGGAGAAGCCGAAACCTCCAAGGGTCGATCCCTTGATTTGCAGGCGAAACTTGTCTGGCAGGGCGAAGTCCATGCGCACCTTACCGGAGAGAATTTTCTCCTTTTCGACAACGCGGGTTGGCGACTGGACGCTGAAATACCTGATGATGCGTCGGGATTTGCCGGAAGCGTAAAATGTGTTGAGATTCTGCAAACCGGTGGCGTGCCGGCTCTCGTTCAGCACCTCCGAGGCACGCTTTTTGGCCTGTGTATCTGACTGCACATTGGTTGAAGCCGCTGATGGTTGCGGCTCTCCAAGGGTTGCAATGATCACGACAGCCATAAAGACAAAAGAGGAGAGCAGCAGTCCGGACAGGACGCTCCGAGCCTCTCTCTTTGCCCTCAGTCTGTGATCAATGGAACCCATCTTCAGTCAGCAAACTCCATTTAATTTTCATCAACCTTACCGTGGAGAGGCAACAATGGCGATGGCCGTCTCCGGGTCGAGCGAGCGAAGCTCGACTTCGACAAGGGCAAGGACCTGTTCGAGTGTGGCCAGCCCCGAGAAATTGGCGAGCCGTGGACCGTAAAGGAGAAAGAGGTCAGGGATGGTTCGACCGGCATCTCCAAAATCGGTCAGTTGCTCGACGGCGCTGGTTATCGCGGCAGCTATCCCGTCGGCCCGTGCCACAGTAACGTGAGCTGCTCCTCGCTGGAGCCTGACGACCCCGCTGCGATCGACGACCCTCAGCATTCGCTGACGTCTCCGCCAGAGACCAAATAGTGATTGTGAGGTCAGCAAGCCCGAAAAGACAAGGTAACTGCCGACTTCGGCTTCGAGGTGAAGCAGGTTTTCGGGCAGCCGCATCGATCTGGCGGCGGCGGCGCGGCAGGCGGCCTGATCGAGCACCACGCTGTCCTGGTCACGACGCCGCATTTCGGTAGCGCCGACGGCAATGGCGCGGACGAGGTTGCGCCGCTTGTCGACCTCGACGGTGACCTCGACGGAGTCGGGTGTGGCGCCGGCGGCAATGGCGGCATCAGTCGCCTCACGACGGACGCGAAGGATATCCTCGGGGGAGGGATCGACGATATTGCGCTCGACGCTGTCGCGCACCATTGCCATGGCCACTCCGATCGGCGAGATCACCTCGGCGTTGCGGGCGATGCGGTATTCGATTCCCATCTCCTGCCCGGTAAATGGCACGAGCGAGGCGGCACCGCCACCACCCCCAACCAGCACTGCCTGGTCGCGGGCAAGTCGGTACTCGACGATCAGTTCCTCGATGGTTGCGGCAATCTTGCGGGATCCGATCAGCAGCACACTTCGCGCAAGCTGATCGGCATCTTCGCCCTCACCGAGGAAGGCGGCGAGGAGAGCGAACCCGCGATGGGCCGAGTCGCCATTGCCGCGGGCGAACTGCTCTTCGGCGACCAGTCCGAGGCAATTGGCCGCGCAGGTCGTCGTCAGGGCAAGCCGGCGACCCTCGCGGGTACGCAAAGCAACGTGATCGCACTCATCACCCTCGGTTGGGCGAATGATCTCGACGGTCGCGCCATCGAGATCGGCCGGATCAGCATAGCAAGCATAGCCAAGACCAGCGATATGGGCGCTGCGCGGGCCGAGATCAACGAGGCGCGCCTGCCCGCTCTCCCCACCCCCGACGCGGATCATGCTGCCCCCTCCGACCCCGAGAGTCCTGACATCGAGCGTATCGAGATACATGCGGTGGCCGCTGATACGTGCCGGCCGCGTTGCCGGATTGCCATCACGAATAACCGAGATGTCGGCACTCGTCCCGCCAACCTCGATGAAAATGCCATCCGAGACCCGCTCGTGCATCAGCGCGCCGGCAATCCCGGCTGCCGGCCCGGAGAGCATCGTCAGAATCGGTCGGCGATGCACTTCGGCCACGCTCATCACTCCGCCATCCGAGCGCATGATCATCAGCGGAGACTCGATGCCCGACTCTCTGACGCAGAGATCGGTCATCCGTGCCGTCTCGATCATCTTCGGCAAAATCGCCGCATTGATCACCGCCGTGCGGGTTCTGACACGCAGACCGTAAAGGCTGCTCACTTCGTGGCCGGTGGTTGCCTGCCAACCGGCGGCGCGTGCCTGATCAGCAACCAGAGACTCCCGTTCCGTCTGGTCGACACCAAAGGCCTCACTGGCAACGATCACTCGCGCCCCCAAGGCTGCCAGCCGCTCGATCGCTGCCCTGGCCGCGCCGGCAAAGTCGGCCGTATCGGCAGCAACGTAGTCGTGAAGCGCCGCCAGGCTCTTCCGGGCCGTCAGCCGAATGGGAGGCACCCGCGTTGCGCGTCGTGCAAGGTGCCCCTCGATCCCCTCGCCAATCCCGATGATTCCAACCGGCTCCACATCACCTTCGAGCAGCGCATTGGTCGCCTGAGTCGTGCTGTGGGCGATGAAGACCACCTCACCGGGCGAGATCCCGAATCGCCGCAGTGCCTCTTCAATCGCGGCGACGATCCCCTTTGCCACCCCCTCGCGCGCATTGTGCGTCGTCGGCAGCTTCAGCTTGCCGATCAGCTCATGTGTCTCCTGGTCGATCGCCACCACATCTGTGAAGGTGCCGCCGACATCGATTCCGATCCTGACCTTCATCGCCACACTTTCTACATAGAAACAGCCAACATCATCACAGCCGACATCATCACAGCCGACATCGGGACTCGTCCCTGATTCGTGATTATTCCAGCGGGGTGTGTCCCAATTTTGCCTGTTCCGATTCAGATCCGACTCAGACACGCAGGTAAAGATATGCCCCGGCCAGCAGACCGATGGCGCAGACCGCCATTTTGAAGAAGATCGTCTGCCGCGTCAGATCTTCAACCCGCATCCCGACATAATTGGCGACCCAGACATTATGCGTATTGGTCGGATCGCAGATGTTCTGTACCTGAACGACGCTCATGACTGCGGCCAGCAGGGCGAGCGGAGGCAGCAGGTTGAGGTCCCGAATCAGCAGGTAGATGCCAATGCCGATGCCATAGGGGTTGAGCGGCCCGCGATAGAGCGACAACGGCGAGAGCAGACCGAAAAAGAGGATATAAGTCAGCGGGTTGCGGAGATTGATCGACCCGATCACTGGTGCCAGTGATGCCTTGACCGCCGGCAACGTCGTCGCATTGAGCAACATCCCGATGCCAACCATCAGGATGACCGCCGGAGCAACATCCTCCAGCCCCCTCACCGCCGCACTCGAAAGCTGGCGCACCATCTCGGCGGGGCGCGTCACCAGCACCCCGCAAATCGCCCCGATCAGAAAGGCAGCGATCACCGGCACTCCAAGCCATGCGTGCAGCACCAGCGGCAATACCGGAACCGCCAGCGCCACCAGCGGCACTCCGCGACGCCGCTCTCCATCGGACTCCGCCTCACCGGCATCGATCATCCAGGCACCATAATTGCTCATCCGTCGCGAGGCAACAATCATAAAGACCGCCAGCGCCAGAATGTCGATCAGTGCCAGCAGCGCGGCAAACTGCCTGATCTGGCGCGGATCGATGCCGAATGTCCCCTGATAGAAGCCCCACATCCCAATATTGAAGACGAATCCGAGCGCAAAGGCGAGCAGAAAGAGGATACCGGAGAGCTTGCGCGGCACACCGATACTCATCAGGATCGGCAGGGCAAGGCTTCCAACCATGATGATCGCTCCCAGACCGGTCAGCGTCGTGAAGAGCCACGCGACCGCGACCATCATCGTCAGCGCGACAACCATCGGCCGGTCACCACCATACTCGGCGGCGCGGCGAATCATGCTCTCGGCAATTCCCGTCTGCATCACCACCCGCCCGAGCATCGCCCCGGCGACAACCATCAGGTACTGGTTCGCCAGCCTGATCGACCCGTTCGTCACCACCTGCTGCAGTATCTCGGAGAGCGGCGCCCGCGCCACTCCGGCAACACAAACCGCCATCGCCGGCAACGCCAATATCGCCGGCATGCGCCGCGACATCATCAGCAACGCAAAGATCAGAAACACCCCGACGATCAGCCACGCAGTCATTGTGCCCTCTCGATATAACCGATCTTCGCCTCGATCACGCACTCGAAGGTGCGCGCCCACGGCAGGAAGACGCGCAGCCCGCGCAGTCTGCCTGACGTCATTACCCGCCCGTTGCTCAGGCGGTGGCGCCTGCCGGCAAAGTAATCACCGTAAAATTTCTCGATCAGCGGGGCAAGCTTTGAGGCCACCTCGACGTTGACCGCCTCGTACTTCGCCCGCGGCAACTGATAAATGTAGGTCCCGTCCCGCTTCGCCTCTTCGCGCAACCGCGCATTGACCTCCTGCCGAACGATATCGTGGTAAAGGTAGTCACCGCCGAAACGGTTGAGCAGAAATTCGAGGTGTGCGGCCTCGGCCTGCGCCGCGCGATCAGCCGCGACACGAGAAGGACGCTGCGAAAAGAGTCGCAGATTGGCGTGGGGGATCGCCGTCCCGAGAGTGTTGCCGGCGGTATTCCACGCAGCATAACCGGCAAAACGGTCAAAGAGCTTCTCCTCCCGCAAAGCCGTGATCAGCCTCTCGTCAGCACCGCTGTGATGTGGTGCCGGGAAAAGAAGATCGGCGAGCGCCACCGGCCGGCCGGCCTTCAGGTCATCGAGCAGCCGCTGGCGAAATGCAGCGAACTCTTCATCAGTGGTTCCAGGCCCATTGACCAGCAGGTGATAATCAGCCACATCTCCCTGTCGAGCCACCTCGGCACCGGCAGCACGAATCTGGCTCTCGACCGTGAACTCCAGCGGATGATCCTCGTAGGGTGCAATCATTCCCCGACTCTTCTCTGAAGAGTAGACCACAGCCACCCGCGGCCGCCAGCCACTCCGATCGAGTATCGCCCGGCTGACCAGCGAGAGCGAGCCCTCATCCGTGCCATTGTAAATCGGTACTCGCGACGCAAGCCCGAGCGTCTTCAAGCGCTCTCGCAATGCCGCCTGATCCTGTCGGTGCAAACCGAACTGCCGCGCGTCATCCTGCAGCAGAATCAACTCATCGACAATGCCCTCCCGCACCAGATCAATCATTGCGAGGTTGATCCGCAGGTTGCGCCGGCGGGCGGCAACGTAATCGTCGATCATACCTGCCGGCAGCGCCGCTGTCAGCCGCTCCAGCTCGGCTATCAGTCCCGGGTCACCGGTCCTCGGCGCGCGATCTTTCAACTCCGCCCAGCGCGCCAGTCGATCGTGGATTCCACCCTGCGTCGCCGCACTCGCCGTCGGTGCCACTCGCATGATCACGCTGAAGGCGTAGACCGGCACCTTTGGATATCGTTGCCGAAACCAGCGAAAGAATTCCAGCCGCTTCTCCGCCTCTTCAATACCGACTCCATGCGTTCGCGAGGCTACCAAACCGCCAAAGGCAAGCATATCGACCGAGATAATCAGAGCTGAACTTCCCGCATAATTGCGACCGCGCAGCCAGCCATCGATCCGCGCTGTCTCCCCCGGCGTCGTGAAGTTCCCAAGCATCTCGCGCGGCGGCATGGCCGCTTTGTAATCAGCGACGGCACCGATCATCTGCGCAAACTGCCCGACCGCCGGCCGGTCATCGATCGGCACCAGCGTCAAGGTCCCGGCCGGTGCCTTTGCCCCGCCCTGCCCGATAAAGAAAATCACGCTCAGAATGAGCGTGATCGAAAGTAAGAATATCTTCTTCATAGATTGAACCGGATTCATGGATTGAACCGGAGCCATAACTCCGGGTCGGGCGCCCGGGGCCATCCCCGGGGCGCCCTTCCCTGGCTAAAACGTGATCCTGCCCGCCAGTTGAATGCGTCGCGGCGCGTTGAGCTGCGAGACTATGCGCCCGAACTGCGGGCTGTTGACGTTGTTGGTCGGCGTCCCAAAGACGACATAGTTGAGCGCGTTGAACGCCTCGGCACGGAATTCAAAACCGAGCTTCTCCGTCAACCGAAACCGCTTGAAGAGCGAGAAGTCGAGGTTGATGTAGTTGTCCCGACGCACGCTTCCCAGTGTCCTCGAAGTGTTGCCAAAAATGAAACCCTTCGAGCGATCCTCACCCGTCGGCGCAGTAATCAGGTCGTTCGGATTGAAGAAGACACCGGTGTTGAACCAGACGCCGTTGTTGCGAACATTATCGCGTGCCTGAGCAGTTTTGATCCGTGGATTGCTCACCGGCAGCTGGCTGGCCCGCATCGTCGCATTGCCAATCCCCAGCAGGTTGTTGGCAATGATCGAGAGTGGCGTCCCCGTCTGCCACGTGTACGAACCACTCACTTGCCACCCACCGACAATCAGATCAGCCGCACGCGGTATCGCTTTCAAAAAGCGCTTCCGCTGCCCGAATGGCAGCTCGTAAACGCCGCTCAACTGCATCCGGTGCGGCACATCGCTCGTCGAGAGTGACCACTCATCACGAATGTTGTAGATGTTCTGGATCGGCGTCGGATCGGTGAAGGCGATACCATTGCCGGTGCCGCCAATGTCAAAGCTCTTCGACCAGGTGTAATGCGCAAGGAAAGAGAGCCCGCCGCTAAAGCGCTTCTGCAGCTTCAACTGCAGCGACTGATAGTCTGACGCCCCCATGTTTGCCAGCGGACGTGAATAAAACAATCCCTGATACTGCGGGAAGGGTCGCAGCAGAGAACCTCGTGTCACTGTCGCACGACTCAGCGGCGAGAGCGGATCGGTGATCACTCCGGCAAACGGATTGGTCACCAGTTGCGCCAGCGCCGTGTTTCCCAGCTTCTGATGCACCGGATCGAGCTGATTGAGATTGAAATTATTGAGCGGCAGCCTTACTCCGCGGGAACCGACATAGACCGCCTCGGCAATCATGCTTCGCCCGATCTGCCGCTGCAACCCGAGGTTCCAGACCTGGTTGTACGAGCTGGCAATCTTTCCCTCAACCGCTGTCGGACTCTGCCCAAGCAGCGAGAGCGGCCCCTGTGAATTCCCGATGATTGTTGGAATCCCCGATGGAAACGGATTGTTCAGCAGGATCTGCGGGACTCGCGGATCCGGCTGTGAACTTGAAATCGTGTAGTTGTAACCAACCGATCCGAGGTTCTCAACCGACACCGGCAGGTAAAACATTGCATAGCCCGCACGCACGACTGTCTTCTGATTCAACTGGTACGAGAGGCCGATGCGCGGCGCAAACCGCTTACGATCAGCCTTCCACTCCGCCTCTCCCTTGTTGACAAAGCGGAGACTGCCGTAAACATCCCGCCCAAGCTTCTCCTTCACCGCCGAATTGATCGGTGAGAGTGCCCGGAAATCGAAGGTCGTCAGCCTCCCGTGTGACTCTTCCGTACCCGTTTCGAGGTCCCAGCGCAGCCCCAGATTGAGCGTCAATTTGCGTGATACCCGCCAGTCATCCTGGACGAACCCTGCCAGGTAATGATGAAAGATCGTCACCGGCGTCCCATACTCAAAGACCGCCCCCGACTGTGCCCCCAGCAAAAACGAGGCGAGCCCTAACCCCTGCGTCGTCGACCCGACATTCGGATTCTGCTGGGTGTACCCCTGGGTGAAACTGAAGTTCCCCGTCGTGTCGAAGACCTGGAACGGAAAGAACCGCAGCAGACGATACTCGAATCCCGTCTTCAACGTGTGCGGCCCCCAGACCTTCGTCACCGTGTCGGCAATCGTCGTCGTATCTCGCGGCTGGTCGTTGTAACCACGCGAGCCCAGCGAAGTGTAGCTGAAACCGTTGCCACTGATGTTGAAGGTCGGAAACTGCAGGATCGCCGCATTGTTCTTCAGATAGGCCGGCAACCCGAGCTGCGTCGGATCATAACCGGTGGCAAACGGAATCTGATTGGCGTGCGATCGCACGTAACCATACCTGAAATTGTTGACCAGGCTCTGGCTGATCGCGTAGGTATGGTTGATCACCGCGTGCGTGAAACGATCGACGATCACCCGCCCGCTCGACGCGACATTCTGAAACGGATTGTAGAGCTGGTCATCACGTCGCACGTAGGTGTAACGCACGAAAAGGTTCTGCTTCGAGGTCAGCGCGTGATCAAGCCGCAGAGAATAGAAATTGAGATCAAGAATGTTGGTGCCCGCTGCAACATAGTTGTTTGACCCTGAGGCATCGTCCGGAGTCCGGTTCGGCAGCGGGAAAAACTTCAGCGCCGCCAACGCTACCGGATCACAGAACGGCCTGCTGGTCGCCGCATTGATCGCTGCGCAGTTGATCTTGTTGTCGGTGAACTGATCGCGCGTGAACTGCGTCGTCGAGCCGGCCACGAGCCTTGTCGACCACGGATTGTAGATGTTGATCAGCGCTCCGGCGCGATTGCGCGTCTCTGAGAAATCGCCGGTGCGCTGCTTCTCCGTTGGTACCGTGAAAAGACCTTCAAATGGATCACGGTTGCGTCGCCCCTCATAATTGAAGAAAAAGAATGTCTTCTGACGCCCGTCATAAAGCCCCGGTATGCGTAGCGGCCCGCTGATGTCGGTGCCGAAATGGTTGCGTCGATTGGTGACGCGCGTCACCCGGTTGCGGTTATTCGACCAGGTGTTGGCATTGAGCGCGCTGTTCTGGTGAAAGTTGAAGAACGATCCATGGTAGAGGTTACCACCTGGCCGCGTCGCATAGCTGACCACACCACCACCCGCACGCCCATACTCCGCTGAGACCGCGCCGCTGATGATCTTAAACTCCTGTACCGAACGCGCCGGCGGAGTCGCCCCCACTCCGTTGAAGTCGCCAATCGTGTTGGCCACGCCGTCAACAAGGACATCATTAGTCGAGGCACGCCCGCCGTTAACCGAAAAATTTGAATCAAAGAAACTGCGATTGCCGATCAATCCGATCGCCGACGGATTCCCCGGATTGCCGGAGACGACGCCCGGCGTGATCTGCACCAGCTGCATCACATTCTGATCAACCAGCGGCAGGTCCTCGATCAGCTTCTGCTCCACTGTCTGATCGACCGATGACTGATCTGTCTGCAAAAGCAGCGCTCCCGCCGAGACCTCGACCACCTGCTCCGTCCCACCCACCACCAGCTCAAAACCAAGCTGCACCGTCTGATTGATCTCCACCCGGATCCCACTCTTCGTCAGCCGGCCAAACCCCGACGCCGTTGCCACCATCGTATAACTGCCGGGCTGCAACGCCGGCACCACATAGACACCTTCGCTGTTCGCCTGGACCGTCACCGAGACGTTGTTGAGAGTATTGGTCACCGTCAGCTTCGCTCCCGGTATCAATGCCCCCGTCGGATCCGTCACCGTCCCGGTAATCGTTCCCGTAGTGCTCTGCGCCAACACCCCCGGCAAGGCACCAACCAGCATTACCAGGATAATTGCTACCAGCCTCATATTATCTCCTCCCTTTCCTCTGTACTTGCACGCTCGCCACTATTCCCCCGGCCACCTGCAGGCCTCTGTGATCCCAAACACAATCGCGAGTAAAGCACACCAACCCCAATCAATTTGTGCTTTGAACTGTTTTCCAGCAGACAGCGTTATGCGTAAGCCCTGAATTTGAAGAATTATGACAAGTAGGAATATACAATCCGGCAGGGACGATAATCAAGCAGGCCTCCGGGATGGAAATCCGAACCTTGCGACTTCCCACTGGCGTTGACTATAATTTGTCAGGCATTGATTACGAGCCGACACCCGGGGCAAAGGTTGACCAGACATTCGCTTGCTCGTTCGTTGTTTAATCAGACTGAAAAGGAGACCCAGGCAATGCCGGGAGCCATCAGAGAGGCGATTACGATGCGGCTCAATCGACGCCGCCGGACGGCTTCACCATCCGATTCGCGCATAATTGCGCGGGCAAAGTGGATCAGAAGGACAAGATGGCAGGAGCAATTGGCCGCAATCATCCAGGCGGCAATGGTCGAGCCGCGCACCATCGAGATTACTCAACAGCGGATTCAGCTTCCCCGACTGCCAGCAGAGTTCAGGGGCTTTCGCCTCGTTCAGCTCTCCGATATCCATCACAGCCCATTTCTGAGTGAAGCAGAGATTACCGAAGCGGCACGACGCGCCAATGACCTTGCCCCCGACCTCATCGTGCTGACCGGTGACTACGTCTCGCATTCACGCGACTTCATTGACGGATGCGCGCGGGCGCTTGGCACCCTGCGCGCCCGCCACGGAGTCCTCGCCGTCCTCGGGAATCACGACCACTGGACTGACGGACCGGCGATGGCCTCGGCGCTTTCTGCCGCCGGTATCCGTGTCCTCGCCAACGAGAATCTGACGATCGCACGTGATGGCGCGACCATCCGCGTCATCGGCATCGACGATCTTCTGGTCAAACGTGGCAACCTCAGGCAGGCCCTCGACGGAACCAATCGGAACGAAACCCGCATCCTGCTTTCCCACAATCCGGCAATCATCAGGGAGGCGGCACGTCATGGCATCGACCTCGTCCTCTCCGGCCACACACACGGCGGACAAATCAATTGGAAACTGCTGATGGGTCGCGAGGATACAGCTACACAGCGCTGGCTGAAGCGCCCGTCACGCCGGCTGATGCGTGGTTATGCCAGACTTGGTAATACTCATCTTTACGTCAATCGCGGGCTGGGAACGGTCGTACTCCCGCTGAGATATGGCTGTCCACCCGAGATCTCGGTCATCGAGATGGTCTGAAGCACCCCCAACCCGTAACCACATGCTCAGACTGAGCCGCTGATCGGCTTGCGATTGGTCTCCCCGGTATTGAGCACCGGAATCCCCTCATCAACCTCGCCGTGAGGACGCGGGATGACGTGTGTCGAGACCACCTCGCCAATCCTTGCTGCCGCTGCCGCGCCGGCATCGACCGCCGACTTCACCGCCGCCACTTCGCCGCGCACAATCGCCGTTACCAGCCCGGCATCAATCCGCTCATAACCTACCAGAGTCACATTAGCCGTCTTGACCATCGTATCGGCCGCCTCAACCATGGCCACCATCCCGCGACACTCGACCATCCCCAATGCTTCCATAACTTATCTGATCCTCACCTGTTGAAATAGAAAATGTCCGGAAGAGGCCGGGAAAGCTTAAGACACATCCCGGATCTTAACCGGCCGATGTAATCCTTCCATACTTTCCCGGACTTTTCCAGACGATCAGAGTAACCAGATCACCTTCGACTAGAATTTCAGCTTGAGACCGAACTGCATCACTCTCGGACCGCCGACCGTATTGGTGATCTTGTTGAAGTCGGTTCCGGCATCACCGATCACATTCTCCGGTGCGGCAAAGTTGACGCTGTTGAAAAGGTTGAAGACCTCCCAGCGAAACTCCAGACCAACGCGCTCAGTGAACTGGGTGCTCTTCGCCAGACCGACATCGAAGCGCTGCTGTGATGGAGCCCGGAGGACGTTACGACCGAGGTTGCCAAACCCAAAGTTGTTTGGATATCCACCAGCCGTAGTGAGAGGCGAACAGAGCACCCCGGGATTAAAGTAACGCTCAGTCCGGTCTCCACTGCTCTGACGAAGATCGGAGAGCGATCCACAGAGACTCGGGCGTCCGAACGCCAAACGATAGAGGCCACCAGATCCGAGCCGGGTGCTGGCATAGTTGGCAGCACTGCCAGCAACTACCTCAGCCGAGAAGATCGAGAATGGGGTACCAGTCTGGTTCTGCAAGAATCCCGAGAGCTGCCACCCCTTGATCAGCTTTGAATTGGAGCCAAAGGTCGGCAACTCATAAACGAAGCTCGCACTGATACGGTGCGACCGGTCAAAGTCTGACGGAGCGTAGTTGGCCCGTGTGTTAAAGGCGTTCCCCTGGGCGGTGAAGCCGGCATTCGGAAGATCAGGCTTGCCACTCCCGGCAGTACTTCCCGGCTCGACCGAACTGTTGTCCATCGCCTTTGAGAAACTGTAGGCAAGGTTGAACTGCAAACCCTTCGAGAAGCGACGGGTCAGGCTGAACTGGGCCGAGTGGAAGTTGGAAAAAGCTGAATTGCCAAGCAGGACGGCCTCCGGAACGTCGAAGCCGAGAAACGGAGTTCTGCCCTCGAAAGTGATTACAGAACCACCTTGCAGAGTATTGGTAGCCGTGCAACTGAGCCGGTTGGCCAGATTGAGGTCGACCGGAGAATTGGCCGGCATCGTGATCTGACCATTGGCACAGGTCGGTGCAACACCAAGGATGTATGGATTCTGGAATCCGAATGCCTTTCCAAGACCACGATCCCGGGCTGTATTGCCAGTATTGAGCGGACCATTCGGTGCACCCGCAGCGATATAGGCCTGATTGAACCGCTCGAAGATATAGTCTGGTGTCGCCGGATTGTTCAGATCAAAGCCCTGGGTGAACGAGGTTGCCTGAAGCAGCTTGACGCCGCGTGTCCCGTTATACCGGGCCTCGAACATCAGGTCGCGGCTGATCTCGTACTGAAGTCCAAAGTTCCACTGCTGGATGTACGGGGTACGCAGATTCTGGTCTATGGCACGGAATTCGAAAGTCTCGGCAATGTTGCCAAGGAATGGCTGCCCCGTTGCCGGGTCGGTCGGATTGGGACGACCGTCAGCCCCAATCGCCACTCCGGTGTTGTCACGGATCTGGTAGGTGCCATTGGCTCCACCCGTTCGGACAACCCGGTTCGGAAGATACTGATTGAAAGGCTGATTCGGGTTCTGATTTGACCAGGCACGCGTCAGTGGAACTGCACTGCTCGGAAATGTGACCTCGGCCTCACGGAGGAATGGATAGTTCGAGAAGATTGTGTTAATGAAGGCGGCCGACGGACGGTCATAGAAGAGTCCATATCCGCCACGGAAGACCAGCTTGGCGTTGGAGAATGGCGTAAAGGCAAACCCGACTCTTGGGGCAATATTGTTCAGGTCCTGTCCATTGAGAGTGTGGTTGTTGTTCGCCTTCTTCGTTGCACCGACTGCATCATCGATTGCCTTGAATCCGGTCGGCTTGACATTGGCGGCTACAAGAAACCCTGGCAGTGGGGTTGAAAAATCCCTGATTGCTCCGGGGATGAAGTTACCGATGAGACCATTTCTCTCCTCAGGCCAGCCAAACCACTCCCAGCGTGCGCCGAGATTGAGTGTGAGCTTCGATCCGAGGCGGTAGTCGTCTGTCGCATAGAGGCTCAAATCTCGGAAGCGGAACTCCTTTTCGGTCACGCCGAACTGTGTATCGGCCTCGAAAGCGAGTCCGCGCAGGAGCATGGTGAAGTTATCGAACTTCTCAAACTCGGTCGCCTGCTCTTCCGGGAGTGCACTGTCAAAGGAATGGGCCTTGTACTCACCGCCAAACCTTAAACTGTGCGCGCCCTTGAGCAGAGTAAGGTTGTCAGCAATGCTCCAGGTTCTCTGCTCCCGGCGGTTAAAACTGTCGTTCGGCCCGCCAAATGAAAACCGCTCCATCAGCGTCCCGGGACGGCCAACATAATGGCCCAGCCGGCGTGTTCCCGGTCCCTGATCAAATGCCAGCGCCGGATTGGGTATGCCGACCGATTCGTTGGTAATTTCAAGGAATGGATCGTCCAGAACCCTCGTATTGTTAAGCGTAAACAGCCCGAAACGAACTTCGTTGATCAGCGCCGGGCTGAAGGTGTGGATGTCCGAGATCGCCAGCGTCAGATTACGATCACTCCTTTTCAGAGTAACTGGTGAGATGAGACTATTCGGATCCGGGAAAGGATCGAAGCCGGGAAAATTGGAGTAGAAGAATGTCCCGCTCAAAGTGTTGCTCTCAACAGGCCGATAATCGAGACGCGTCGTAAACTGATCCTGCTTGAAGGTTGCTGGAAATACATTCCGCTGACGAATGTAGGGATTTCCCCCGACTGAGAGGTCTGCTCCTGATCCGGTGTTGATATCCCGTCCGACGACGTTATTACCGCGCGGCGCAGGGATGAAGAAGTCACCGGTCGCTGGATTCTTCAGGTTGAGCAACCTTACCGCCACATCGGAGATGGCGGCCGCATTGGGGATCGATGAAGTAATTCCCGGATTGAGCTGGCTGAAAGCGGCAAAGAGGTTCTCTTTGGTTCGGGGACCGTTGATCAACTGCAGCGCCTGTGGTTGCACCGAGATGCTGCTGGCGGTCGGCACGAACGCAGTGCTCGCCTCAGTCCGCTGGTAATTGCCAAAATAGAACAGCCGATTCTTCCGGACAGGCCCGCCGATCGTGAAACCTCCCTCGTTACGGCGTGCCCGCGGTCGGGTGATAGCGTCCTTGTTGAAGAAGAAGTCGTTGGCATTCAGCTTCTCGTTTTGCAGATAGTGGTAGATCGATCCGTGCAGGTCATTCGTTCCCCCGCGCGTCACCAACTGAAAGTTTCCGCCTCCCGAGCGGCCAGTCGAGGCATCATAGAGGCTTGTCTGGAGCTTAACCTCGGAGAGTGACTCTGGCGACGGTGAGATGTTGTTGTTGAGCGATCCCTCATTGGAGGTGATATTGGTCGCATCGATGCCATTGAAACTGAGGCTGGTGCTGGTCGTTCTTGTTCCGTTGACCGATGGCGAAATGTTGCCGTTACCGTTAGTCAGCACAGGTGGCAGATCGGCACTCACTCCGGCCTCGGCCGAGAGAAGATGAGTAAAGCTGCGCGTCGCCGTTGGCACTCTGGTCAGCTCCTCGGCATTGAGCTGGCGAAATGTAGTGACGGTTGAAGGAGTAAGGAGTGGAGTCGTGTCTGTGACATCGATCTGCATATCAACCTGCCCGACCTCAAGTCGGATATCGAGCTGGCGTGGAACTGACGCCTCGACGTCGACGGTCGCCACCGATTTGCTGAATCCGGGAGCTTCGAAAGAGACCTTATACTGTCCAACCGGAAGCACTGGAAGCTGCCAGCGACCCTCACCATCGGCGACGGCATTCCGCACGAGCCCGGTCTCCGTACTCGTCGCGACAACCTTTGCCCCGGGGACACTCGCGCCGGTCGTATCTTGAACTGTTCCAGTCAGACTCCCTGTCGGGCCCGACTGCGAAAAACCTGGCAGACTGAGCGCGATCAACACAAACAGCCCGACAAAATTGCCAATAATCAGCCTTTTCATCCATCTCCTCCTGATTCAATCCGGGCCGCAGGGGCCACGATGAAGTTCTCTCCACTACACTTGATGTTGTGCAGGTGAGAGTTTGAAGTCCAATGGCCATCGTATGAGATCAGATTTAAGACTGAGTCAGGTAAACGTTATGTATTACTGAAGACTTTATCAAATCTGTGTTAAGTGGGCGTTGGAAGAAGAATACACGTTGCACAGACTGAGCCGGAGCAGATCACGTACTTGTAGTCCTTGCATTTTGCTGTCAAACCGTAGTTTCATACCCACTCGATCAGAACCACTATCTGTTTTTCAACCATCCACCGCGAGAGGGATTCGACAGTATGAAAACAATGCCAGGCAGACAGGTCAACGTCTTATTTTTGAGACTGATCATATTAAGTGGCATTGCTGCAATGGCGGTTCTTCATCTGGCCTTGCCTGAGCGAGGCTGGACAGAGTCAATCAGGGTAGACTTTGCAAGAGATATTCGCCCTATCCTCTCTGACAAGTGCTTTGTCTGCCACGGACCGGATGCACAGAACAAAAAGATTCGGCTGAGGCTCGACTCGGAGGAGGCGGCGAAGACAGATCTCGGTCGTGGGCGACGGGCAATCATCCCCGGCGATGTCGAGCGGAGTGAACTGGTGCGCAGGATCACGGCGGAGGACGAGTTACTGCGAATGCCGCCGGTCAGTTCGCCACATCGGCTGACGGAAGAGGAAAAGGGGCTGCTGATCGAGTGGATCCGGCAGGGAGCAGCGTGGCAGAACCACTGGGCCTTTGCCGCACCGCTGAGGCCGGAGTTGCCGGCGGTTAAGCAGAGGAGCTGGCCGCGCAACGAAATCGACCATTTCGTCCTCGCCCGACTGGAAAAGGAGGGGATGAGTCCGTCACCAGAGGCCGATCGGGGAACGCTGCTGCGCCGGGTGACGCTTGACCTCACCGGGCTGCCACCGACGCTGGCGGAGCTCGACGCCTTCCTCGCCGACAAGAGTCCGCAGGCGTGGGAGAAGGTTGTTGATCGGCTCCTGGCCAGCCCGCGATTTGGCGAGCGCCTGGCTTTTCGCTGGCTCGACGCTGCACGTTATGCCGACACCAATGGCTACCAGATAGATGGCGATCGCTCGGCGTGGAGGTGGCGTGACTGGGTGATCGAGGCATTCAATCGCAATCTGCCCTATGATCAGTTCATCATTGAGCAGCTTGCCGGCGACCTGCTGCCTCAACCGACGCTTGACCAGCGGATTGCGACGGCCTTCAATCGCAATCACCGTATCAATGCCGAGGGAGGCATTGTCCCCGAGGAATACGCCGTCGAGTATGTCGTCGACCGCGTCGATACCACCTCGACCGTCTTCATGGGGCTGACGGTCGGTTGCGCTCGCTGCCATAATCACAAATATGACCCGCTGCGGCAGGCGGAGTACTACCGGCTCTTCGCCTACTTCAATTCGATCCCCGAGGATGGACGAGCCTTCGACTGGGGCAACTCAGCGCCGTGGATCGCGGCTCCGACCAGCACCGAGCAGGTGCGGCTGAAGGAGATCGATGCCCGGATTGCCCGACTCAACGCCCGGGTCAGCAAAGCCTGGGTTGAGCCGGGCAGCATCGAGGGGAGGCAGGCGGCGGTCAGCGAATATCCGACGCGGGATCTCTTCATCCACTTCCCGATGGACGAAAAGCTCCCGCCAACCATCGGCAAATCACCCAAACCTCACCACAACCTTCAGGAGAAGAAACCGACAGAGAAGAAGCCCGGCGACAAGCCCGAAACACCGGAGCCGACAGGCTTCGTCGATGGTCAGCCACAGTATCTCCCCGGGCCGACTGGCGAGGCGCTGCGACTCGACGGTCAGACTTTCTACAGCTTTGGCCGGATTGGCGACTTTCGCTACAAGTCGACCAGCCAGGACTTTCGCGAGCGGTTCGCCGTCTCGGCCTGGATCAGGCCGGAAGCCGAGACGAGTGGCGCAATCTTCACCAAGATGCGCGATGTCGCCGAGGAGAAAGATAACGGGCTGCCGCGGATTGGCGGCGTCGGGCTCTTCTTCGCCAATGGCCGTATCCATTTCCAGATGGTTCGTGAATGGAACTACGATGGCTATCGCTCGGAGACCGAGGATACGCTTGAAACCGGCAGGTGGCATCACGTTCTGCTCCAGTTTGACGGATTTCTCCAGCACAACGACCGGGTGCGCATCTTCGTTGATGGTCGCGAGGCGCGGTTGAAGGTAACCCAGCCGTCGCTCTACCTTTACTGGGGGCTGCCGGAGATGCCGTTGCGGGTCGGTGGTGGTGGTGGTCCCGGGATGCGCTTTCGCGGAGCAATCGACGATCTGAGGTTTTACACGCGAGCGTTGAGCGATGATGAGATCGCGATTCTTTCGTGTGCCGATTCCATAGCCAGCATCGCGGCCATTCCGGCGGAGCGACGCACCCGGGCACAGGATCTGAAGCTGCGGTTCGCCTGGTACGGATCGCTTGCGCCGCAACCGGTGAGGAGTCTCTGGCAGGAACTTGATGAACTGAAAGCTGAGCGGCAGCGGCTGATCGACAGCTTCCCGACACTCATGATCATGGAGGAGATGGCGACACCGCGACCGGCCTACCTGCTGCGACGCGGGGCCTATGATATGCCTGGCGAGCAGGTGACGCGCGGTGTCCCGGCAATCCTCCCGCCGCTGGGCGGTGAGCTTCCCGACAATCGCCTCGGGCTGGCGCGCTGGCTGGTGCGCAGTGATCATCCGCTGACGGCGCGCGTCGCGGTCAACCGGTTCTGGCAAATGATCTTTGGCGCCGGACTGGTGAGAACCGTTGAGGATTTTGGTTCACAGGGTGAACTCCCAAGCCATCCGGAGCTGCTCGACTGGCTGGCGGTCGAGTTCCGCTCGCCCCGGTCGACCGGCAGAGGCCTTGCCTGGGATCTCAAGGGGCTGATCAGAATGATGGTCACCAGTGCGACCTATCGCCAATCATCGACGGCGACAGCGGAGACGATCGCACGTGATCCGGAGAATCGCCTGCTGGGCCGGGCCTCGCGGCTGCGTCTGCCGGCAGAGGCAATCCGCGACCAGGCGCTCGCACTCTCCGGACTGCTTATCGAAAAAATCGGCGGACCGTCAGTCAAACCCTATCAGCCGGACGGGCTCTACAAAGACATGGCCTTCTCCAGCCTCACCGGCTACGAGCGCGACCGCGGTGACGGACTCTGGCGTCGCAGCCTCTACACTTTCTGGAAGCGGACCGTGCTCTCGCCAACGATGCAGGTCTTCGATGCCTCCGCACGCGAATTCTGCACGGTGCGTGAAACCCGCACCAACACTCCGCTTCAGTCACTCAACCTGATGAACGACATCACCTACATCGAGTCGGCGCGGATGCTTGCCGGGCACCTGCTCCACGAAGGCGGCGGATCAAGCGACGAGCGACTCGCCCGGGGATTTCGTCTCGTCACCGCCCGCCCGCCCGCGGAACGCGAGCTGGCCGTCCTCCGACGCTACCTCGAATCGCAGACCGCTCTCTTCTCTGCCCGTCCCGAGGAGGCCGCCAGACTGCTCGCCCTCGGTGAGAAGAAGAGCCCGTCCGACATCGACAAGACCGAACTGGCATCCTGGACAATGGTTGCCAGCCTGCTGCTCAACCTCGACGAGGCAATTACCAGGCAGTAACCCATTCCCAACCATCGGAGAGCGATAGCAATGAACCTGTTCAATGAAGAGAAGCTGACGATGACACGCCGCCATTTCTTCAGCCGGATGAGCCTCGGGCTCGGGACGGCGGCGCTGGCGACACTGCTGCGCGAGGACGGCCTTGCCGGCCAGGAGATGGCCCCCTCCGGACCGCACTTCAAACCGAAGGCCAAACGGGTGATCTATCTTTTCCAGGCCGGTGGCCCCTCTCAGCTTGACCTCTTCGATCCCAAGCCCGGGCTGGATAAATTCCGCGGCCAGAACCTTCCCGATTCGATCAGACGTGGCCAGCGATTGACAGGGATGACCGCCTACCAGTCGAGCTTTCCAACCGCGCCATCAAAATTTTCCTTTGCGCGCCACGGTCAGTCCGGCGCGTGGTTGAGCGAGCTGCTGCCCCATACCGCCAGTGTCGTCGACCGGCTGAGCTTCATCAAATCGCTCCACACTGAGCAGATCAACCACGACCCGGCAATCACCTTCGCCCTCTCCGGCTTCCAGCTTGCCGGCCGGCCAAGCCTTGGCTCATGGCTCTCCTATGGCCTCGGCAGCGAAAACAAGGACCTGCCCGCCTTCATCGTCATGATCTCCGTCGGCAGAACCGGCGGTGATCAGCCTCTCTATGATCGACTCTGGGGGAGCGGCTTCCTGCCCTCCCGCTACCAGGGCGTCAAATTCCACAACGGTCCTGATCCGGTTCTCTACCTCTCGAACCCTCCCGGGATCGACCGCAACACCCGACGCCGGTTCCTCGACGAGCTGGCCGAACTCAACCAGCTCAATGCCGAAAAGTACCAGGATCCGGAGATTCTCTCCCGCACCGCACAATATGAAATGGCTTTTCGCATGCAGAGTTCAGTACCTGATCTGATGGATCTCTCCGGTGAATCAGAGA
Source organism: uncultured Acidobacteriota bacterium (assembly GCA_903828635.1). Lineage (GTDB taxonomy): Bacteria > Acidobacteriota > Blastocatellia > RBC074 > RBC074 > CAIOZW01. Next base: position 31,799 of record CAIKMY010000215.1, read on the forward strand.
AGACGATCGAAAGCTATGGTCCCGATGCCCGCAAACCCGGGACCTTCGCCTTCAACTGCCTCATGGCCCGTCGCCTCGCCGAGCGTGGCGTGCGCTTCATCCAGCTCTTCCATCGTGGATGGGATCAGCACGGTGAACTGCCAAAGAATATCGTCAAACAGTCCCTCGATACCGATCAGCCATCGGCAGCACTGATCAAAGACCTTACCGAGCGCGGTCTGCTCGAAGATACCCTTGTCATCTGGGGTGGTGAGTTCGGTCGCACCGTCTATTCTCAGGGCAAACTGACCGCCGATAACTACGGGCGTGACCATCACCCGCGCTGCTTCACCGTCTGGCTCGCCGGTGGCGGTATCAAACCCGGCCTGACCATCGGTGAGACTGATGACTTCAGCTATAACATCGTCAGTGATCCCGTCCACGCCCACGATCTCAACGCAACCATTCTTCACTGCCTCGGACTCGATCACACAAGGCTGACCTACAAATATCAGGGGCGCTGGTTCCGCCTGACCGATGTCCACGGCAATCTGGTCACGCCTCTGCTCAAGCAGGCAGGATGAGTTAATTGAGAATGGAGAATTGAGAATGGAGAATTGAGAATTGAGAATTGAGAATGGAGAATGGAGAAT
>CAIKMY010000216.1 GCA_903828635.1 uncultured Acidobacteriota bacterium
CACCTCGAAGCCGTCGATCATCAATCTTACCCGACAGATTGATGGCCGCAGCATCGTCCTGGAGGTCAACGGCGCCCAGAGCCCCGGTGACGGCGTCAACCCCGGCACCAGCCTCGTCAACCTCGTCAATCTTCAATTCGGTAACGAGCAGAGCATCAAGCCGATCTCTTATTCGATCACACCACTTGAGGTCGAACACGGCATGACCTATTTCTATCTGGTCAAGGCCCTGACGCTCAACTCATCCGACTATGCGAAATTCTTCCGCGCCAATCAGTCGCCGGCAGCCTTTGTCGGAAAGAAGTATTACCTTGTCATCGGCCTCGGAGTCGACCTCGACAAGACGGTGACACCGGCGCGTTATTTCGATGAGCGACAATCGGTGAAACTGCAGGAAGGGGCGACGAAGCAGGCTCCAATGGAGATTGACGAGTCGCTGCGCAAGTCGGGGCTGACGGGGATGGTCAGGGTCCGGGTCGAAATCGGGCCGGACGGCCACGTCACTCTGGCCAACATTGCCTATTCGACCCTGCCCGAGGCCAACGTTCAGGCGGTTGCGGCTGCGAGGCAGTGGGAGTTTCCAGCATCACTCTTTGCCACTGATAAGAATCCGATCACCGGCTTCATCAGCTTCAATGTTGCGGCGGCAGGTCGCTGACGTTACTTGCGTCTCAGCATGACTTGAGATTGATCTCACGCGGAGACGACGAGAAAGCCGCTGATTAGCAATTTCGCTCCTCAGAACCTGGTGGCTTTGTGTGAGACACCCAGTGCTCTTTATCGCCGGAGAATCTCACACGACGCCACGAAGTCACGACAAATGCGATTGCCCTGTCTGAAGTGATCTGAAGTGGTTTGAATGTGTAATCCGGTATTCATAAGCTGTTGATTCTTCCCCGGCAATCGGGGGTGCCGCAGCGACAAAGCTTGGCATTGGAATGGTAGGAGATTTCATAATCGACGAGGATCTCCTCACCGGGTTCAATATCACGGAGGGCACGGAAGAAGATGCGGCCGCGGTAGATGTAAATGGTGCAGTTTGGCCTGCAGGAATGGTTGATAAACTGCGTCCCGTTGCCGCCCCGGCTGCCATCGATTGCCCACGAGTCGTCAATCGCGCAGACGTGAATGCGGCGCTGACCGCGCAGCCTGCGGGTAGCTTCTTCCTGCGAGATCCGCTCGCCAAGATATTCGGCAATCCGGCTCCCCTGCCGAAAGCGCTTTGCGGCAAAACAGCCGTGTCCATCAATCTGTGATTTGGCGACGACGATCCCCGCGGTCGATTCCTCTTTCATCAGGTGTCCTTTCCCTTTCTCATTCCCTTTCTCTTGTGGTCTCATTTGATGCCGCCTGGCCGACAGATTATCATCACAGAAGATAGTGAGGAGTGACATGACGAGCAAGAGCGAACTGACCACCTATTTCGCTGCCCTCGGGGAGTGGCAACGCGGGGCGGGCGCGATCATCCGCCACCATTTTGCGTTGCAGGACCTTGGGATCGAGCAGAAAGAGGACGCGACACCAGTGACGCGAGCCGACCGCGAGGTCGAGACCTTCCTGCGACAGGCGATCGAGCACCGCTTTCCCCAACACTCAGTCTATGGCGAGGAGTATGGAGAGACGCGGCGCGAGGGAGCCTGGCGCTGGATCATCGATCCGATCGATGGTACCAAGTCGTTTGTCCTGCGAACGCCACTCTTTGGCACGTTGATCGCGCTCGAGCGGGAGGGGATACCGGTACTCGGTTCGATCTATTTTGCCATTCAGGATCAATTGCTGATCGGATCGGCGGAGACTGGCACCTTCTTCAATGGCGAGCTCTGCCGGGTCTCGCAGACGAAGGATCTCTCTCAGGCAACGATGATCATCACCGATCCCCGGGATCTGCTGCCGCAACCAGGGCACGAGTTGCTGATCGACCTTGCCCGGCGCGTCCGTCTCGTCCGGGGTTTTGGAGACTGCTACGGCTACTACCTCGTCGCGCGGGGTCTTGCCGACATCATGGTTGAGCCCAAAGGGCTGAAATACTATGATGTCGCCCCGATGGCCCCGATCCTTGCCGGCGCGGGTGGCATCTTCTCATCGTTCTCGGGAAGACTCGACTTCAGCAGCGGTCAGGGACTGGCCGCCAACCCGGCCCTCCACCAGCAGATTCTCGACCTGGAGTGTCGCCTCTCAGACAGACCTTGACGGACAGTCGTCGGCGAGCTGGCATTGACGGCATTCGGGCTTGCGTGCCTTGCAAACTCTGCGGCCGTGAAAGATCAGGCGGTGTGAAAATCCAATCCACTCACGACGCGGGAGGATCTCCATGAGGTCGAGTTCGATCTTCTCGGGTGTCTTCTCCGTTGTCAGGCCAAGTCGCTGTACCAGTCGTGAAACGTGAGTATCGACAACGACGCCCGAGGGGATGTCAAATCCCGTTCCAAGGACGACATTGGCCGTCTTGCGACCAACGCCGGGCAGACTGACAAGCTCATCGAGACTTTGCGGCACTTCGCCACCAAATTCATCGATGATGCGCCGACAGGCTCCCTGAATCGACTTCGCCTTGTTGCGAAAGAAGTTGATCGAGGAGATATCCTGTTCGAGTTCCGCCAGCGGCACCGCAGTGAAATCCGCGACCGAGCGATACTTGCGAAAGAGTGTGGCGGTGACGATATTGACCCGTTCATCGGTGCACTGGGCCGAGAGGATTGTCGCTACCAGCAGCTCCAGGGGTGTGGCGTGTGAGAGCGCACACTCCGCCTGCGGATAGATGCGTTTCAGGGAGCGGGCGATACGCAATGCCCGCTCTTTGAGGTCGCCGGCGCTGCTTTCAGCCTTCTTCTTCATTTGCGCTTCTCTCCCTGCTTGCCGGTGCGCTCAGCCAGCCCGAGAACAATCTCCCATTCGGCTGGCGTCACCGGCTGAACCGAGAGCCGCGAGCCGCGTCGCAAGAGCTCCATCTTCTCCAGTCCGGCCACTTCGCGCAGGGCGTCGAGTGAGAGTGGCGCGTCAAACCGGCGAACAAAGCGCAGATCAACCATCTCCCAGATAGGATTGGCCGGGGTCGCCTTTGGATCGAAATGCTTGTCATGGGGATCGAGTGCCGTATGATCGGGATAGGCCGTCTTCACCACCTCAGCGATGCCAACGACAGAGGATGGATCGGCGTTGCTGTGATAAAAGAGGACCTGGTCACCAATCTCCATCTGCCGCATGAAGTTGCGCGCCTGATAGTTGCGCACGCCATCCCAGCACGTGGTCTTTTTCGGAGCCTTCCGCAGATCATCGATCGAGAAGGCCTCAGGTTCTGATTTCATTAGCCAGTATTGCAAAGCAGACTCCTCTCTTCAGGATAGTTTATCACCAGCGAGTGCCGCGACGATTCTCTCCGCCGCATGACCATCCCACATCTCCGGAGGGGCGCGGTGCACGGTACGGCCATTGCCGGCTGACATCTCACTGATCGCACGTAAAATCTGCTCGGGATCAGTGCCAACGAGACGGTTGGAGCCCTCGATG
>CAIKMY010000217.1 GCA_903828635.1 uncultured Acidobacteriota bacterium
TCCCCCGCTGCTGAGCCGCGGCAACATCGATATTATTGTAGCCAACCGCGACATTGGCGATCACCTTCAATCGCGAGCCGGACTCGATCACTTCACGGTCGATGACGTCAGTCAACTGACAGATCAGCCCCTCAACCTCACCAACCCCGGCGAGCAATGCCTCACGCGTCATCGATCCCTGCACGGCTCCGATGCGACAATCGCAGCCACTCGCCAGCCGCTCCAATACGCTCTCCGGCAACCGCCGGGTGATCAGGATCCTTGGCAACATTCGATTCTCCCCCCTTTGTGCAGCCCAATTGCCGCCACCATCCACCACTATTCAGGCATCGTTTTACACGATCCCCTTCACCGTGGCAATCAAATCGCCGGGGCAATCGCATTCTCCCCGCTAGCTTACTGCCGGCACCTTCGTGGCTTCGTCTGAGACTCTTCAGTGATACAGGGCGTCTCACATTAAGGCGCGAAATCACGAAGTTCAGAAATTGCAGGACTTACGCATTCATATCGTCTGCCGGATGTATTTATGGCGTAACCCTCTCGCTCAGTTGTACGAACGGTCGGTGTGCCAACATCAATATCGACTATCCATCAGAACTTCCAAATAAGCCGATTGAGCCCTTACCATTTCATTACCGCTGGACGATTTCCCCGAAAAAGAGGCTGGCAGAATCACAGAAAAGACCTGCTTGATCTTCCAGCTTCATTTGGCTTTTTCCGCTAAAGGAGTACAATCACCTCTCCCTGCACAATCTTGTTGATACATCCTGTGCCGTGCAATTTATGGACTTTCTCATTCTCAGAAACTTTGACCATCAGGGCTACTACGAAACCCGAATCGTCCTCTTCCTGCTTGCCATCTCGGCCGCAGTCTGGCTCTGGCGTGCGCGAAAGGAGAATCGGTATCTGCTTATTCTGGTCAGCAGCGGGCTGATGATGGCGCTGACAGAGTATCTGTTGCAGTGGAGCGGGCTGCGCGGCAGTGGCTACCATTTTCTGCTCTTCGACCAGCGTGTACCAACGTCCGTCGGCCCCCTGATTCAGGGGCTGCTTGAGGGAGGGATCTGCGGGGTAATGGCGCTCTGGTTTGCCGATCTCCGCGCCTCCGGGATGGATCGGAGGCAATGGCTGCCCTATCTCGGACTCTGCGGTCTGATCGTCGGGTTGTCGGTTCTTGCCGGAGGCATCTCCAGCTACCGTCCACTGACCTCGGTGAGGCCGATCTTCGCGCCGGGCCCGGTGGTTATCAACACCACGATCATCTTCGTCTCGCTGCTGATTGCCTGGCGACGGGAGGCACTCCCCTTCCTCGCCAACTTCTACGCCGGTCTGCTGATCTTTTCGTTACTCAACTTCGAGCCGCTGCACCTCATGCACGCACGCTATGTCGGCCTGCTCGAAAACGGATTGCCGGTAGCGGCTCCCACAATCTGGCAGTATCCGATCATGGCACTGTCGCACCTCTATGACTCCTCGGGTGGCAAGTTGCACTACTTTGCCATCCCCTTCGCCCTCGGGCTGATTCGCGTTCGTGAGAAATCGCCCGAGGAGGCAGAAAAAGTTCCCTATCAGCGGCTGCAGACACTCAGCGAGCGTGGGTGGAGAAAGAAATCAAAGCCGTTTCAGAGGTAGGAATCCTCACCCCTTTATCCTGATAATCCGGCGCGCATTCCCGGAGAGAATCTTTCGACGCACCTTCGGATCCGAGACAAGCCGGCGAATCATGGCCAGTTGTTTGGTGCCGACGCAGCGATTGTCAAGACCATCGACATCCTGGCAGTCGCTTCCAAACATGAGTTTATCCTGGTGGCGCAGCAAAAAGGCGCGTGCGTGCTCTTCATCGCGGCTAAAGGCGTTGGCGCCGGATCCAGCGGAGAGATCGGCAAAAAAATTGGGATAATCAGCCAGCCAGCGATCGGTCAGCCCGCCAGGGGTCACCGTACCGGTCGGATAGAGAACTTTCTGATCATGTTGTCGATCAATATTTCCCCATAGCGTTTGCGCATGTCCGATAAAGTTGACCTGCGGGAAGCGGGCAAGGAGACGATGGAAGTTCTCGAAATTCTGATTATATTTCCCGTGCTGGAAATGGAGCAGAATGGGGACTTTGTAGTCGCGAGCCAGCTCGGCCAGCCGAACGATATATTCAGAATCGCAATCGACAAAGAACTTCTGCTCGCCAATGCCGACCGCGCCCATCCGCAGATAACGCTCAATCACCTTTGGAGCCTCGGGCAGCGTTGGATCTTCGTTGGCAAAGAAGACAAACTCGCGCGGATGCTGCCGGGCAATGGCGACTACTGAGTCGTTGCCATAGCAATCTGCTTCGAGACCATAGCGTGATCCGGCCGGCAACAGTACCGTCTGCGTGATCCCGAGAGCCCGCTGGTGGCGTACCAGATCCTCATCGCTCCGCCCCCAGTAATGGGTATGCTGATGAATATCGACCACCTCTTCAGCAATACCCGTCAGGCCTGCTGCCAGTCCGCCAATCGACAGGTTAAGAAACTCTCGCCTCTCCATCGTCTCACGCCATCCTTTCCCCCACTGAATGTTCGCACTGAGTGAGTGCCTCTGCTTAAGACCCGATCGACAACTGCTTTGACCCGGTTGCGCAGTGTAACACAGACAAGACCTGCGAACTCTGAGAAATGCTGATGAGAAATGCGGGTTAAATGCGAGTATCTCCGCACACTGCGAGGCAGAGATCCGGGCTTCTTTCATTATGTCCGGTGCTCCACAAGAATCCCGCTACTGGCACCGGAGATCCAGGGAAGAGCGGGCCCGAGTGCGCCCGTAAGACTCATTATCCAGCCTCGCAAAATGACACAAAGTAGTTCTCACACTCGACAATCGAGGTGGCGGACGTACCTTCACTGATCGAGACGGGGATGTCAGCCATCCCCATCCCGTAGTCAAAGATACCAGGTTATCTGCGATTCGTTCCAATATCGTTTGAAACGTTACGGTTGTCGCGGTTACGCCCCCAAGATCGCATCGAGGACTTCTCTATCAAACATACCAAACTGATTCGGGTCAATTAAAACACCCTTCAGGTTGGCACCGCTCAGGTTGGCCCCCCACAGGGCGGCATGGGTCAGGTCGGCATCGCTCAGGTTAGCATCGCTCAGGTTGGAACTGTCCAGGTTGGCACCCTTCAGGTTGGCCCCACTCAGGTTGGCCCCAGTCAGGTTGGAACTGCCCAGGTTGGCACCCCTCAGGTTGGCCCCACTCAGGTTGGCCCCAGTCA
>CAIKMY010000218.1 GCA_903828635.1 uncultured Acidobacteriota bacterium
CCCCCCGCTGCTCCTGCTGCTCATTTACCTCACCGTTGCCCTCGATGGCGTCGGTAATCTCTTCGGGATGTACAACCGCACATTTCGGTATTTCCAGTACGACGAATTTACACATACCCTCTCCCCGGCGCTGGTTGCTCCCGTAATCGTCTGGCTGCTGCGCGAGGCACTCGATCGCTATGGTTATCGCCTGCCGATCGGACTCATCACCTTCTTCGCGGTGACCACCATGTTCACCATCGCCGGTTTCTATGAGGTCGTCGAACTCTGGGATGACAAATACATGCATCCCGTGCCCGGGATGCGCATCCACGGACCTTACGATACTCCCAATGATCTGCAGTGCAACCTCACCGGAATGATTGTCGGCGGATTGATTGCCTGGCGAATGCTGAAAAGGAGGTCAGGCTCCGGCTGCGCCACTGCCGGATAGTGTGAATTCGTCATTTGCCGGCTCAACCATGATCGTCCGGAACGATGAGAGCCGCACCTGGCCAACGGCAAACCCCTTTGGTTTGGTGACAAATTTCTTTTCGCAATAATTGACGGCGGCACGTGGAAGGTGCCTTGCCTGACTGAACTTCGCGGCAAGGCGCGCCGCCTCGATAATCGATCGCTGTGGCACCGGCTGACGCCCGGGATTGCGCAGCACGACGTGTGAGCCGGGATAGTCGGCCGCGTGAAACCACATGTCATGCGATTTGGCCACTCGCTGTGTCAGATAGTCGTTATCCCGATCAGTCCTGCCGACCAGTATCTGGTACCCGTCTGATGAAGTAAATCTTCTTGTTCCGGGGATGCGCTCCTCAACCGGCTGTCTGCCTGGATGAGCGGTTCTTTTCGCTTCGGCATCGATCTTCCCGACAAGCCCGGAGCGTTGTGCGAATGGCTCAAGATCAGTGAGCGTTCGACAGGCGACCAGTGACTCGCGATCGCTGATGACCGCCGCCAGTTCGCTCTCGACGCCCGGCCGGCGCGAGGCGATCGATTCGAGAGCATGCCGCCCCTTTCTCGCCATTCTGAAATAATGCTCTGCCGCCTCGCGTGGCGTCCCTTTGTCAGCCGCCGCAATCTCGATCAGCCGCTGCTCCGGATCGAAGAAGTCGACGACGAGGAATGTCCCCACCCCCGTGCTGATCGCCTGATGAATATTGGCCAGCAACAGCTCGCCCTCGCGCTGCCACCTTTCGTTCTCTGCATATTTGACCACCTCGCGATCAAGGTTGGCGAGCAGCCCGACCAGTCGCTTCTGCCGCACGTTGAGGGCCGCCATCAACCGCTGCCGCAGGCTGATGAATTGCCGCCGCTCCTCGATCAGGCCAAAGTAATCGGCTGCTGCCTCATTGAGCGACGGATACCTCCGACAATCAATTCGCGAAAGATGGGTCAGGGGCAGGGAACTGAGAACCATCTGAAACTCGTCACAGCCCGGCTCTCTCCGCAGTTGATCCAATGGTGGGTCAGCGTAAATCGCCGGCATTCTGCCGCCAAGGTCATCGATCATCCCCGGCCACGCGCTCTCAATTGATCCGGATGACTCAGCCCTCGCTGCCAATTCGCGAGAGAGCAGTGGTGTGAACCCAAGCATTACCCGCTGCACCACTGCCTCGGTGTCACCGCCACCGTTGTCGATCACCTCGCGCAGCCTTGCCGGTGTGCAGGTGAAGGGATCTATTCGGTCACGCGGTGGTGGCGGGTCATCGTACTCCTCCGTTACCACCTCACGCTCGCGCAACTCTGTGATCAGCCGGCACCCCTCAACCAGAAAGATGTTTGCTGAGCGCCCTGTCAGGGCAATAATCAGGTCTCTCTCTCTCCGCGTCTCATCGTCACCAAACCGCAGCCTGATCACCCGGTCGTAGCCAAGCCCCTCGATTGTGCTCAGCCTCAGCCCGTCGAGATGCTTCCGCAGTAACTCGACAAATGGCGTATCCGACCGCGCCACTTCCACTCCCTTACGTGGCGCGCGCCGCGACAAATAGCATCCCAGCCGCGACGGGTCGGTCGAAATATGCAGCCATCGATGATCGCGAAGGTTGAAATCAAGCAGAAGGTCGGTGGTTCCGACCTGAAAGGCCTTGCCCGGCCGGTGGCCGGGCAGCAGGATGGCAAGCTCATCGACCAGCCCATGGATAAAGAAAATGTCCATAACCGGTCATTCCGAAGGCAGACTTATCACCGTTCAGCTGGCATCGTCCCTGACACCAGATCGGGAATCGTCAGGGAGCGCGAATTGAGCATCTTCACCAGCAGATTGAGCGGGGGACAGACGAAGGCCACGGTTGCCCCCCACGCGCGCATCAATTTCTGGCGGCGCGTCACCACCTTCTCGTCTCCCGTCAGCGAGATCAATTGCAGGTTGAGCAGGGCCATTCCGAATGTCCTGCCCCCCACCGTCAGCAGCACTGCCTGGTAGACAAACGCCAGAGACGCCAGCAGAATACCCATCAGCACCAGCGTCTCACCTCCGGCAATCGTGTTGAGTGAGGCATACGCCGCAAATATTGGCAGAAAGGCCATCGCGACGATCTCGAAGTCACATCCTCCGGCGAGAGCTCTGATCCAGAGTGAGGCCGCCTCACCACTCCGGTCAGCGACATCCTCAAACAGGGTTGGTACCTCGATGATCTGTGTCTTGAAGGCCGGACCAGTCTTTAACGCATCCGGTCGCGATTTCGACTCCGATACTGCTGCTGCCGGGACCACTTCTGCCGGGCGGACTTCTGTCTCATGCCTGACCTCTGCGGCCGCTGCCGGAGCCTCGATCTGCTCCTCGCCAGACCTCATCGGGGCCATTCTGGCACTCATTGTCAGATTCCCTGTGACCCTCGGCGGCTCATTCGCTGACTGCCCGATATCAGGCCGTGCTTCTGCCGCTGGCCGTGTCGCCGTCATCAACCTCGATGCCTCCTCCGGCTGCGGCGCCAGTGCCGCAATTGCTGCTCCACCCCGCACATTTCGCGTTATTGTGCTCCGCCTGATCTCCGGTGGCGCTGATTGTCGCAGCCGATTCAACGCTGATTCGACAATCGGGTTTCGCTTCTCCGCCGCTGCTTCCTCGCGATTGGCCACACTCTGGCCGACAACCCCACGCCGCTCACGTGACTCCCTCACTCGCTCGCGTATCTCAACCTTCCAGTCCGCTCCGGTCGGCGCACTCGCACTGCTCTCTTCCTCTCCCACCCCGGCAGGAAACTGAATGAGATTGCCCTCGACACCACCCCTCCTCGTCAACCGCGCCCCTGTCGGCTGCTCGATACCCGACGACAATCGTCCACTCCCGGTACGTGGGCCATTGCTGTGATGGCAACCCCGGCAGATGAGCGAACCTCGAATTAACTCCGCTCCACACTTTTCGCAAGTCATTGCTGCTTCCTCTGAGTCACACGATCAATCTGTGCAGTCCAATCTGTGCAGTCCAATCTGTGCAGTCCAATTCACAATTCACAATAAATACTTTGTCGATAAGAGCAACGAGTCCCTCTCCAGGTCATCCCTGAAGGTTCCGCAATCCAACAGTCAGAACCCTCATCCGGAACTTCAATCCGGAATCCCGGATGCAAGATCTGTCTCTGTCTTCAGATGCGGGGGGGGGCAGCCCTGTCTTTCTTGTTTACAATCTTGTTTACAATCTTGTTTACAATCTTATGATTACAAAAAACAGTCTCATCCTATCAGAGCTTCATGAACCAGGTCAAGAAGTTAATTACCTGTGTCATACCAAATTAGAAGTGTCCCCTTCTCACCAAAACAGGACATACGCATTCAACCCGCTCAAGGTTGATCTCACGCAGTGGCGCGGAGGATGCGCCGGGTGAGAAGGTGAGATGAGCTTACTCTAAGGAGCAAAAAGAATAATCCGTGGTGCTCTCCGCCTCTGTGCGCCTCCACGTGAGATCTGATTTCGGCATGTAACTCATTGATGGGTACCTCCTGAGGTATTTTAGTTACTTTTTCCTGAGCTGTTTGGCGCAATCAATACGCATTTGCAAATGGTTGGATAATTGTCAGGGGGAACTCTGCTTGTAACTCCCGCAGGCACAGCAAGGAGCATGGGCCACGGCGTCCCTCTTGCAAAAAGGGTGGTCGGCCACCATCTGACACGCAAAAAAGGG
>CAIKMY010000219.1 GCA_903828635.1 uncultured Acidobacteriota bacterium
CAGCTACATGCCCGATATCGAGCACATGGGGCGCATCGTTTGTCAGGAGTCGGCAGCCCGACAGGCCTATGCACGAGCCGGAATCCGTAACCCGCTCAATGATCTTGATTTCATCGAGACCCACGATCTCCTTACCGGCATCGAGCTCATCAGTTATGCCGAGTTGGGTTTGTGTAAACCGGGTGAGGGCGGTCGCTTGATCGATGAGGGCGTCACAGAAAAGACAGGGCGTCTGCCGGTCAACCCCTCGGGCGGAATGATTGGCTGTGGCCATGTTGCCGGATGCTCCGGCATTTCCCGCGTTGGAGAAATCACTCGCCAGCTGCGAGGCCAGGCCGGTGGTACCCAGGTGCCTATCAATAAGGGCAAGGCCTTGTTCTCTGCCATCGGCGCGCCCGGGATTTCACAGAGTTGCTCTATCGTGTTGGGGGTTTGATGAACAGCAACGATATTTATGAAGTCGACCTGACCGACGTCTATCACTACAAGTTCAGTTACGGCGGTCAGTCCCCCTACTTCCAGGGTTTGGCTCACGGCAAATTGGTCGCAAGCCGTTGTCAGGGCTGCGGCCACACCTGGCTTCCCATGCGCAAGGTGTGCTCTCGCTGCTATGGCGACACCGCCAATCTTGAGCTCCCCAACCGAGGCGAAATCTTGACGGGCTTGTCGCTTCCCGCAGCACCCAAACATCTCGCGGGGCTTGGTATGCCCGTGGGCTCGGCACTGGTGCTTGTCGAGGGCTCGAGCACCTGTATCAAGACATTCGTTGTGTCGAGCACGGGCAACTTCAGTAAGGGCACGCGCGTGGAAGCGCGTTTTGGGCCCGAGATCCGGACGATCGCTGACTTCTGGTTTGTGACTGTCTAGCCGGCGGTCTGATTGACGATCATCCCCGGCTGCATCGAAGTGGCGCGCTCGTTAGCGCCACTTGATGTGTTCTATTCGCTTTAGAACTCGGACATCAGTCGAGTAAAGCCAGCCTTCTGATCCTTGATGCCGCAGGTGCGCAGGGCGTGCCAGTAGGTTGCGATATTGACTGCAATCAGGGGCTTGTTGAGCCAACGCTCAGCTTCGTCGGCAATGCCAGCAAGCGGCAGGTTGGCGCCAAACTGCACCAAGGCCTCGACGTCGTCGCCGTCTATGCTCCGGATCGCGTCGATGAGGTACTGGCTCGAGACCCGGGTGTATTGGGAAAACTGCGGCCCTTTCAGATGTTTGATCCGCACCACCTCGTAGCCGGCCTCGGTAAAAAATGACTCCATCTTCTTCTGGATGATGGGGTAGTAGGGCTCAACGATCGCGATTCTCTTCTTGATACCGTGCGCCTTCAGTGCGGCGAGAATGGCATCGCTCGGGATGGTCACATCCAGCTTTCCACCCGTGCGATCGATCATCTTGCGTCTGAGTTCCTGAGCCGACGCGAGGGTACCGCCCCACACTGTCAATGCCGAGATGCCCAGGATGAGGTGGTCTGGCTGGCAAGGTAGAACGTGGTCAATTGCAGTTCCCAGGCTATCAAAGAGCAATTGCATGGCGTGCGCGAAGTCCTCGTCCGAG
>CAIKMY010000220.1 GCA_903828635.1 uncultured Acidobacteriota bacterium
ACCGACACCGAAGTCATCCTGCACCTTTACGAAGAGCTTGGCACGGCGGCCTTTGCGAGGCTCAACGGGATGTTTGCCTTTGCGCTTTACGATTCAGCACGCAGGCGGCTCTTTCTGGTACGCGATCATCTTGGGGTCAAGCCACTCTACTACCATAGTAGTAACGGGCGACTGATCTTCGCCTCGGAGATCAAGGCGATTCTGGCAAGCGGATACTATCGCCCCGGGATTGACTGGCAGGCGATCAGCGACTTTTTCTCATACCTCTACATTCCTTCGCCGCAAACTGCCTTTCGCGACATTCGTCAGTTGCCGCCAGCCCATTATCTTGAATACGATCTGGCACGCCGCGGGGTGGCCGGGATCACGCGGTACTGGAGCCTTGGGGCGGCGGTAACAGCACAGAATGGTGAGCGAGGCAACCTTGACTCGTGGCGTGAGGATCTGCGACAAACAATGGGGCAGGCAGTCACGCGGCAGATGGTTGGTGATGTTCCGGTGGGTGCCTTCCTTTCAGGTGGAGTCGATTCAAACATTCTCGTCGGGCTGATGGCCGCAGCCTCGCTACAACCGGTGAAGACCTTCACGGTGATCTTTGACGAACCAGGGATGTCATATTACGACGAGCGCGAAGAGGCACGGCGGGTAGCACGAAGGTTCGGGACGGAGCACCATGAACTGCCGATCGACCTCTCGCGACCGGAGGAGATGCTTGAACTGGTCGGCCACTTCGACCAGCCATTCGGAAACACGACATTCTATCTGACGTGGCTGCTTTCGCAGCAGACGCGACAACACGTCAAGGTGGCACTCTCGGGAGCTGGCGGTGACGAGCTTTTCGGCGGTTATCCACGATATCGTGCGGTGCAGGCGATGTCATATCTGCAATGGATACCGCCTGGAGCGGGCCGTGCAGCGCTGGCATTGCTGCGACCACTGAGAGACAGCTTTGCCGATCGGCGCCTCCATCGGGTACGTGCGCTGCTGTCGGGGCTTGACCGCGATCCGGCGACTCAGTATCTGAAGTGGGTCTACTATCTCGATGAGGAGCGCAAGGGATTGCTGCTGCACGAGCAACAGCCGGATCGACTGCCGGCGGCGCGAGTGCTGCGTGAATATCTGCGCGAGATCCCGGCAGCATGGGACGATGGCAATCGCTTCTCGGCGCTCGACGTCGCCACCTTTCTGCCGGATAATCTGCTGGAATATTCTGACAAGATGAGCATGGCGGCAGGGCTGGAGGTGCGAGTTCCCTACCTCGATCCGGAGGTTGTCGAGCTGGCCTTCCGCATCCCCTTCTCGCTGAAGCTGACGCGGCGTGAAAGCAAGCTGGTGCTGCGAAATACCTTTGCCGATCTGATTCCGGAAGAGAATCAAAGAGCGCCGAAGAAGGGATTCAACGTGCCGCTTGGGCTCTGGATGAGAAAGCACTTCGATCACTGCTTCGACGAGCTGCTGCCACGATCCCGGGTCGAGCGTCAGGGTATTTTCAAATATGAGGCCATCGAACGGCTGCGCGATGAGCATCGTCGCGGCCGCCGTGACAACGCCTACGAACTCTTCGCGATTCTGATCTTCGATGCGTGGTATCGAAGGTTTTTCGGTGATTGAGCAGGCACTCGCGGACAAATTTCGCGGACAAACAATGAAACAAGTGATTCAACATTTCCGTTCCGGGCTGCTGCGAGTCGAAGAGGTACCGGAGACGATCTGCCGACCTGGAGGGATTCTCGTCAGCAACGTGGTCTCGCTGATCAGCGCGGGCACGGAGAAAATGACCGTCGACCTTGCGCGCAAGTCGCTGCTGGGCAAGGCGCGCGAGCGTCCTGATCTGGTGCGTCAGGTGCTGCAGAAACTGAAGCGTGACGGGCTGATGAGTACGATGCGCACAGTTCGGGCAAGGCTGGAGACGCCAGTGGCACTGGGCTACAGTTGCGCCGGCATAGTTTGCGAAGTCGGCCCCGGAGCGAAGGAGTTTCAGGTCGGTGACCGTGTCGCCTGTGCCGGGATGAATTATGCATCTCACGCGGAGACGGTCTTCATCCCGAGAAACCTCGCGGTAAAAATGCCGGCGGAGACGGGTTTTGACGAGGCCGCGTTCGTCACGCTCGGAGCGATTGCTCTGCAGGGAGTGAGGACAGCGGAAGCGAGACTGGGCGAAACGGTGGCAGTGATCGGCCTTGGACTGATCGGACAGCTTACGGTGCAGATTCTCAAGGCGGCCGGATGTCGGGTAATCGGGATTGATCTCGATCAGTCAAAGATCTCGCTGGCAACCGAGCTTGGTGCTGATGCGGCGATCAGGCGCGACGAAGATGTCGAGGGGCTGATCAGGCGGCTGACGGACGGCTTGGGGGTCGATGCCGTGATCATCACGGCGGCAGCTGAATCGAACGATCCGGTAGAGCTCGCCGGAGCGATCGCCCGTGATCGCGCAATCATCTCAGTGGTCGGTGCCGTCGGGCTCTCGATCCCGAGAAAGCAATATTACGAGAAGGAATTGCAGTTGCGCCTCTCGCGATCTTATGGCCCGGGCCGCTATGATCGCCAGTACGAGGAGTTGGGCATCGACTATCCTGTCGGCTACGTGCGCTGGACCGAGCGGCGCAACATGCAGGAGTTTCTCCGGCTGACGTCTGAGCGCAGGGTGCGGCTGGAGCGGCTGATCACGCATCGCTTCCCGATTATGCTTGCGGAAGAGGCCTACGAGATCGTCACCGGCCAACGACGCGAGGATTTCCTCGGGGTGCTGCTCGATTACGACCGCGAGCGATCACGCCGTGTGCCAGTGTCATCGGTGATGTTGACGCCGCAGACGAAACGACAAGGCGACGGAAAGATCGGCATCGGGATGATCGGGGCCGGCAACTTCGCGAGGAGCGTCTTGTTACCACGACTTGCCGCCAACAGGCGCGTAGCGCTGAGGAGCGTGGCAACGGCAACTGGTAAGAATGGTTTTACCCTCGCGAAGCAGTATGGATTCACCACCTGCACGACCGACTATCACGAGGTACTGGCCGATGACAATGTCGATGCAGTAATCATCACGACGCGCCACGATACTCATGCGAGGATGGCGGCGGCGGCCCTGCTGGCCGGGAAGGATGTCTTTGTCGAGAAGCCGCTGGCAATCGATATCGATGATCTGAACGGACTGGCCACCGCGGTGGCTGAGCGGAATGGCCGGGTGATGGTCGGCTTCAACCGCAGGTTTTCTCCATTATCGGCGGAGCTGAGGAATTTTTTTCGTGAAGCCGGGCCGCTGGCGATCGTCTGCCGCATCAATGCCGGGGCCATTCCGGCAGAAAGCTGGATTCAGGGAGACGAAGGGGGAGGACGCATCCTTGGCGAGGTCTGCCATTTTGTCGACTACCTGCAATTCCTGACCGGCGCCGATCCGGTTGAGGTCTTTGGCCTGCGCCATCCGGCAGGGCCCGACACTGTCTCGATTCTGCTGCGGATGAGTGATGGCTCGACCGGGACAATTGCCTACCTTGCCAATGGAGATCGCGGTGTGGCCAAAGAGCGGATCGAGGTCTACGCCGGCGGACGGACCGCCATCCTCGACGACTTTCGCCGACTCGACCTCTGGCATGATGGCCGGTGCAGAACGGTGAAGAGAATGGCTCAGGAGAAGGGCTTTGATGAGGAGATTGCGGCTTTCCTCGATGCGGTCGGCCAGAGACGGCCAATGCCCATTACCTGGGAGAGCCTGCTGCTGACGACGCTGACGACGCTGAGAATCGAGGAGTCGATACGCACCGGAGTCCCGGTGAGGATCGAACTTTCAGTCTCAATCTGACCCGATGAAGAGGCTGCCACTGCTCATCCGGACAATTGCACCGCTGAGGTGGGAGCAGATCATCCTTCGCCCGCTGCAGATCGTGCGCAAGGCTGCCCGCCGCCAACTGCCCCTGCTGGCGGGCCGCTGGGAGCACGAACTACTCCCGGCCCCACCGGTTGACGACCACAGGCTCGCAATCATTCGCGAGGCGCTCAACTCTGACTTTGCCCACCTCAGACCGTCGCTCGACGAGGTTACATTTCAGGCCATGGAGCTGATCTCCGGCCGCTTCACCCTGCTCAATGAAACACGACAGCTCGATCAGCCGGATTGGAACCAGCGTCATGTCGGCCATCTCTGGAATTACCAATTACACTATTTCGGCTTTGCCATCGGCGCTGCGCGCCTGCTGGTCGAGCGCGGCCAGCCTGCGCCAATGGAGCGATGCCGCCGTCTGATCGAAAGCTGGATCGACAATGCCCGGGTTGGTCAGAGTGATGGCTGGGATGCCTATCCGGTTTCGCGGCGCGTCGTCAACTGGATTTATGCCTATACCCTTGCCGCGGGGCACCTGGATAGCGACAGTCGGCAGGGGAACACCTCCCTGATTAGTGACGATGGCAGCGGGCCGTCTTCCAAGGCAGCGAGTTCTGCTTCAGATGATCAGCTCTTCGTCGAGCGCTGGCGGGCCTCGATCCATCGACAACTCGACTATCTCGACAGTAACCTTGAATTTCATCTGCTCGCCAATCACCTGCTGGCCAATGTCCGGGCACTGGTGATCGGCGGGCTCTTCTTCGACAACCAGCGGTGGCTGAGACGTGGCGAGCGACTGCTCTGGCGTGAGATGGATGAACAGATACTCGACGATGGCGGCCATTACGAACGCTCACCGATGTATCACGCCCTGGCACTGAGTGATCTGCTGGAGTGTGTGCGGCTGCTGACTGCCTGCGGACGCCCGATCCCCGCCAATACCATGCCGCGACTCCGCCGCATGGCCGCTTTCCTCGCCGCCCTGAGCTATGATGACGGCACACTGGCGCTCTTCAATGATTCCGCCAACACCGCCGAGACCCGTCCGGGACCGATACTCGACACCGCACGCCACATCTGCGGCGCTGCTGACGATCCATTACCCGGCATCTTCCCCCAATCCGGATACCACCTCTGGAGCTCACCGGATGGCGATGAGAAGATCATCGTCGATGCCGGGCCGCCATCGGTGATCTATAATGCCGCTCACGCTCACTGTGATATGCTCAGCTTTGAGTTACGTCTCGGGGGTCGGCCATGGTTTATCGATAGCGGAGTCCACGGCTACGGTGGCGATCGCTTTCGCGAATACTGCCGTTCGACGCGGGCTCACAACACGCTGATGATCGAGGGGAGCGAGCAGTCGGAGGTCTGGGGAACCTTTCGCCTCGGTCGTCCGGCGAAAATGATTGCTGCCGCATCGCACGGAGAAGAGAGCCGCTGGCGGTTTGACGGTGCCTGCCATCCCCACTTCGACCGTGACATCGAGCACCATCGCCGCATTGAACGCTTCACCGATGGATCGTGGCTCTTCGAGGATCGATTGCGCGGCCGGCCGGAACTGACCGTCAGGAGCTTCCTTCACCTCCCGTGCGAGGTATCGATCACGCCACACCGGGACGGTGGCCTCACGCTGAGGCGGAAGAGTGTCGTTCGTCAATTCATCCCGTTTGGCAATCTTACCCTCTCGATTCACGAGGCCGATGACGAGAGCGTCGAAGGATGGGTCTTCCCTGATTTCGGCGTCGCCCTTCCCGGCAGGATGATCATCCTCACCGGTCGTGTCAGGGACGATCAACCGTTCGGTTTCAGAATTTAAAGTATGAAAATCCTCTTCCTCTGCCAGTACTTCCCCCCGGAGATGGGAGCCCCGGCGGCACGGACCTGGGAACACACCCGCCACTGGGCCTCAAAGGGGCATGACGTCACGGTCGTCACCGGATTCCCCAATCACCCGACGGGGATCATTCGTCCTGAATATCGGGGGATGTACGTCAGGCGTGAGTGGGTGGAGGGTGTCTCTCTGCTGCGAACGTGGGTTTACTGTGCCGCCAACAAAGGTTTTTTCAGAAGAGTATTGAACTTTCTCTCATTCTTCTTTTCGTCACTGCTCCTCGGGGGGCTGATGCTTCCGCGACCGGAGGTGGTGATCGGAACCTCGCCGCAATTTTTCTGTGCGGTTGCCGCCTGGCTGTTAAGCTGGTGGAAGCGGGTGCCATTCGTCTTTGAAGTTCGCGACATCTGGCCGCTCTCGGCGATCGAGCTGGGCGCGATCACCAACCGCTGGCTGATCAGCATCCTCGAAGCCATCGAGCTGCACCTGTATCGTCAATCACGTGCGATCGTCATCGTCGCCGAGTCGACACGCCCCTACCTGCTGGCGAGGGGGATCCCGGCGGAGAAGATCGTGCTGATCCCGAACGGTCTCGATGATCGTTTTATCGAGTCACCAACCGATTCGCCGGAAACGATTCGTGAGCGGCTTGGCCTGAAAGACAAGTTTGTCGTCTCCTACATCGGGACGCTCGGGATGTCGCACGCACTGGAGACGATGATCGAGGCGGCGACAGCGATGCGCGATGATGCCGGCATCCATTTTCTGCTGATCGGTGAGGGAGCGGAGAAGGCGCAACTGATGGCCATGGCGGCAGAGCGACAGCCTGGCAATATCACTTTCCTGCCGGAGCAGCCGCGCGAATCACTGCCGGGCTTCTACCGTGCCAGCGATCTCGGCATCGTCTCGCTGAAGAATCTGCCGGTCTTCACCAAAGTGTTGCCATCGAAGCTCTTCGAACTGATGGGCGCGGGCTGCCCGATCGTTTGCAGTGTCGCGGGAGAAGCGGCACAATTGGTTGATCGTTCCGGTGCCGGCATCTGCATTGCGCCGGAGAACGAGGCGGCGCTGCGCGAAGCAATCAATACCATGCGCAATGATCCGACACGTCGACGCGAAATGGCCCGCGCCGGCAGAGAATTTGTCAGAGCACACTACGCACGCTCGGTTCTCGCGGACCGATATCTCGAAGCGTTATGCGAACGTATCTGATACTCTTCACCGTCTCAGCGCTTGCCTCACTCTGGCTGACACCAGTAGTGCGTCGCCGAGCCATACACTGGGGAGCGGTGGCCATCCCCGACAATGGTCGCCATATCCACGCCAGGCCGACACCGCGCCTCGGCGGGATTGCGATCTACCTTGGATTCCTGCTTTCGCTTGGCATTGTCCCGCTGATGGGCAACCTGCTGAGCGACATCTTCGCTGCCAATTTGTCGCGAATCATCGCGCTGCTCGTGCCGGCAACGCTGATCTTCGCCTTCGGGATCTACGATGACTTCCGGCCAACCTCCGCACCCACCAAGCTCTTCTTTCAGTTGATCGCCTCGCTGATGATCTATGCCAGCGGTTACCGGATCGAGAATATCTCCTCGCCGTTTGGTGGATATATCGAACTGCCGGCGCTCCTCAGCTTTCCGCTGACGGCTTTGTGGATGGTGCTGCTGACCAATGCCTTCAACCTGATCGATGGGATTGACGGGCTGGCCGCAGGGGCCTCGGTCTTTGCCCTGCTCTCGATTGTTGTCTTCTCGATTGCCCAGGGAAACCCGGAGATCAGTCTGCTCTCGATCGCACTGATCGGAGCGGTGATCGGTTTTCTGCGTTACAACTTCAATCCGGCAACGATCTTTCTCGGTGATTCGGGCAGCCTTTTTCTTGGATTCATGGCGGCCGGGCTCTCACTGGCCGGATCACAGAAGGGATCAACGATCGTTGCGATCGCCATCCCGCTGATCACCTTCGGCCTGCCACTAACCGAGGCGGCCCTGAGCCTTGCTCGTCGTTACCTGAGCGAAGCGCCTCTGCTGGCCGGTGACCGCGGCCATATTCATCACCGCCTGCTCGATCGCGGTCTGACACAGCGCCAGGCAGCCATCCTCCTCTATGCCGTCTGCGCGATTTTCTCACTCTTCGGCCTCATGCTGCTCAATCCGCAGCGCAGCATCGGCGCCCTCGTCTTTTTCATCCTCGGAGTCGGGCTGTTCTTCGGTGTCCAGCACCTCCGCTACCCTGAATTCAGCGAAATCGGCAAGCAGCTCCGCCACCGTGTGCGCCGGCATCGACGCGCCATTGCCGCCAACGTCAGGATTCGACGAACAAGCGCCGATCTCAGTGGCGTGCAAAGCCCGGCAGAGTTCCTCTCCGCCCTTACCCATCTCGATGATCTGTTTGAATTCGATCGTGTCCTGATCGAGCTTGACGAGGCCTCTCCACTCTTTGAACGCCAGATTCTTGAAAACCGCGAGCGCCAGTCAGACCCATTCGCTCGTCCCATCCTCTGGATCCGTGAACGCTACGAGCCCGGTGCCGCGAGTGATCCCGATCCGGCAAGATTCTGGTCGCTGCGCGTCCCGCTGACCAGCGATGAAGGCCTCCAGATAGGAGCGATTTACTTCCAGCGTGATACCCGCTCCGGCACGCCGGCAGTCGACCTCGACCGCCTCTGCAATATCCTTCCCCGCCAGATTGGACGCGCCCTCTCCCGCCTCATTGCCGGCAGTGCCACAACCACGCGATAAATCGGCCTGTTGTCCGGCGATTATTTCTGGAATGGGATGAATTCCGGGTCGTCCTGATGCTTCCGCTCCCACTTCAGGAAATCGTAGAAGCCACAGTTACTCGTCTCAGGATAGGTGCGGCAGAGCGCCGGTCGATGCTCGTAAATGGTGCAGCGCCGCTCCTCGCGATCGA
Organism: uncultured Acidobacteriota bacterium; assembly: GCA_903828635.1. Lineage (GTDB taxonomy): Bacteria > Acidobacteriota > Blastocatellia > RBC074 > RBC074 > CAIOZW01. The sequence goes on from CAIKMY010000220.1 coordinate 8,568, forward strand.
GAAACCTGCAGGTACTCTTGTAAATCGGATCCTCACGATGGCGCAGCACACGGTGACCATAATCCTTGACAAACCTCGTGAAGCGACGCTCCGCCTGCTCATAAGTCAGTTCAAAGCGCTTCGCCAGCCGCTGAATATCCCGCTTTGTCACCATGATCCAGTCATAGGAGCAGCAATAAGCCGGGCACTTCTGGCAGTCATACTTCAGTCTCTTCTTATTTTCTGTGGGGAGTATTGGAAGCTCTTTCCTTGCCATGGTCTTAGTCCCGATCGTTGGTTATTTGTCTGAGGAATTCACGAACCTTCTTGAGATCATCCCAGGCTTCCCGCTTTTTATCGGGAGAACGCAGGAGATATGCCGGGTGGAAGGTCGGCAGTAATTTGACTCCGGGCAGGTAGGGATAGTCCTGAAACCGGCCGCGAATTTTGGTGATGCCGACCCTCGAGTCGAGGAGTGACTGAGTGGCAGGATTGCCAAGCGTGACGATCAGTTTCGGGCGGATCGCGGCAATCTGACGCAGCAGAAACGGGCGGCAGGCGGTGACCTCGTCCTTCTCCGGTGTGCGATTCCCGGGAGGGCGCGATTTGACGACATTGGCAATGTAGACATCCTCACGGCGGAGGTCGATCGCTTCAATCATCTTTGTCAGCAGCTGGCCGGCACGTCCGACAAACGGTTTGCCGCTCAGATCCTCGTCGGCACCCGGCCCCTCACCCACAAACATCAGCGTCGCCTGTGGATTGCCCTCACCAAAAACGAGGTTGGTGCGCGTCTCCCAGAGCTTGCAGCGATGGCAGTCTCCAAGATCACGGCGAATGTCTTCGAGTGTCTCGCCGAAGGGCACCACGGGCTCCGCGGCGGCCATCCGGGCAGGCTCAATGAAAAGCGGCGGCCCGCTGCTGCTCTTCTCCGACTTTCGTGCAGGCATGACGAGTGGCTCCTTGGGATTACCGGGTGGCAGAGGGTCGAGATGAGTTACGCCAAGCTCGCGAAAGAACCGCAGGTACTCGACGGCCTGCTCAACAAGCTGATTGTATTCTTCACGATCATTCATGCTGATTGATCATCGGGATCTGTCGCCCGGATATCGACGCAGGATCTCGTCGAGAATGCGATCAGCCATCGCACGCTTGCTTTGCAGCGGCAGATCGACACGGGAACCATCACTGCCCATCAGTGTCGCCGCGTTGGTCTCAACATCAAAGCCCGCTCCCGGTGCTGTAATATCATTGGCCACGATCATATCGAGCCCCTTCTCGGACAGCTTCTTGCCGGCATACTCGATCACTGACCGGGACTCAGCGGCAAAGCCGACAACAAAGCGTCCCTCGCGTCCCGGAGCGGCGGCGACCGATCCGATGATATCCTCGGTTGTTTCAAACTCGATCGTCAGGTGCTGCCGGCCGAGCTTCTTGATCTTCTCACCGGATCGCATCACCGGGCGAAAGTCGGCAACCGCCGCCGCTCCAATAAAGACTGTTCCCGCTTCCAACCGCGACATCACTGCCTCGTACATCTCGCGAGTCGAGCGCACCCGAACCACTTCCGGCACGCCATTCGCACCGCGCGGAGGATCGATCGTCACCGGCCCTGAGACGAGCGTCACTCGCGCGCCACGATCGCACGCAGCCGATGCCAGCGCATAGCCCATGCGCCCCGAAGACCGATTGGTCAGAAACCTTGCCGGATCGAGATCTTCGACCGTTGGCCCCGCCGTGATCAGCAGGTGCAGCCCACGGAGATCGACGACCCGATCATCTGCTTCTCTCAGCAACGCCAGCGCCCGTCCGACAATCTCTTCCGGCTCTGCCAGCCGCCCGACTCCAACCTCACCACAGGCCTGATAGCCGCTGCCAGGCTCGACAAATCGGTCTCCCCGTTCCCGCAGCCGCCGCAAATTCTCCTGCGTCGCCGGATGGTTCCACATCTCGACATTCATCGCCGGTGCGATCAGAACCGGGTTGGTGTTCGATAAATAGACCGTCGAGAGAAAGTCGTCGGCAATCCCATGCGCAAACTTTGCCAGCAGATTGGCCGTCGCCGGCGCAATCAGCAGCAGACGCGCCTCTCTCGCCAATGCAATATGCTCGATCGTCGCGTAGTCGGGACGATCGTACATCCCGACAACCACCGGCTTGCCTGAGAGGGCCTCGAAGGTCAACGGGCGCACAAACTCCGCGGCACTGCTCGTCATTGCCACGCGCACCGATAATCCGGCGCGCTGCAAGCCACGCAGCACCTCCGCCGCCTTGTAGGCCCCAATACAGCCGGCAACCCCGAGCAGAACACTCATCGACTTACCCGTCAGCCCGCTCGCCAACCTCAAAGCTGATCAGCCCGCGGTCGATCTCTTCCAGCGCAATGCGAGTCGACTTGGCATTAGGCATGGTCACACGCGGTCGCGCCCCCTTCTGAAGCTGCTTGCTCCGCTTGGCGGCAATGATGATCTTCCGATACTTGCTGTCGATCTTGTTTGGCTGCTGCCCTTTATCCTGCTGCTTGTCCATTCCTGCTGCCCTCCTCTGTCAAATGTCATTGGTTACGTCGTTAATTTGCTGTACGAACGCGAGGCGTCCGCAAAAGTCTGAAGAATCTGCTCGGCGACAACTGAGCGCCGCTCACGGCGACACCGCGATGAATGAATGATCGCCGCAAGGTCGTCGACCGCCTCGTCAAGCCTGTCATTGATGATCAGGTAATCGAATCGGGAATACATTGCCACCTCGACGGTGGCATTGCTCATTCTTACTTTCAGATCGCCGGGATCGATCTCGCCGCGACAGGTGATGCGCTCAATCAGTGTGCCAAACGATGGCGGCAGAATGAAGACGCTGACCGCCTCGGGAAAGAAGCGGCGTACCTGCTCTTCGCCCTGGACATCGATGGTCAGAACGACATCGAAGCCGGCAGCGCAGAGATCGACTATCGGCTGGCGACCAGTGCCATAGTAGTTGCCATGAACCAGCGCCCATTCCAGCAACTCGCCGGCATCGATCAGTTCCCTGAATCGCTCGCAGGAAACAAAATGGTAGTCGCGGCCATCCACCTCTCCCCCGCGAGGAGGGCGCGAAGTGTAGGAGATCGACGGGCGAAGCCGCGGATCCCGGCGCAAAACCTCGGTGACCAGTGTCGTCTTTCCTGCGGCTGACGGCGCCGAGACGATTATCAGATTGCCAGTTGTCGCGTTATTCAACTTATTCAACATTCTGCGCCTGCTCGCGAAGCTTCTCGACCTCGGTCTTGATGTCGATCGCCGCGTCACAGATGCTCAGTTCGGCCGACTTCGAAAGGATAGTATTGGCCTCGCGATTGACCTCCTGCAAGAGGAAATCGAGCTTTTTGCCAATCTCATTACTCCCGGCAAGCAGGTCGCGAAGCTGGCCAAGGTGGCTGCGCAGCCGGGCAATCTCCTCGGTGATATCACTGCGCTCGGCAAGGTAGGCCACTTCCTGAGCCAGCCGTGACTCATCGATGGTCGCCTTCCCCACCAACTCGCCGATTCTTTTGAGGAGCTTCTCGCGATAGGCGTCGACCAGGCCCGACTCGTTCGCCTCGATGGTGGCGAGTGCCTTTTCGATCCGTCCAACCCGGGCGATCATCTCTTTTTGAAGCTCGTGCCCTTCGACGGCACGCATGGCAACCAGTGCCGTCAATGCCTGCGTCAGCGCCTCCTCGATCCCGCGAACCACCTCGTCACCAAGGGACGGACCGGTCGTCGCCAGGAGGAGATTGGGCAGTCGCGCCAGCGTCGCCAGATCCGGTTCGCCCGCCAGCCCAAACTCATCGCGCATCGCCCGCAATGCCCCGAGATAGCCCTCGATTAGCGATCGATTGAGCTGATAGCTGACCGGCATCATCTGCGAGAAGCCAATGTTGACATCGACCCGACCGCGCGCAATTGCCGCTTGTATCTGCTTCTTCAGCGGTATTTCCAGCGAGGCCAGCTCAACCGGCGCCCGCCAGTGTATATCAAGATTGCGATTGTTGACCGTGCGCAAATCGATCGTCACGCTGAAGGTCTCACCACTCGCTGCTCCCTGTCCGTACCCGGTCATGCTCCTGAGCATCTCTCTTCTCCCTGTCCTTGCGTCTGTGCTGTTCACTATCAGGCCGGCACCCCGCTCTCGGTGCGCTCCGAGGCCGCATTCTCATCGGCAAATTGTAATTCATAAAGCCGGCGGTAGATGCCATCCTGTGCGAGCAGCTCCTGATGAGTGCCCACCTCGGCAATGCGCCCGCCATCGAGGACGATGATCCGATCGGCACGCCGCACCGTCGAGAGCCGATGTGCAATGACGATCGTCGTCCTCCCGGCCATCAGATTGTTGAGCGCCTCCTGCACCAGCCGCTCACTCTCGGTGTCGAGCGCGCTGGTCGCCTCGTCGAGAATCAATATCGGCGCATCCTTGAGAATCGCGCGCGCAATCGCCACTCGCTGCCGCTGCCCGCCTGAAAGCACGAGGCCGCGCTCGCCAACCACTGTCCCGTACCCCGCTGGCAGATTCCTGATGAAATCATCTGCCAGCGCCGCTTTGGCCGCCGCCTCGATCTTCTCGTCACTGTCGTTCCTGCCAAAGGCACCGTAGGCGATGTTTGACCGCACCGTGTCGTTGAAGAGGCTGACCTCCTGGGTAACCATCGCCACCTGGCCACGCAACGATGCCAGCCGCAGGTCACGCACATCGTGACCGTCAATCAGCACGGCACCCTCCGTGACATCATAAAGCCGCGGAATCAGGTTGGTCAGAGTGCTTTTGCCTGATCCGCTCTGCCCGACAATCGCCACCATCTCGCCTGCCCGTACCCGAAACGAGATCCCCGAAACGACCACTGCCTCAAAACCACCGCCATAGCTGAATGAAACATCACGAAACTCGATCTCCCGCGAGAAACGATCGAGCGCGATCGCGCCGGGCCGGTCCTCCATCGCCACTTCTTCGTCGAGCAACCTGAAGATGCGCGCCGCCGAGGAGAGCCCCTGCTGGAGGTCATGCTGCAGGCGACTCAGCCGGCGCAGCGGATCGTAGGCCTTGAACATCGCTACCAGAAAGGTTGCGAAACCGCCAAGCGTCATCTGCCCGGCGATGATGCCACGCTGCGCGTAGAGCAGCAGCGAGGCGACCGCGACAATCCCCAGCGTCTCAAGAACGATCGGCGAGAGGAAATAGATGCGCATCGCCCGCAACTGATCGCGCATCTGCTGGCGCGCGGCCTTCGCAAACCGACCGCTCTCCCAGGCCTCCATCCCGAAGACCTTGACCACTCGCTGTGATGAGATCGCCTCCTGCGCGACATCGAGCATTGCCGCCCCACTCTCCTGTCGCGAATCGATGTGTCGCCGCAGCCTGCGGTTGAATGTCGTCGTCAGCCAGCCCACCGGCGGCCCCAGCAGCAATATCGCCGACGCCAGCCGCCAGTTGAGACGAAAGAGCAGCAACAGGTAGACCGTCAGCGATACTGACTCCCTCAGCAGATCACGCAGGGTGTCCGAGACCGATCGCTCAACCTGTGCCGCATCACTCACCAGATGCGCCGTCAGTTCGTTCGTCGAATGGCGCGAGAAGAACGGCGCCGCCTGCCGGATAATCCGATCGTAAAGCGATGACCGCACATCGGCAATCACGTGCTGGCCGATGTGGCTCATCGAGTAGGACGAGAAATACTCTGTGGCGCCCTTCCCCAGCGTGAACAGCACCAGCAATCCCGCAATCGTCCCGAGACCGCTCTCTCCCGGTGGCAGAAATCTCGTCCAGAATGATGGCGCACTCAGCCCGCCATAGCCGAACTGACTCCCTGCCAGCGTATCAAAGATCGGCTGCAACAGCAGAATCGTCGCCCCCTCGAGTATCCCGGTGGCAACCATCATCAGAATCGAAAAAGCAAAGATGTGCCGATAGGGTCGGAGATATCTCAGCAGGCGCGCCAGTTCACTCATGTCCCCCCTGCTACCAGGCTGCACTCCCGGAAATCCGCCAGTCAACAACCGGTCACCCGTACAGCCCTCTTTGACTTTCAGTCAAAAAAAGAATAATTATAGTCGCCTGTTAAATTTAGCGTCAAGCAGGTCGACAATCCCATATGCAGTCAGAGACAGCGACCGAGAACCCGATCGACAAGAAAGCAGCGCAGGATTACTACCTTGAGGGTGACCGGGTCGTCTTCACCCGCGAATACCACCTGCGGCGTGGTTACTGCTGCGGTTCCGGTTGTCGCCATTGTCCTTATGATCCGCGCGGCAGCATGGGAACGACGACAGTCAGCGGCGCGAAGACGACAGCCCGCCTGACGGAATAATCAACAGAGAAATAATCAACAAAGATTGATGAGGTGATCATGATGGCTGAGCCGATACTGATTGCGAAGGATCAGGAAGAGATTTATCTGCTGCCACGAATGGCCAACCGGCACGGACTGATTGCCGGAGCGACGGGCACGGGAAAGAGTGTCACGTTGCGGGTCATGGCCGAAAACTTCAGCAAGCTCGGCGTCCCGGTTTTCATGGCGGACGTCAAGGGTGACCTTGCCGGGATCTGCATGGCTGGAAGCGAGAACCCGAAGATCACGGAGCGGGCGCAGCGCTTCGGCCTGACCGGTTTCAGCTTCAAGTCTTTTCCGGTTCTCTTCTGGGATGTCTTTGGCGAGCAGGGCCATCCGCTGCGAACGACAATCTCAGAGATCGGACCGTTGCTCCTCAGTCGCATCCTCAACCTCAACGATACCCAGGGTGGTGTGCTGACGCTGGTCTTCAAGGTGGCCGACGACCGCGGGTGGCTGCTGCTCGACCTTAAGGATCTGCGGACGATGCTGCAATATGTCGCCGATAACGCCAGGTCGCTGATGACCGAATATGGCAATGTCTCAGCGGCAAGCGTCGGAGCCATCCAGCGCCGCCTGCTCGAACTCGACCAGCAGGGTGGCGAGAAATTCTTTGGTGAACCGGCGCTCAACCTTGAAGACATGATGCAGACCGACGAGTCGGGCCACGGCTACATCAATATCCTTGCTGCCGATAAGCTGATGCAGTCGCCAAAACTATACGCGACATTCCTTCTCTGGATGCTGGCCGAGCTTTACGAGAACCTGCCCGAAGTCGGGGACCTCGACCAACCGAAGATGGTCTTCTTCTTCGACGAAGCGCACCTCCTCTTCGATGACGCGCCCGAGGCGCTGATGCAGAAGGTCGAGCAGGTAGTGCGTCTGATTCGCTCAAAGGGGGTCGGCGTCTACTTCGTCAGCCAGAACCCGCTTGACATCCCCGATGTCGTGCTTGGTCAGCTTGGCAATCGCGTGCAGCACGCCCTGCGCGCCTTCACTCCACGCGATCAGAAGGCGGTCAGAGCGGCAGCCACCACCTTCCGACAGAATCCGGCAGTCGATGTCGAAGCGGCGATCACTGAACTTGGTGTCGGCGAGGCTCTCGTCTCGATGCTCGATGAAAAGGGGACTCCCGGCATCGTTCGCCGCGCCCTGATTGCTCCTCCGCACAGCCGCCTCGGGGCAATCACTCCCACTGAACGTGCCGCCGCCCTGCAATCATCCCTGATCAGCGGTCATTACGAGCGGCAGGTCGACCGTGAATCGGCCTATGAGGTCCTCAGGGAAAGGGCGCAGCAGGCTCCTCCTCCTCCGCCATCAGGCTCACGCACGAAGGTGCAGCCGGACGTCGGATCAGAGGTGATGGATGTCGCTGGCGATGTGCTTGGCGCCTTTGCCAAAAGCGCCGCACGATCGATCGGGACCTCTCTCGGCCGACAGGTCATTCGTGGCGTCCTCGGATCGCTCTTTGGCGGAAGAAGGTAGCAGCTACCTGAGACATCGCACCTGAGACATCTCACCTGAGACATCTCACCTGAGACATCTCACCTGAGACATCTCAGATGATAATCAAAACAGATTCGCCTCACGCAGGGAAAGCTGGCTGTTTTCCTCTCTGTGTGAGGCGAATCTGTTTTGACTCGCTTTTTTGACTCGATGGATCTACGCCAGCTTCCAGGGCTCACGATACCCCCGGGTGACCAGTTTCTGTGCCTCGGGATCACCGATAACCTGTTCGCGCTCGACATCCCATCTGACGCGGCGTCCAACACGGAAGGCGATGTTGGCCAGATGGCAGGTGATCATCGAGTTATGACCGATCTCAACATCCGAGCGCGGGTTCTGGCGTGAGTCCATGCATTCGAGGAAATTGCGCACGTGGGCAAGATGGGACTCTTCCCCCCTTGGGCCGCGGCGTGGCTCGCCGGCCATGCGGTAGCTCTTGCGCTGTTTGACGGTCTCGGTCTCGGGATAGACCTCCCAGCCTCCGCGATCAACGACGAGGACGCCGTTATTGCCGTGAAAAGCAACGCCGTGATCACGGTCATAGGGGCCTTTGCCGATGGAGGTGGCATGCTCCCAGATCATGCTGAAGCCATCGTATTCGAGCAGTGCCTGCTGGGTATCGGGTGTCTCCTCGGCATCCTCGGGAAAGCCGAACTTCCCGCCGACCGACATGGCGGCCAGGGGTGCCTTGACATTCATCCCCCAGTTGGCAATGTCGATCATGTGAGCGCCCCAGTCGGTCATCAGGCCACCGGAGTAGTCCCAGTACCAGCGAAAATTGAAATGGAAGCGATTGCGATTGAATGGACGCTTCGGGGCCGGCCCGAGCCAGAGGTCATAGTCGATGCCGGCTGGCACCGGTTCATCGGGAACGACCGGGATATTACCCATCCAGTCCTGGTAAGCCCATGCTTTGACCAGCCGGATTTTCCCGAGCTTGCCGCTGCGGACATACTCGACGGCATCGAGAAACTGCGAGCCACTGCGCTGCTGAGTCCCCATTTGCACGACGCGGCGGTGGCGACGTGCGGTATCGACCATGATTCGCCCCTCACCGATCGAGAGGGAGAGCGGCTTCTCGACATAGACATCCTTGCCCGCCTGACAGGCCATGATTGTCGGCAGAGCGTGCCAGTGATCGGGGGTGGCGACGATGACAGCGTCGATTTCAGGATGTTCAATGACGCGACGGAAATCGCGCGTCAGCAGGGTTGGTTTCTGATTAAAGCCCTGGTCGATGAGCTTCTGCACCCTGGCGACCTGGCTGTCATCGACATCGCAGAGGGCGACGCACTCGACATTGCCGACGCGCAACATGTCGCGAAGATCGCCTGTGCCCATGCCACCGCAGCCGATCAGCCCGACGCGAATGCGCCGATTGGCACCGGTGATGCGCTCACGAGAGGCGGCGGTCGTTGGTGGAGTGATCAGTCCGGCAGAGGCAATGCCCGCCGCCGACTGGCCGAGAAACCTGCGACGCGATCGATCAGTCATCGATGGTCTCCTTCTGTTCTGATGATCCCGAAACGGGATCAGAGTTTGAGTTCAGCCAGATCCTCAGCCGCGCTGGTCCCGGGAAAGACCTGGCGTGCCTCGGCGAGAAGTTGGCGGTAATCGGGATAACGGGAACTGAAATGAGTAATCAGCAGGCGCTTCACGGCGGCAATGCGTGCGACTTCAGCAGCCTGCGCCGCGGTTGAATGGCCGTAAAAATGGGACTCCTCATGATGATCCTCGGTGAAGGTCGCCTCGTGAACAAGGCAGTCCGCCTCATGGGCCAGCCTGACCCCATTGGCACAGGGGCGCGTGTCGAGACAGTAAGCGATCGAGAGACCACGGCGCGCCGGCCCGACCACTGCTGATGATTCGATCGTGCGCCCATCGTCGAGAACAACCGAGTGGCCCGCCTGTAATCGGGAATACTGCGGCCCGGCAGGGATACCGAGCTCGCGGGCACGCTCGACATCGAACCGCCCCGGCTTGTCCTTCTCGATCAATCGGTATCCGATCGCGAGGATGCGATGATCCAGCGGCAGGGCAACCACGCGATGATGGCTGGAGTCGAAGACCTCCAGTGGCTGCTGGCTGGTGAAATCGGCCGCAGAGTATTCACGTATCGTCAGCGGATAACTGATATATGAAATCTTCAGCCGCTGTACCATCTCCAGATATTCACGAATGCCAACCGGCCCGGTAACCACCAGCGGCCGGCGCCTCTGGTCAAGCGACATTGTCGCCAGCAGGCCGGCAAGCCCGTTAAAATGGTCACCGTGGAGATGCGTGATAAAGATGGCCGCCAGCTTGTGCGAGGAGAGCCCGGCCCGCATCAACTGAATCTGTGCCGCCTCTCCACAATCAAAGAGCCACCACTCCCCATCACCAACCACGGCCAGCGAACTGACGTGACGATGGAGCGTCGGCCTTCCCGAACTGGTACCAAAGGGGATGATCTTCAATCCGGCGCTTCCCTTCAACCTTCTTCCTTGTTGCGCATGAAATCGGCCAGACCAGCAAGAGCGTGCAACAGATGCTGGCGCAGCGGCCCATCCGTAACAAGTTCTTCCAGTGCCTGCCGCATGCAGAGCAGCCACTGATCCCGCTCGGACTCACCGATGGGAAACGGCAGATGGCGGGCGCGCAGGCGCGGATGGCCATAGCGCTGCACATAGAGCGGAGGCCCACCCATCCAGCCCACCAGAAAGAGGAAGAGCTTCTCTCGCGACCCGGAGAGATCCTCCGGATGGAGGGCGCGAATCCCTGCCGCCTCCGGTTTTGTCTCCATCAGATCGTAGAATCGATCAACGATCGCCCGGATCCGCTCCTCGCCACCAATTGCCTCAAAATGTGTCTGACTCATTCGACAGGCTCTCTCCTCAATTCAACCTGGCGTCCCAATTCGGCGCCTAAACTCAGCGACCCGCCAGAAAAGCGAAAAACATTATCCCAAGGGCAAGGAGCAGCAGCAACGGAACCAGCAACATCCCCGGCCCTTGCCCCGGAATGATCTGATGATCACGCACATTATCCGGCGCAACTTCGGGCCTCTCTGTGGAATCCCCGCTGGCTTCGATCCCCGGGGGGGCTTCGAGGCTGGTTCCACATTTCCGACAGTAGAGGGCGGGTTCTCTCAACGGCTTCCCGCATCGCGGACAACTAAGGATTTCAGGGCTTTGATTCATGGTGCACGCTCCGCCAGCAACCGGTCGACCAGCCGCTCAAAGCGGCGATAATCGCCAATCCCACGTCTGATGTACCTGATAATCCCCTTGCGGTCAATGACAACGACGGTTGGGAATCCGCTCGCCTCATACTTCTCCTCGTTAGCAATGTCGTCCATTTTCGTGATGGCGATCGGGTAAGTGAGACGATGCCTGGCAAGGTAGTCGCGCAGTTCCTTGCGCTCCTCTTCCGGGTTGAGGTCTTCGGCGCGGTCCGAGCGGCCATACCAGCGAGTGACACCGATCAGTCGCAAGCCATGCTCTGCGTGGCGGGTGAGGAGGTTACGCCATGGGGCAAAGGCTGCCTGGCAGGGCTGACACCACATCGCCCAAAAATCGAGGATCACTACCCGCCCGGTCCATGAAGTCAGCGGTTGCGGCGGGCCGATCCACTCCACTCCGATCAGATCCGCAGCATAACGTCCGACCAGTCGTGCGCGCTTCAGCTCCTCATCATAAAAGATCTTCGCCGGTGGGTTGTCAGCAAAATTATATCGCTCCATTATCTGCCGCATGCGGCGTGCTTCAGCCTGGCGATTGAGCCGCTCCGCGATTGACAGATGGAGGGCAGCGAGCAAAAGCTGGTTGCGTTGCACCGTCTCGCGGATGCTCTCGTCAATGCGCCGGTTTCGCAGCAGCTGTTCGGCAAGGTTGAAACCGGTCCAGGCTCGCTGCGCCGAGAGTTCAAGCATCTGGCGGTCACGCAGCGCGAAGGCGAGCAGCTTGAAAAGTTCGAGGCGGGCAATCGGAATCAGCAAGTCACGCCGTGCCGGTAAAAAGTCACGCTCGATCAGTTGCGACGCCTCCTGGAGCTGGTCATTCTCAATCAATACCGAGATGAGGCTCGAATCGACATCGACCCCCTCGACTCGCGCCTCCCCGGGGTTGAGTCGCCGCACCTCGCGGTAGGCATTGATCGCCTCGGGATAGCGCTCGGCAAGCTCACAGATCGCCGCCAAAGCCAGCAATTCGCTACTCTTTCCCTCGGGGATGGCAAGACCGGTGAGTGCCTGTCCCGCCTCCCGGATAATCTCCTGCTGTCGCGCCTCCCACTCATAGGGCTGCGCTTCGCCGCGGCGCACCTGCTGCTCGAAGCGTTCCTGCAGCCGCTCCTGGCGGCTGAGCAGCTCACGCAGCACCTGTGACGGTCTCTTTCCCTGCGCGTTGGCAGGTGACACCGCCAGCAGCGTTACAAGAACGGCTGTCAGCCATCCTGCTATCCGTCTCGTCGTGCCTGACAAATTATCGGGCATCCCTGATCTCCTGTTTTGTTTCTACATCGGAACAGCCAATATTGGAACTCGTCTCTGATTCGTGGCCATGCCATCGCACCATGTCGCCATGTTTCCTGTACCGATTTAGCGTCTTCTGAAATCGAAAGCTTTCAGACTGTGCATCTATTCCGGGTTCGCTGCCATTTTATCCTCCTCAGCCGCAAGTCGCCATCGTGCGCCGGGCTTTCAATTGGACAATGGACCGGACGGTGTAGTAAAAACATATGCTACAACCCAGCTTAGCTTAAAAGGAATCCGACAAATGAAATTCGGCGTGGTGGTTTTTCCGGGTTCGAATTGTGATCACGACACCTATCACGTGATCAGCAAGGTAGTCGGCCAGCCTGTCAACTTCATCTGGCACAAGGAAGAGAATGTCGAGGGGTACGATGCGATCATCCTGCCGGGAGGATTCTCCTACGGCGACTACCTGCGGACGGGGGCAATCGCGCGCTTTTCGCCGGTAATGCGTGCGGTAACCAACTTTGCGCGGAGCGGGGGGCTCGTACTGGGCATTTGCAACGGGTTCCAGATACTGTGCGAAGCGGGATTGCTGCCGGGAGGACTGTTGCGCAATCGTGATCTGAAATTTCACTGTGAGCACGTCTCCATCCGGGTAGAGCGGACAGACACCCCCTTCACCATTGACTATCGCGAGGGTGAGGTGCTGAGCATCCCGATCGCGCACGGTGAGGGCAACTATTTCTGTGACGAGCAGACGCTGGCGGATCTGGAGAGCGGGGGGCAGGTGATCTTCCGTTATTGTGACATTGATGGGCGGATTACCGACGAAGCGAACCCCAACGGATCGCTGGGCAACATTGCCGGGATCTGCAACCGCGAGCGGAATGTGCTGGGGCTCATGCCGCATCCGGAGAGGGCGGCGGAGAGTGTGCTGGGCAGCCGCGACGGTCGAGCCATGTTCTTCTCGATCGCCGATTATCTGACCGAACGATTGAAGAAGCGTGCCTGATATGAAAATAACGCCTGAAGTTCTGGAACAGCACCGCATCAGTGGCGAAGAATATGCGCGCATCATTGATTTGATGGGGCGCGAACCGAACCTGACGGAGCTGGGCATCTTTTCGGTGATGTGGTCGGAGCACTGCTCCTACAAGTCATCGCGGGTTCATCTGCGCCGCCTGCCAACAGAAGGCGAATGCCTGGTGCAGGGGCCGGGAGAGAACGCCGGGATTGTCGGGATCGGGAATGGCTGGTGTGCGGCCTTCAAGATCGAGTCACACAACCATCCATCTTTCATAGAACCCTATCAGGGAGCGGCGACGGGGATTGGCGGGATCCTGCGTGACATCTTCACGATGGGAGCGCGGCCGGTAGCGGCGCTCAACAGTCTGCGGTTCGGGCCGATCCGTGACACTGATATCACCGAGGGGGTCGAGACAGCAACGGGGCGAACGATTGCGCGCAACCGGCGGATCATGGGTGGTGTCGTCAAGGGGCTTGGCGATTATGGCAACGCCTTTGGAGTACCAACGATCGGGGGCGAAGTCTATTTCGACCGCTGTTATTCACTCAATCCGCTGGTCAACGCCTTCGCGCTCGGGCTGGTGCGGCGCGAGCGGATATTTTATGGCAAGGCGGAGGGCGTCGGTAACCCGGTGATCTACGTTGGTGCGAAGACCGGCCGGGACGGAATTCACGGCGCGACAATGGCCTCGGCAGAGTTCGACGAGGCGGCAATGGAGAAGCGACCGACGGTGCAGGTTGGTGACCCGTTTTCGGAGAAGCTGCTGCTCGAAGCCTGCCTCGAAGCGATGCGCGCAAACGCAATCCTTGGCATTCAGGATATGGGAGCAGCAGGGCTGACGTCATCATCGTGCGAGATGGGTGCACGGGCCGGCACGGGCATCGAGATCGACCTCGACCTTGTGCCGCAGCGTGAAACCGGAATGACCGCCTACGAAATGATGCTCTCGGAATCACAGGAGCGCATGCTGCTCGTCACCGAGAAGGGGCGTGAGCGCCAGGTGCTGAAGATCTTTGAGCGCTGGGATCTCGATGCGGTGGTCATCGGCCGGGTAACTGATGATCAAAAGCTGCGGGTACGCCATCGCGGTGAGGTGGTCGCCGAGATCCCTAACGCGGCGCTGACCGACGAGGCTCCGCGTTATCATCGACCGATGACGCCAATGGTCATCGATCGAAGCGATGCCGGGCCGGCGGTTGTGGCAGCGGTCGCGAAGTTTGGTGAGGAGATTGGTGCGACCTCGCGTGGCGAGACGATGAACGAAATTCTGCGGCGTCTGGTCGGCTCACCAATCATTGCCTCGAAGGAGTGGGTCTATCGCCAGTATGACCATATGGTGCGCACGAACACGGTGGTGCTGCCGGGCTCGGACGCAGCGGTGATACGTGTCAAGGAGACACGCCATTCGCTGGCGATGTCGGTCGATGCCAACGGACGATACTGCCGGCTCGATCCGCGAGAGGGCGCCAGGCTGGCAGTGGCGGAGTCAGCACGAAACGTTGTTTGCAGCGGGGCGCGCCCGCTGGCGGTCACCAACTGCCTCAACTTTGCCAGCCCCGAGCGACCGGAGGTAATGTGGTCGTTCAGCGAAACGATCGACGGGATGGCCGAGGCCTGCGGACGCCTTGGAACACCGGTAACCGGCGGGAATGTCAGCTTTTACAACGAGACCGAGGGTCGCGGTATCGACCCGACACCGGTCATCGGCATGCTCGGCCTCGTCGAGGAGGCAAAGCACGTCACAACGCAATGGTTCAGTGAAAACGGAGACGCCATCCTGCTGCTGGGGCTGACGCGCAGCGATTTCGGGGCAAGTGAGGTGCAGTCACTCCTCATCGGCGACAGCTTCGGGGCAGTGCCGCGGCTCGATCTCGATCTCGAACTTGCGGTTCAGAAGGCAACGCTCGAAGCCATTCGACGCGGTCTCGTCAGATCGGCCCACGATTGCAGCGAGGGCGGACTGGCGGTGGCTCTTGCCGAAAGCTGCTTTTCGAGCTACCGGCGTCAGGCGACCGGTGCGACGATCGACCTTGGAGCCCACGCGGAACTGAGTGGCCTCACCGACGCGACGACGCTGCTCTTCGCTGAATCACCCTCGCGCATCGTGCTCAGCCTCGCAAGTAAGAATGTCGCCGAGGTTATCGCCATTGCTGCCGAGGCTGGCGCGCCCTGCGCGATCATCGGGCACGTGGCTGTTGGGCAAATGGCTGTTGGGCAAATGGCTGTTGGGCAAATGGCTGTTGGGCAAATGGCTGCCGAAAAGCTGAAGATCGATCTTGGTGGTGAGTCCCTGATCGACGCCGAGGTTGGAGATCTCGAACGGGAGTGGCGCCGCGTCCTGCCGGAGCACCTTGATCACGAACTTGATCGCTAACTTGATCACGAAGAAGCCTGAGCTCAGCGGACCAGCCCCTCACTGAGCATCCAGCCGATGCGTCCGGGGTGGCGCAGCAGTTGCGAGACGGCGTAGGGGAGCCACGATTCGCCGCAGGGGATGTAGAGACGCGCTCCAACCCCGGCCATCAGGGCAACTTCAAGTACGCTTCGGCGTGGCAGGCCATAAAGCAGTTCGAGTTCGCAGGAAGATCCCTGCGCTCGCAGGCGCGCCAGAGATTCCCTGGCCAGTTGATGATCATGGGTAGCGACCGCAACGTGGCGCGCACGACCGGCGAGCAGATCGATCAGGCCGAGGAAGGCCGCGCCGGTATCGTCACAAGGTGACGACGGATCAGCCCACTGCCCCTTGACGACCCGGACACGAAGCCCGAGATCGATGGCCTGCCGCGTATCCTCACGACTCCGCTCCCATTGCGCCGGCAGTGTACAGCCCACCTTGTCCGCAACTTGTGCCACCTTCCCGATCAACGCCCATGTTCGCTCGGCAACCTCCGGTTGTAATGAATCGAAATGGAGGCCAACTCCGCGCTCACGTGCCTGCCACGCAATTGCCATCACCAGATCATCACGAAAGCCAAGCGCCGGTGCCTTGATCGACAGCCAGGTCTCCGGCCACTCACTGGCAATTGCCCTGATTGCCCGATTGCAGATCGCCGCGACCGTCTCCGGGTCTTCTTCCGTGTGATTCCAGTAGCCGATGGTCGCGAGAACTCCAAGGCAGTGACACTCCTCGCGCCGCCGCAGTGCATCATCGAGGCCGGGCCCGGCAACATAACCGCGACTGGCATAACCCACCAGTCGCCTGATCCCTCTGTCAATTGCCCCTCTCATTCCTCCTCCTTTGATCTGCACAGGCTCCGCCAGCTAATCTTTACGGCGTCAGTTGCCAGTGCGAGAGTTCCGCGCAATGTTTGAGGGTAGACACGCAAGGCGACGCAGGGGCGCAATCGATCACACCACATCCGCGTCCACGACTCCGGCAGTCCGAGGAATTCGATTGAGTGTAGTCCGCGCTGTGCCGCCTCACCAAGCACGTGAAGCATCAGCAGCGTCCCCGGCGAGCAGGCGGCATAATGCTCATCGTAACCAATCTTCAGCAGGTAGTAGCGTCCGTCGTGCTCGACAGCGAACTGAAAGGCGGCCGCACAGCCATCGATGCGCAGAAAGGCGAGACGAAGAATGCCACGACGGCTGGCGTCAAGCGCATACCGCCAGTAAAACTCGCGTCGGCGCGCATCGAGCACGATTGCCGTCCCGGCACGCCCCTTCCAGCCGGCCGATTCCACCTCCAGCGCCTCGGCCAGCAGCGGCTCAACCTCTGACGGCCCCGGCGAGAGCAATTGACAAACCACCTCTCCCAAGGCCAGCGCCCTCTTCTTTGCCCGACGGAAATCTGAGCGCCTCCCGGAATTGAACATCGCCTCAGGATCCTGCCACACGCGATCAAGTTCAAGGTAGGGTGACGGGCTCGCCGGTCGAATGTCGATCAGCGCCCGCCTTCGGCAGGCCGCTCGCAGCGCCTCGACTGCTGCGGAGTCGGCCGGCAGCCGCTTGAAGACCAACGGCCGCTCTATCCTGATCAGCGCCTCCGCCAGACTCTGCATCGCCGGCTGATCCTCGTAAAGCAGATCTGTCGGCTCGTAAAGGTCCTCAACTCCGAGATGCTCAAATCGCGACAGGATCCCTCGCCGGCAGCGGAACTGGCCGGCTGCCACCAATGCGCCGCCCGATTCGAGCGCGAGCAGGCGCAACTCTCCGGCCCGACAGAAGATCGCCGCTCCGTGGCGCACCCAGATGAACTCTCCCATTGGTGAGTGTGCACCTCGCCACCGTCCCTCCATCTCGTCCAACATATCAAGAGTCCTGATGACTGTGACGCCACTGTCAGGCAGCGAAAGTGTGCCCGGCCGGCCGCCGGCAACAAAAGAATTGATCATGCGCCTCGCTCCAGTTCGGCTGCACGCCGATATTCACGAAACCAGCGACGCAACCGGCGCAGGCCACTCTCCGGCAGCATCCGCTTCGCCCCATCGCGCAACCAGTCTCCCGCCGATTCCCTTGCCCGCAACGCCCTCGCCGAAAGACGACGACGGCTGATCCGCAGCAGAACCGTTTCGCGCAATTCATTCGCCCACTGGAATTTGTAGGGTTCTGATCCACGCAGCAGATCGTAATATTCGAGTCCACGCTCAGCCGCGCTCCGAATCGAGAGGCCGAGCAGGATCATCCCCGGGCTGAAACGGCTCCACGATCGATCGTAACCGGAACTGTAGCAGTAGCTGTTTCGCCCGTCCTCAAGGCAGTAGATCGATGCACGACACCCCCCCTCAACCCAGAGCTCCTCGAATCTGAGCATCCCCGCCCGTGCCAGCAAGGCAACGGCCTCGCGATGAAATGCGCGCAGGCGCTCGTGGCCGGTGGCATCCGAGCCACCCTCCGGTGACCACCGATCTTCGTGCAGCAGCAGAAACCGCTCGAAGGCATCTTCGATCTCCCCCGGTTCGGTTCGTACCCGCAAGCCATAATCCCGGAGCGCCGCCAGCTTGCGCGACTGGCGGCGGTAGTTTTCGCCACGCCCGCTCTCGCTGAGAATCTTCGTCCAACCACGTTTGAGCTCGATCCGTGGACAGACATAGCGCGGGGTAATAACGGTAGTAAACCCGGCCATCCCCTCGAAATTGCGGCGCAATGCCGGCAGCAGTGGCGAACCAGCCGCGACACCATCCAGTTCAAGCAAATCAAAGCTGCGATCAGCCGCAAGATAATCGCTGATCGCCCTCAAAGCCTCCTCACGATCCGGGTCGCCAGCCAGCAGGTCGAGATAGTCAGCCCCGCCAGGCCCATCACCGAGAAATGAGAGGCGACGTACCGGCCTCATCCCCGGTGCCACGGCAACTTCGCGACTGGCCAGTGGCAGCAGTGCCACCAGCCGCGCCCCATCACGAACGCGCAGAATTCGTGGCTCAACCGCCCCACCAAGCCAGCGCCGCCACGCCGAAAGCCACTCCCACGAGAGAAACGGTATCCCGCTGTTCGCCCGGTGAAGGGATTTCCAGTCGTGACGCAACTCATCCAGAGCCTCTGCTCCCGAGACCTCCTCAACCACCATTCTGTTCATCTCAGCCCCCTTTGCAGGTTGGTTTTATCAATCGTTTAGTGATTCTCAAGTTCGGCGGCATTTGCCGGATAACTCGACGGACTCTCAAGATGGCGAGTAAGGGCACCGATCAGCAGACCGGCAAGAATCGCTGAGTGAATTGCAAGGTAGTCAATTACTCCGCTCAATCCCCTCTTTTTCAGTGCAACGGCAGATGTCCAGCCGAGAGTGGCAACGATGAATGGAAGCGCCAGCAGCCACTGCCCCGCAAGTGGCAGCAGCAGAGCCGGTAAAAGTAGCAGCATCAGCAGGCCAAAGATGATGCTCGATCGCAGATATTGCAGGCAGAAGGCCGTTCCCTCGCCGGCGTGGCACGCATAACGCCACGCGACACCAGTGCCGGAAACCCTCCCGAGCCGCCAGTTGCGCCGCAGCGAACTGATCGTCGAGAGCCCGCGCAGATGTCTGCCCATTGGTACCGGCAACTGGAGCATCCGCCTCTCTCCGCGAGTCAGCCGTAATCCGAGTTCAGCCTCCTCATCGCTGCGCAACCACGGATTGAAGCCACCATGCTTCTCCATTGCCGAGCGGCGATAACAGCCACTGCCACGAAGCCACCGACAACGAACGGGTGCCGCCAGCCGCGGACTCTTTGAGGTTACCAGTCGGCCCTGCTCGTCAATGTCATCGAGGTACCCGGCAACCGCGACGACTCGCTCATCCGCAAAGACCGGGACTGCCTGTGACAACCAGTCACGCTCGATGACCGTATCACCATCGACAAACATCACGAGGTCGCCGCTGGTATGATGAAAACCAATGTGGCGACCGGCGGCGGGAGTCAGCCTCCATTCCGGTGACATCATCAGCACACGGACACCAAGCCGGCTGGCAATTGCCACCGAGTCGTCGGTTGAGGCCGAATCGACGTAGACCACCTCGGCCCCGCCAGCCGTCTCTGCCGCCGCCAGTACCGAATGCAATGAGCCGGCAAGATAGGCCTCCTCGTTGCGTCCGATGACGACCACCGAGAGCGAAGGAGCCATTATGCCGACCTCCCCGATCCAGCACGGCCAGCACGGCCAGCACGGCCGAGGAGGCGCCTCAACAGTTCGACCAGCAACAACAGAAAAAACGGACTGTCCTCGATCAGGTAGCGCTTCGCCAGCCTTCGCGGTTCGAGCAGCAGGCGGTGCAACCACTCCAGCCCGTGGCGGCGTGCCCATTCCGAAGCGCGCGGCTTGTCCCCGGAGATGATGTCGAGCGACGAACCACAGCCAAACCCGACTGAGGCACCGCTGGCGGCGAGATACTCCGACAACCATCGCTCCTGCGCCGGCGCACCAAGAGCGACAATGACAATTGCCGCATCGAGCGCACGAATCGCCTCAACCAACGATTCACTCTCGGCCTTGCCCGGTGGAAAGGGGGTCGGGATGGCCGTCAGGCACGCCGTCGGGTAGACCTCGATCATCCTCTTTGCCGCCCTTGCCGCGACTCCCGGCGCGGCACCGATCAGTGCAACCTGACAACCCGTCGCCGCCGAAATCGCGGCACATCCCCAAACCAGATCGGTGCCATTGACCCTGCCGCGCAGCGGAGTCCCCAGCAGGCGTGCTGCCCAAAGAATCGGTACCCCGTCCGCCGTCACCAGATCGGCCTGCCAGAGATCCTCCCTGAAAGATGAGTCACGCCTCGCCCTCATCACGAAATCGACGTTGGCGGTGGCAATCAGCAACCTCCGCGGCAGCCGCTGCGGCCCCTCAATCGCCCGGACAATCAGATCGAGCGTCTCGGTCAGGGAGACACGATCGAACGGACACCCCAGCAGATCGATGCGCGAGCCGTCACCACGCGCCGGAAATGCAGATCCGCATTCAATTCCTGAGCCGATTTCTGCCACATGCTTCATATCAATAACCGCAGCCTCGCAACTGCATCCGAGTAGCGACCGCGGATATCACGCGTCGACTCCTCGCTGAGACATATTCGACCGAGCGCCAGTGGATTGGCTCCGGGGCGATTGACCAGCGCCTCGGTCGTCACCGCTGAATCGAAGCAGGCACGCTGGACCACCCGGCGAGTCGTCTCGTCATGCCTGCCTGTCGGATAGGCGAAATGCCTGACCGCTTCACCCAGACGCCCTTCGAGCAGTGTCTTGCCGTGAGCCACTTCGAAGCGTGCCGTGGGACCATCCTCCAGCGGCAGGACCGCGTGGTTGATGGTATGGGCGCCAATGGTCACCCCTTCACGCACCAGGTCAGTGATTGAATCCCAGTCAAGCAACGCCAGTGGGCCGGTGTCGGCCCCCATCCCGGTGCCGACAAACTCCTCAAGCGACCGACAGACCAATTCACGACGCGCCAGCGGCAGATCGTTGAGTCGCCGTGCCGTGGCAAAGGTGTCATCCCGCTCCGTCAATGAATCGATCTCCTCCTCCGCCAGACCTGCCCGTGTCAGCGGCACACTGAGGCTCAGCCCATGCCTCAGTGCACTGGCCACCAGTAATGAGAGCCGATCGTGATCGAGCATCCTCCCCGCTCCAATCGCGGCATATGGCAGGTAAATCGTCACTGGCAGACGCAGCACTCGCAGCAACGGCCAGGCATTCTCAAGGAAATCACGATAACCATCATCGAAGGTGATCGCCGCCACCGTATGCCCGATGGCTCTCTCCCCACGAACGATCCTCACGACTTCATCCATCGAGACAACCTCGCAGTTGTCACAAATCAACTGCAAATGGCGACGAAACGAATCGGTGGAAACAACCATCCCCGGATCAGCCAATCTCTCCGCCTCGTCGATGTCGTCGACGACGTGGTGATAGCCAAGGATCAGCACTCGCGCTCTTCCGCCGGAGAAACGGTCGAATAGTCCGCGCCCGACGCTCAATCCCCGGTAGACCGGCGCCGCCGCCGTCTTCAACGAACGTCTTCCCAGTCTTGAAATCTCCATGAGCATGTTTGCCGCCTCCTGAGCAGCCAGAGTAATCAGCCAACAACACCATCAACCAACGGGATCACTGACGCCGAGGGGCGCATCGGCACGTCGTGGCACACTCCCGGCGAGTTCAGCCCCAAGGTGCGCCAGCATCCGTTGCTGATCAAACTCCATCGACTTCTCCCTTGCCCTCGCCCCCATTTGACGCCTCAGCGCGGAGTCGGAGAGAAGGCTCCGCAGTCGATCGACAAGAGCATCGAGATCACCTGCCTCAACCAGATAGCCCTCACGCCCGTCCTCGATCAGTTCACCATTGCCGCCAACCCGTGTTGTCAGCACCGGCAGGCCTGAGGCAAGCGCTTCCAGCACCGCCATCGACATCCCTTCAGCATAGGTCGGTAACACGAAGAGATCGGCTCGCCGATAACAATCGATCCTTTCCCCATGCGCCACCGGACCGATCCGCTCGATGAAATCGCCAACCCCCAGGCGCCTGACCAGATCCTCGATCCCCTCGCTTCGCTGCCCGACCAGATCGAGACGAAGCTCGGGAAACTCTTCAATCAATCGACTCACTGCCCTCAGCAGATCCTCCTCTCCCTTGAGAAAGCCCATCTTTCCGACGAACAGAATCCTCGTCAGCGGTCGGCCACCAGACTCTTCGTCGCGTTCGTCGCGGGCACTGCGGTCGGCCACGAAGAGGCGCGTGTCGACCCCGTTCATGGCCACGCCAACCGGGATCCCCGGCCAGTAACGATCGATCAGCCGCGCGATGTCGTGCGAGACCGCCAGAAAACGATCACTTCGCCCCAGCCCCCATCGCAGCAGCCAGCGCCCGACTCGCGGCTGCCGCGCATAATACGAATCGAAATTGCCCGCATGAAAATGTGTCAGCACGCGAAAACCGCCAGCTCGTGCGGTGACGATGAAGATCAGCTTGCGATAGAGGCTGCGGTTGCCACCGAGGTGGACATAGATCAGATGCGGATGCCAAACTGCCAGTCTGACAAGGAACTTGAGATAGGCGGTCAGTGCCAGCCACAGCTTGCCGGCTGGATGTGCCTCGTCCATCTGTGTCACCAGGTGGCGGAGGTCGTACTCCTGAACCAGCGGTGATCGCAGAATGGCATCGATCAAGGTGCTGATCCCACCGATCGTTCGTGCCGGATGCGCGCCAATCATCAATATCCTCATCAATATCCGCGGGCGATTCGCGGGCGCTCCGTTGTCGCCGGATATTTGGCCCCCCGGAGCCAGCAATCCACCGACCCAGGCCACGCCCCCCAGCACCAGATCCCACCAGAGGCCGAAGGGGCGCAGATACCAGATCAGCACGGCCAGCAGCAGCAGCGGCCAGCGACCGGCTCGCAGGATCTGACCCAAACGGGGCCCAACCGATCGCGGCAGCCCAAAACGGAAGATGACGGCGGCCATCACGCCAACCGAGAATGAATGTGCCAGCGCCGCACCGGCGGCGCCATATCGCGGAATCAGCAGCATCCCTGAGGGGATAGCAACAGCGACCGCCAGCAGATTGGCCAGCAGATCCATCCGCTGACGGCCGAGTGCTACCAGTCCGCGAGCCGCCACCACGGCCATCCCCAGCCCCGGAACCGAGAGCCCCAGCAGTGCGAATGCCGGATATGCCGCAACATAGTTTTCTCCGAAGAGCACTCGGAGCAGATCCTTTCCCAGCAGAATGGCAACGATCGCCAGTGGCAGGCTGAGGCCGATGACCATTCGCAAGCTTCCGCTGAGCAGCAGCCCAAGCTCTGCTGACGAGCGTGAAGCCAGCCTCCCGGCAACCGGCTGCAGCGCATTGACGTGGCTCATCAGCAGCATTGTTACCGGCACGAGAAAGCGCGAGGCGACACCATAACGCGCGGTCTCAACCTCCCCCGCCAGCTCGTGCGTCAGGACAATCGCAATCTGCCAGTGGAGGGCGGCCAGCACCGTCACCCCGGCAAAAGTCGGCACTACCGCGCGGATCTCCCTGACAACATCCCACCGCACCTCTCTGAGGAGCGCCCACCACCTTGCCGGTGAGAGGCCGATGACGGCATAACCAAGACAGACCAGGCAGCGAATTGCCGCCATGGCAGCGAACATCGTCGTCAGCGAGGCCCCTCGCAGCAGGAGCAGCACCGGAACAACCGCCCGCAGCAGGCTCTCAATCGCTGTTGTCAGGCTCACCCTCCGAAAGCGGCCTGTCGCCATCAGGTACGACTCCGCCACGGCAATCAGCCCGGTCGGCACCATGGCGATACTCAGGACGAGAGACGATGCCGCGACCTCCGGCGAGCCGTCGATCATTCGCCCCGCCAGTGCAAGGCCAACCCCGCAGACGACCGACCACCCGCCAATTAATGCTGCCGCACTTGCCAGAAAGCCCGATCGCTCCTCGCGCCGCCCGAACTCGCTTGCCAGAAACGGCGTCAATCCGAGAGTGCAGATCGTCATAAAAACGGTGTAGAGCCCCATGATCACCGCAAATTGCCCCACCTCCGCCGGCTCTCGCATCCGCGCCAACAGCATCCAGATCAGCAGACTATTGGCAATTCCAAGCGCGCCCGATGCCGCCAGCCAAAGCGTCCCCCTCCCGATGCTCTTTGCAGCCGCCTTCTCGATTGTTTCTCCTGAATCCATCCAAGAACCTCCCGGTGTTTCACCGTCGTCATCGACTCGTCGACCTCCTCCCCAGCGAAAGAGAGATGGCGAAAATCAGAAAGATCAGCCTGAATGGTGAAGAGCCGAATGAGCCAAGCTCCTTCATCCCCGTCCAGAGAAAGGCGACCATGCCGGCAATCACTCCGACAGCCATTGCCTGGCGCAATCGATCGGTCGAACGCAACACCCGCGCCGCGCTGACCATCGCCAGCAGCACAAGGCCAAGGAAAGAGAGCAGCGCCGGAATCCCCGACTCAGCCGCCGCATGGAGAAAAATATTGTGAACCGGCCAGTCGAAGTACTCGGTGACCAGCTCTTCCGTCTCGTCATAGCGGCGCATCTCGGCCTCATAATTGGCCAGCCCGACACCAAGCCACGGATTGTCACTGATCATTGCCCGGGCCACCTGCATCAGTGGAATTCGCACCTCCACCGATCCGCGATCATCCTCCGTCAATCGCACATAGATCGACTCCGCAAATGGCGCACAGAGCGCGACAAGCAGCACCAGCAAGACTCCAAGCCGCAGGGCTGCCCG
Source organism: uncultured Acidobacteriota bacterium (assembly GCA_903828635.1). GTDB lineage: Bacteria > Acidobacteriota > Blastocatellia > RBC074 > RBC074 > CAIOZW01. The sequence continues at coordinate 33,512 of CAIKMY010000220.1, forward strand.
CTTTCGTCGTTCCGGGTCGGCGACAGAGAGCGCCAGCAGTGCCACCACCAGTGCCGCGACAATGAAGGCCAGCCACGATCCTCGCGAGTAGGTATTGATCAGAGCTGCCACTCCAAGCCCGGCCACGCCCCAGAGCAGCAGGCTCATCCATTTGTCGAATCGGCCCCCATCCAGCAGCAGCACCGCCAGCAGCAGTGGCAGGAATGTCACCAGGTACCAGGCGAAGTAGTTCGGATTGCCAAGGAAGCCCCCGGTACGCGCGATCTCCCCTTCAGCAATTGAATGGCTGGCCCCCTCACTGGCCACTCCAAGAAAGGTCCAGTCGGTGAAGAGCCCCCAGCCCGCCTGCAACATCGCCACCACGCTGTTGACGGCAATCGCTCCCGCCAGCGTCAGCAGCAACTGCCGTAGCGACCGGCGAGTGCGAAACTCTCTCGCCGCCACCGTGCAGGCCAGCAGCGTCACCCCATATCCCCACAAGGCGGTGAAACCAACCCACTGATTACCGCTGCCAAGCACCGAGACCCCGCACCAGACAAGAATCGCGACGGCCAGTCCCGCGAAGAGTGGCGGCAGTGCCCACCCCTCCGCCTCTCCTTTCTGACCTTCAAGGAACTGAAGACCTGCCAGCAGCAGGCTCACCAGCAGCGTCAGCGAAATCGTCAACCCCGGTGGCGCGTCGTTGTAGCTCTCCTGCCGCCAGAGATTGAACTCCAGCTTGCAGGAGATGCTCGCCAGCAACGCAATTCTCAATATTGGGCGCAGCCCGCGGCCGGTGACTCCTTCCAGCCGGATCGTGATCAGCACAACCACCAGCAGCGCCAGTCCGATCAACACCGCCGGCATTCCGTTCACGCTCTGCCCTCCGCTTCACATCCCGCTCGCGGGATCACATCGCCCCCCGGCCCCGCAACACCGCCGGAATCGTCAGCAACAGCAGCTTGAAGTCGAGCAGCAGCGACCAGCGATCGATGTACTCCAGATCCTGCTCGATCCACTTCCCGAATCCCGTCTCACTTCGCCCCGAGACCTGCCAGATGCAGGTAATCCCCGGCTTGACGCAAAAACGCCGATTGAAACGGTAATCGTCGAATCTCTCGAAATCGCGCAGGGGGAGCGGACGCGGCCCGACCAGTGAAAGGTCTCCCATCAGGACGTTGAAGAGCTGCGGCAGCTCGTCGAGACTCGTTCGTCGCAGAAACCGGCCGAGCGGGGTCACTCGCGGATCATGCCTGATTTTAAATACCGGCCCATCCGCCTCGTTCAGTGACTCCAGTTCCGTCTGGCGCTTCTCTGCGTCAACCACCATCGTCCGAAACTTGAAGATCCGAAAGGTTCGCTTCCCCAGACCGACCCGCTCCTGGACGAAGAATACCGGCCCCGGTGATGTCAGTTTCACCAGCAGCGCAATCATCAGCATGGCCGGCGCGCAGAAGATCAGCAGCACGAGCGCTCCCACCAGATCAACCCCCCCCTTCAATACCCGACGCCAGCTCAATGCCGGTCCGATGTAGTGCGTCAGCACCGGTATCCGATCCAGCTCCTCAGCGCGCGCCCGCGCCAGCCGCAGATCGAAGAGCAGTGAGTGAATTCGCACGACAATCCCCTGCTCCTCCGTGATCCGAATGATCTCCCTGATCTGCTCGTAATAAGATTTGACCGGCAGGGCGATCAACACCTCATCGACGACATGCCTGCTCAGAATAGCTGCCAGATCCTCCAGCCTGCCGATCGTCCCCGGGCGCGGCAGGTCATCGACAAACCCCAGCAGGTTGAAGCCCAGTTCCGGATGATTCGCCAGCACCTCCGCCATCTCCTGTCCCCGCGGCCCCGAACCAACGATGATCACGTGCCGCAGATTGCGCCCGCGCAACCGCGCGCCGCGCAACAGCCTTCGCTTCATCAACCGAAAGAGGAAGATCTGCCCCGTCGCCAGCAACCAGAAGGGCAGCAGCGCCTCATTCGTCACCCAATCCCTGCTCCAGACCAACGAGACAATCGCCAGCGCCGCAGTACACGGAAAGAGAACTTTCATCGTCTCCAGCAATTCCTCACGCCACCCCACGAGGCGTCGTGTCCAGTACAATCCATATGACGAGAGACACCAGGCCCAGCTGCCGATCAGCACCAGCAACAGCAACCAGTCCCGATCAAACCGACCGTGGAGAAGCGAAAGAATCAGCCCTCCCCACTGCCCGTGACCCCAGAAGACCTCCGCAGGGGAGACCGACCACGACGAGAACATCGAGGCGGAGCAGAGCATCACCACATCCAGCGCCTTCTGCGAAAATGAGAGTGATGACCAGCGGAAGCGCCTCATGCCTGCGCCCCTTTCTCCGGCGCAGCCTGCTGCCCACCACCGCCAACCACCCCGGTGCCCGCTCCCCGCTGAAGCTCAGCGCTCGTGGCGGCGCTGCTGGTTGCCAGCAGCCGCTCGACCTCCTCCGGTGGCAACTGCCACCCCGAGACCTCCTTCAAAAAGAGTGAGATCTCCCGTGGCAGCAACCCGTAGGCCCGGTGCAGGTACTCGACGGTACCGGCCAGCCTCGTGTTATCGATTGCTGCCGCCCCGTCTTCACCCGCTCCCTCAGTACCGGCCTCGATCACCTCACCCGAATCGGGATCCGGATCCGGATCCGGTGGTAACTTCGGCAACGGGAGTGCCCTCCGTCCCGACTCCAGTCCCGATTCCGGCAGCAACCCGCGAGTCCCCGGCAATTGCCGTCTCTCCGCCCCCATCACCTCCGCCAACTGCCGGTCGTAGCTGAGGAACGGGTGGCTGTAGCGCCTCATCATCAGTTGCCGTCGTTCGAGGAAGGTAACAATCGCGACACTCAGCACCGTTCCAACCAGCAGCAGCAGCACCAGGTTGACCAGTGGCTTCGGACTGACCGGGCGATGATCGACCGTCGGCGGATCGGTCATTGTAATGTTGAGGATCCTCTCCCGATTGAGAGCGCTGGCGATCTCCGCCTCCTGCGTCTTCTTCCGGTAAAGCAGATAGGCCTCTTCACTCACCGCGTGCTCCCGCTCTATCTCCGTCCGCTCAATCGTCTGGCGATCAAGGTTGCCCACCGAGGCCTGATACCTCCCCGACAACTGGCCAAGCATCCGCTCCCGCTCACGCAGCGACTGCAGCTCTGCCCGCGCGGTCAGCAATTCGCCCGTTAATCGCCGGTGAAACTCGTTGAGCACCACCGTCGTCTCCTGCGGCGGTGCCGACTCCTCTCGCACCAACAGCTCGCGTGCCTGCGTCAGTCGCGCCTCGACATCTTTCACACTTCGATGACCCGGTTGGAACTTCCGCAACATCTCTGTTCGCTGTAAATCGAGCGTGACAATCTCATCCTTGATCTTGTCCCTCGCCGCCACATACTTCGTGTGAACCTCCGATTGCACCCGCTCCGGCTGCGTCGCCAACTGCTGCTGCAATGTGGCTATCCGCTGCTCCGTCTCAAGAATGTCCGTTCGTGACTTCTCGTACTGCGCCCGCGCATCGTAAAACTGCCGCAATAGCATCTCCTTCTGCGCCGTGTTCGCCGCGATCCCGTAGCGCTCGTCAAACGATTTCAACCTCCCCGCAATCTCCTTCAGCCGATCCTTGAAAATCTCACTCTGCTCGCGAAAGACTCCTGCCGCCTTGTAATTCTTCAGCAGGTTGAGGTGGTGATCCGTATACTGCCGGTACACCGCGTCGAGAATCCGTGCCGCTGCCTCCGGACTCTCATCCTCATAGACGGCCCGAATGATCCGCGACTTCTTGACCGAGTAGATCTCGAGACGATCGGCAATCGCCGCCACCATTTGCTCACGGGTATCGGGAGCCTGCTGCCGATGGAGGTTGCGGTAAAAGCCGGAAAAGGCGGCGCGGGCCCCGGCCAACAGCCCGCCGGTGCTGTCCGCGCCACGCTTCTCCAGCGCCAGACTGGTGACCACCCCCTCGATCACCGCCCGGCTTCTCAATATCTCCAGCTCCGAATTGAACTCCTCGTCCGTAAACTCCGGCCGATAGGACTCGGTGCTGTTGTCCGGCGATACTCGCGGATCCACTCTGTCCCGCGAAATCAGAATCCTGATCTCCGAACGATAGGTCGGTGGCTGCATCAGCGTCAGCGCCATCCCCACCCCTGTTACCCCCGCGAGAATTCCCAGCAACAGCCGCTTGCGCCGGCTCAGGACTACCAACAGATCGACCGCATTGATCGCACGAGCTCTCACGTTGCTTCTCCTCAATATCGAAGACCAATCCCAAAGCTCGGGATGAACGAACGGAAGACCTCGATCACCCTCGTCCCCTTCGACAACTTCGAGTCCGGCACAAAGATGTAATCGCCATCCTGCAGCGCCAGATCCTGCCTGATCGGCTTTGAAAGCATCGCCATCACATTGCAGTTGGTGTAAACCATCTCGCCGTTCCCCTGCGGCCGCGCGTGCAGCACCATCTTGCGATTGGCCAGATTGGTGAAGCCACCGGCGAGAAAGATCATCTGGATCAGCGTCTTTCCCGAACGCAGATCGTAGCTTCCCGGCTTGCCGACCTGCCCGCCGATGTAGACCCGCGGCGGAACAAACTCTGTGATGTTGACCGTCACCGCCGGATCGAGCAGATGGTCGCGATAGGCCTTCTCGATCGATGTCTGCAACTCCTTCACCGTCCGGCCCGCCGCCGACAGATCGCCAATCTGCAGCAGACCGATCGATCCGTCAGGACGCACCTGCACCGTCTCCAGGCTGTATTCCGGCTGATACGGAAACCTGACATTCAGCTTGTCGCCAATCCGGATGCGGTATCGCTGCAGCTCAGTGCCGCCCTCGACTGGCAGATCCTGCCCATAAACACTGCCCGCGCCGATAACCAGCAGCATCGGCACCAGCAGTCTGCATCGCTTCAACCATGCGAGTAATCTCAATGACATGGCCTCCCCTCCCGTCGCTCGGTGATAATCAATGGCCTGCCCCGGACACCCCTGACATCATCGATGCCGGGGCCGGGACTGACTGGAAGATACCGGGAATTGTGCGGGCAGGCATCGTCAAAATTGACCATTTTCGGGTCGACGATTCTGGCTTATTTGTCGTAGTGGCAGACTCTGGAAGGTATGGATGATATGGACGATAAAGACTACTGACCAGGCGACAGCACGGCCGTTTTTTCCACTGGTCGGTAATCTTTATTACCCATTGGCGATGATCCCCATCAGGGACTCTTCATCGAGGAAATAGACCTGATTGCAGAAATGGCAGGTCAATTCAGCGCCGCGATCCTTGTCGAGCATATCGGTGACCTCCTCTTTGCCAAGAGCGGTGACAATGGCAATGGCGCGATCGTATGAGCATTTGCACTCAAAGGCGACAGGCCGTCGATTGAGCACGGTGAAGGGGAGATCACCGAGAGCTTCGAGAAGCATCAGTTCAGCGGAACCGCCGCGGCGAATCGAGTCGGTAACGTGAGGGGCCACGGCAAGACGGGCTTCGAGGGCAGAGATGGCATCTTCATCAGCGCCGGGTATCACCTGGATGATGTAGCCACCGGCGGCGGTCACCTGCTCACCTTCGCCATCGACGAAGACACCGAGCGCCACCGCTGAGTTGATCTGCTCCGAGGTGGCGAGGTAGTGGGTCAGATCTTCAGCGATCTCTCCGGAAACCAGGGGCACTGAGCCCTGGTAAGGCTCCTTGACGAAACCAATCTCCGCACCGGCCTCGCGAATGACATGGAGCATCCCCGGACCGACGAGTGCCCCCACATCGAGCTTTCCGCGTGAACTGAGCGGCACATCGGCACCGGGATTGCGAACATAGCCGCGAACGGTTCCCCGCGAATTGGCCTCGGCGACGATCCCGCCAATCGGTCCCTTGCAGACGAAACGCACCGTCACATATTCAAGGTCCTTGAAGCTGGCGCCAAGCAGCAGCGTTCCACTCAGCGCCCGCCCGAGTGCCGCTGAGGCCGTCGGTGAGGTTCGATGACGGCGGCAGGCCTCGGCCGCCAGTTCGGTCGTCACCGCCGCGAGGATCCTGAAGCTGCCGTCATTACTGGCTGCCTGAATCAGATGGTCATCTTGTCGCATAACGCCTCTCCCCCTCTTCGTTTCGACGTGCCCGCAGCAGCAGCAGGTCGCAGCGTGGTGAGCATTTAACTGCTCCACGCTGCTCTCCCAGGTCCTCGACCCGGAGCAACGGACTCGATCGCACCACGGATGCCCACTGTCGCTGCGAGGCAACGAGGATGCTTTCGCCGCCGTTGGCCTCGATCAATGGCACAATCTGCTCCGGACTCATCGCCGTCACAAAGTATGCCTTGTCATCCCGCAGCGGCAGATCGGTCGCATAGTAGTTCAGCCGATGATTCGAGTTGATGAAAAATACCAGGCGCTCACCCGGCCGTGCCTGGCGCGTTGCCAGTTCTCCCAGTGCCCGGAGCGACTCACGCTCCGCCAGCACCGGGGTCAGGAGGTTGACCAGCGCCACCACCACAAAGGCAAAACCGAATGGCAGAAACCTTGTTGCCGCGCGCAGGTTCAGCAAAAACCAGACCATCATCCAGACGATGGCCACCAGAATCGCCGTGCCCCCCAGTCGAAAAGAGGTAAAGATCTCGATGCCCATCTCGCGCGGTCCGCGCAACGCCAGAAAGACGCCGACCAGAAAGATCGCCACCGCCGTCAGTGTCACCGCGACCACCTCTCGCCGTGACGGGCTGGCGTTCTCCCACCACTCATCGAGCTGCAACGCCACCAGCATCGCCAGCGCCGGAAAGACCGGCATAATGTAGCCCGGCAGCTTCGAGCCTGAGAACGAGAAGAAGATCACCGGCACTGCCGCCCAAAGCCAGACAAAGATTTCAAAGCGATGCACAAGCAGCTGGCCCCGCCTGCTCCAGAGGCCTCCCAGTCGCGCCAGCAGCACGAAACTCCACGGGAAGGTCCCGGCCACCGCAATCGCCGCGAAAAACCATCCCGGTTGCGGATGACGGTAGCGATCCGTCAGGTAACGCTGGAAATGATGGGCAATGAAAAACTCATCGACAAAGCCCCTCCCGTGACGCGCCAGCATCGGCCCGTACCAGACTGCCGCTGTCGCCAGAAAGATTGCCACTCCGATCAGCAATCCGGCGAGATTCAATCCGGCGAGATTCAATCCAGGTGGTCGCAGGATCGCCCTCAGCCCTCCCGTCAGCAGAAGGTAGAGCCCGATGATCATCAGCGGCAGCAGCACTCCGACCAGTCCCTTGGCGAGAACTCCCAGCCCAAGCCCGAACCAGAAGATCCCCCACAGCAGCTTCCGCCTCCAACCTTCCGCGGCGGCATCCCACAACAAAAAGGCGAGCAGCGCCAGCTCGATCGAGACCGCCAGCGGCAGATCGAAGGTCGCCACCCGTCCAAAGGCCAGCCAGATTCCCGAACTTGCCAACACTGAGCCACTCAGATAACCGAAACGTGCCGAACGCAGCCGGGCCCCGGCAAAGTAGAGCATCACCACACCCAGTGCCGCGAAGAGCGCAATTCCCACCCTCGCAGCAAACTCCGAGTCACCAATCACCCGGTAACCGATCGCCGACAGCCAATACGTCAGTGCCGGTTTCTCGAACCATTCGATCCCCGCCAGCCGCGGCGTGATCCAGTCTCCGCTCCTGACCATCGAACGGGCGATCTCGGCGTAACGCGGCTCGTCCGGACCAATCAGCGGCAATCGCCACAGCCCGTAAAACAGTGTCACCGCGCAAAGTATCCCCAGCGCCGCAAGGTGGGATCGCTCGTACTTCTTCTCTTGATCGGTCATGATCTCTGGTCTGAAAGTCTGTCAGTCTGATAGTCTGTTATTCTTTTGAGCTCGCAACCCGTTTGCAACACCGAGAGGCGGAGCCTCAAACTGTTTTTTATACCATCCGGGAGACGAAAGAAGAAACGCAGGAGGGAGAGCATCAGTAATGGAGAAGAGGATCAGGACCGCGGTGATCGGGGTTGGACACCTCGGACGTGAGCATGCCCGGATCATGGCATCGCTTGAACAAAGCGAACTGATCGCGGTCTGTGACACCAATGAGACCGCGGGAAAGGCAATTGCTGAAAAGTTTGGTGTCGCCTACGTCGCTGATTATCGCGAGATCCTCGGCAAAGTCGAGGCGGTCAGCGTTGCCACGCCAACGATCAATCACCACCAGACCGTCATCGGCTGCCTCGCTGCCGGCATCCACGTGCTGGTTGAAAAACCGATCGCCCATACCCTCAGCGAGGCCGACGAGATGATCGCCCTCGCACACGAGCGGGGGCTGACACTCCAGGTCGGCCACATCGAGCGCTTCAACCCGGCATTCCGTGCCCTGCAGGAGCAACTGTCGCGCCCGCGCTTCTTTGAGGCACACCGCATGGGCATCTTCTCGCCACGCTCACTCGATATCGATGTCGTCATGGATCTGATGGTTCACGAACTCGACATCATCGCCTCACTTGTCAATCAGGAGGTCGTCCGGGTCGATGCCGTCGGCATCCCCATCCTTACCCAGAAGATTGACATGGCCAACGCCCGCATCGAGTTCGCCGATGGCTGCATCGCCAACATCACTGCCAGCCGCGTCTCCGGCGAGCGACTTCGCAAACTGCGAGTCTTCCAACCCAACGAATACTACTCGCTCGATTATGCCGAACAGCAGGTCATGGTCTGCCGGCTGATCCCCTCGGAAAATCCGACGGCTCTGCCCAATATCATTGCTGGCGGCCTTGAAATCACCCGACGCGAGCCACTCGCCGCCGAGATCGAGTCGTTCCTCGATGCTATCGCCGCCGGTACGCCTCCAATCGTCACCGGTGAGGATGGCCGCCGCGCGCTCAAGCTGGCCACCGATGTGTTGCAGAGCATCGCCGCTCACTCCACACGCGCCGGTATCACTTTCAAATCATAATTGCAATAATCGGGCATCAGAACTATGAAGACCACATCCGTCACCCACTCTGACCTGCGGGGAGTCTTCCCCGTACCGCCGCTTGCCCGCCGCCACGAGGCACGCCGCACGCTCGATTTCGAGCAGAACCAGCGAATCGTCGATCATCTCGTCGCCGGTGGCATGACCAGATTCCTCTACGGCGGCAACGCTTTCCTTTACCACATCACCCTCGCCGAATACGAGGAGCTGCTTGACTGGCTCTCCGGCTTTCCGGATGAACTCTGGCCGATCCCGAGCCTCGGACCGTCCTATGGCCGCGCCATCGACCAGGCCGCCATCCTCAGGCGTCACCGCTTTCCCTGCGCGATGATGCTCCCCTGTGGCGATCCGCGTGATGCCGCCGGCCTCGAACGCGGCCTGCGTGAAATCGCCGATGCCGCCGGCCTGCCGCTTATCCTCTATCTCAAAGATCTCAACAACTTTGGCAACAACCTTGAAGCCGGGCTAGATGTCGTCGCCAGACTGGTCGATGAGGGTCTCTGCGTCTGGATTAAGTATGCTGTCGTCCGTGAGGATCCGCGTGAGGATGACTACCTCGAATCCCTGCTGAGTCGCGTTGATCGCGGTCGCGTCGTCAGTGGCATCGGCGAGCGTCCGGCCATCGCCCACCTCCGTGAATGGCGACTGCCCGGCTTCACTACCGGATCAGGCTGCATCGCCCCGCGAATGAGCAACCTCCTCCGCGAAGCCTGCCAGCAAGGGGACTGGGATGCTGCCGAGGCGATCCGTGCCCGCTTTATCCCTCACGAGGATCTGCGCGACGGCTGGTCACCCGCCAAGGTGCTCCATCACGCGACCGAACTTGCCAGTATCGCCCGCACCGGGCCGGTACCGCCGTTCCTCTCGCCACTCAGCGAGGCACAGTGCCAGCAACTCAGGGGCGTCGCCATCGAGCTGGCCGCTGCTGACCGGGAGGCTCCCGGGGCCTGAAGATTGATGACCCGACTTACGCATCAACAAAGCTGTTTGCGATACCAGTCTGGCCATTGATCCTGTCACGGGAGATTCGTGCTCAGGCATCCGGGGAACTGATGATCCAGCTCGAGTTCCCCGCCCCACCAAGGCCTTTTGCGGAGCCGGGAGGGCGTTGATACCGATGCTGGTTTCGCGGATAATCCCGGATGTCCCATTTGCGATGATGGTCGACCATTGGGAAAGAAGCCGGCAGCCATCGGCTGGTCTCCATTCTACGTTATGTGTGGTCCGGCCTGGTTCGATGAAGATTGTCTGACGGCTCGCCTGGTGAGAGAGGATTGCTTTGGGCATGTTGTGGGGCTTGAATTCCTGGTATTTCCGCCGGTGGAGAGTCGTATGCGGAGGCGTAATGATTATTGAAGAGAAGTTATCCGAGTCGATCCGAAAATTGCCGCCCTCACTTCAGCAGGAATTGCTCGATTTTGTCGAATTCTTATTGATCAGAGCCGAACGGCGAGAAATGGGGGAATGGACTGATTTTTCAATCACAAGTGCTATGCAAGGCATGGAAGATGAGGAGCCAATCTATACTCTGGATGATTTGAAGGTGGTCTTTCGATGAAACACCCAGGCCAAATTATCCTGTTTCCCTTTCCGCATACCGATTTTGCGCAGGGCAAACAGCGTCCTGGTTTATTACTTGCCCGGCTGCCAGGGGATTATGACGATTGGTTGATTTGTATGATTTCGTCTCAACTGCGCCATTGTCAGCCTCGCTTCGATGAACTGTTACTGGAAAAGGATGACGATTTTGTGGAAAGCGGCCTGAAAGTTCCAAGTGTGATACGAGTTGGACGATTAGCAGTGGCTGAAGGTGAATCCATATCGGGCACAATCGGTCAAATTTCCAGTGTTAGGTTGAAGCGTATCAAGAATCACTTAGTCGATTGGCTGATTCGAGATTGAGGCCAGATTGCGATTCAATCCACCTCAGTGTCTGTATCAGTTTCGACCCTCACTCCCAATTGTTTGGTGTCGAGGTTTTGCACACCGACGTCTCCAGGATCAGCGCGGTCACTTCCTGGATTGATCCTGTCACGGGAGATCCCTGCTCAGGCATTCGACGAGCTGATGGTTCAGCAGCACCAGTTTTCCCATTCATCAAGGCCATCGTTGGCGATCTACCCGCCAAGTCCGGGGCATTTGCAGGCGCCCCGACGTGCCCCTCATCACCCGAGCACCAGCAGAGGGCAACGTAGGGGCAAGGCCTTGTGCCTGCCCTGGTTCCGGGTAAAGCCCCCCGCCGGAAGAGATGGGGCAACCACAAGGGTTGCCCCTCTTGCCTGCCTCGAAGGGCTGAGTAGTTGGAGCTCCAGTGTGGATCCATTGCTATATTGATTGTGTGAGAAGACGACTGTAAAATTCCGGACGGAGTTCGGGCATCATGGACAATATAACTTTACAGGCCCACTTTGACGGGAAGCAAAGTTTGTTGGACGAGCCAATGGAACTTCAGCCTGGGACCAGGCTTCTCATTACCATCACCTCTCCTTCAGAAAAAGAGCGCGAGGAGTGGCTGAGTTATTCAATGCAGTTGTTGGGCAAGGCTTATAGCAGTGACGAACCGGAGTATTCACTTGGCCTGATAAAAGAGCATAATCCCGAATATGAGATAAGGTGACGTGATTTTGACGCCACTTCTACAGGCGAATGACTGTTCCACACTACCGTGTCATGAGTAAGCGTACCTAACTGAGGTGAGGTGTTGGGCGGTGGAGACTAATAGGGTAAAAAAAGAGAGGATCCACCAATGACGGAGATCAAAAGAGATGAAGGCTGCCCGGGGGATCGTGCGGTGCTCCGGGGGCGAGATGTCGACAAGGGGGTGGTATTGCACCTGATGCAGGGCCGTTTTCCTGAGCTACTCGCGCTCTATGCTTTTGGCAGTCGGGTGACGGGAGAGGCGACGGTGGAAAGCGACCTTGACCTGGCGATTCTGGTCGATGGACGGGTCGATCCTCTCTCTCTCTTCCATCTGGCGGGGGAGGTGTCCGAGATCGTCGGCTGCGACATCGATCTGGTCGATTTCCGCACCGCTTCAACAGTCATGCAGTACCAGATCATCACCACCGGTGAGCGCTGGTGGCAGCGGGACTTCCGTGCCGACCTCTACGAGGCGATGGTTCTCAATCAGAAGACCTCTCTCGACGAGGCCCGCGCCGGTCTGATTGGCGACATCATGCAACGGGGCAGCGTCTATGGCCGATGACCTTCTGATCAACAAGACGGCGACAATCGAGCGCGGCGTCTCCCGGATCCGGGAGGAGTACGGCGGCGATGAGGTGTCATTCAGCCGCAGTCATACTCGACAGGATGCGGCGATTCTCAATATCCAGCGTGCCTGCGAGGCGGCGCTCGATATGGGCCAATACCTGGTGCGAAGGGAGAGACTGGGTGTTCCACAAAGCTCTCGCGATATCTTTACCCTCCTCGCGCAGGCCGGCTGGATTGACCCGCCACTGGCGGAAGATCTGAAACGCATGGTTGGGTTCCGTAACATTGCGGTTCACGAATACCAGACGCTTCAGTTGCCGATAGTCATCTCCGTCATCGAGCAGAACCTCGATCAGTTTCTCGCATTTACCAGGTCGATCCTGCTCAAGGAGGCTTCTCTGAGTTCCAGGCGAGACGGTCATTTCTGATACTTCACGCGAAGACGCGAAGGCAGGGGTTGGTGTGGGGGCGGTTCACGAACCGACCCTGGCCGCGATTCAGACGATTGAAAATGACTTAATTTGTTTTCCCAAAACGGCGGATCCTGTTCTATAATGCGACTCTTGGTAAGGTCGGAGGAAGGCCAATTCCGGCCCTGTCAAAACCTGCCTGATCCACTCCCTATGCCCTCTGCCCCGCTGGAAAAGGGATCCGGTCAGGAATCGAAAATCCAACATTGCTGCAGCCCGGAGAGACTCACAGTTTGACATTGAAGATCACCCTGAGACGGTCCCTGAGCCTCAACCCAAATCCCTTTCGCTCCGGCTTTGTTAAATCAGACTTGTATGACGGCCCCCCGATCAATAAGATCAATAAGATCAATAAGGTCAATAAGATCAATAAGACGGAGTACCTTTGAACTCAGCACAGACGAACAGCCTGACGCTCCCGGAACAGCCGCCCCGCCCTGGCGATCTGGTGCAGGTTCGCTCGCGGCGCTGGCTGGTCGAAGAGGTCGTGGCACCTGCCACTCCCGGCCAGTCGGCGCTCGTGCGGCTCGCCTGTGCCGATGACGACGGCCAGGGCCAGATGCTCGAAGCATACTGGGATTACGAAATAGACCGTCGCATTCTCGAAGAAGAAGGCTGGCGGGATCTCGCCGCGCGGGGCTTCGACGAGCCCCGTCAATTTGCGGCATTCCTGCATACGCTGCGGTGGAACTGCATCACGGCGACCGATCCGAACCTCTTTCAGGCTCCGTTCCGCGCGGGCATCAGGATCGACGCCTACCAGATGGAGCCGCTGCGCAAGGCGCTGAGGCTGCCGCGGGTGAGTCTGTTCATCGCCGATGACACCGGCCTTGGCAAGACGATCGAAGCGGGCCTGATCGCGCGCGAGCTTCTCCTGCGGAAGAAGGCCAGGAGCATTGTCGTCGCGGCGCCGCCGTCGGTGCTGGAGCAGTGGAAGGCGGAGTTGGAGGAACGCTTCGGTCTGGTTTTCGAGATCCTCGATCGCGCCTACCTGACACGGATGCGCCGGGAGCGAGGCTTTGGGGTCAACCCGTGGCGCACGCACAGTCGCTTTCTGGTTTCGCACAACCTGCTCATCGATTCCACCTACACCGACCTCATGCGGGAGTGGCTCGGGCCGATGCTGCCCGGAAGCCTGCTGATCCTCGACGAGGCTCACCACGCCGCGCCGGCGAGCGGGGGGCGTTATGGTATCGAGACCCAGTTCACGCGGGCGATTCGCGACCTGACCGGGCGCTTCGAGCACCGCATTTTTCTTTCGGCGACGCCCCACAATGGCCACTCGAACAGTTTTTCGACGCTCCTTGAGCTGTTGGATCCGTATCGCTTCACGCGCGGCGTCAGGGTGCGGGGTAAGAAGGCACTGGAAGAGGTGATGGTGCGCCGCCTCAAGGAGGACATCCGCGAGGTGCAGGGCGGATTCCCCCGGCGCATCGTGGAACGAGTGGCGATCGATGGCC
>CAIKMY010000221.1 GCA_903828635.1 uncultured Acidobacteriota bacterium
CAGCCGGTGGCGGACCTGATGGCAGCGGGGGCTCCGCACCGTAGGCGTGCAGGGCGATCCAGTTGCCCGCCTCGCCGGCAAAGGCAAATGACCTGATCTTCTCAAAGTCGAGCCGCTTCGCGGTCGCCAGATCGATCAGGGCTACTCTGTTCTGCAGTGGTCGCCGCTCCTTGCGCAGTCTTTTTGCCTCTTTGGCGCCGGGGTAGACGGTGAAGGCAAACCACTTCGAGTCGGCCGAGAACCCCATCTCACGAGATCCGCCACCCATCGGCCCCATCATCCCCGGTGACTCACCGATCGTGAAGCGCCACTCCCTGCCATCGTCGAGGCACCGCAGCACCACCTCACCGTCACCCTCCGTCGGCGAGATCTTCGTTGCGAGGAACCTGCCATCGTTTGACAGCGTCGGCGAACTCATTCGCCGCCAGGCGACGATGTCGGCCAGTTCGATTGGACGCGGCGGCTTCTGGTCAGACTGACCAGAGATCGTCGCCGGCATTGCCCCGAAGAGCGTCAGCAGAATGATAACGATGGCGGATGTCAGTGAGGCGCGTTTCATAGTGATCCCTGATGAAAGAGTGTGGCGGGGATGGGGTCTCGCCCCATCCCCGAGTTTCAAAACCCGATCCTGACAGCGAACTGCAACTGGCGGGCGGAGGTGACAGTCGAGCGAACCACTCCGAAGGAGGAGAGCGGGACGGCGGGTGCCGGCGTCTGGTTGGGAGCGTCAGGGGCTCCGGCGAAGACCTGGAGCCCGGGATTACCGAAGTTGGCGCGATTGAAGAGATTGAAGGACTCAAAGCGGAACTGGATGGTTCCGTTTTCGCCGAGCATTCGCAGACGCGCATTCCTGACGAGCGCAAGATCGAAGGTCCGCAGGTTGGGGCCGATGAAGGCATTGCGCCCGGTCGTTCCAAGCGTCCCGGTTGGTTGCAGCGTGAAGGCCGTCGGATCAAAATACTGATCGGGGCGGCCGATGATGGCACTCTCGTAGCTGCGACCAGGAGCAAGGCTCGGTCGGTCCTGACCCAGCCCCGGTCCCGAGGATGGATTCCACTGCGAGCGTGAGCGGTTGCCGGCGAGGAAGACCGTCAGCGGATTGCCGCTGCGCATCTGCGCGATCCCGACAAGGCTCCAGCCATGCAGCACTCCGCGTGCCGTGCCCTTCAGCCCTCGCGCGAAGGGCAGCTCCCAGGTGAAATTGGCTACCCAGTTATGCTTGACGTGGAAATCGGCGAGACCCTTGTTGTAGTTGAGCCCTGCCGGTTCCGGGAAGGCTGAGACCGTCGCATTGGTCGCATCCGAAAAGAAGGTCGAGGCCTGTGTCGTGTCAATCGTTCGCGCGAAGGTGTATGACGACTGGAAGTCGAGCCCGGCGGCAAAACGGCGGCGCACCTCGACGACGAGGGCGTTGTACCACGAATTACCGTCACTCTTTTTGAGCTCGATCGTGCTGAAGGCCGGGTTGAAGCGCGGCCCTGTCGGGAAGAGCCACGATCCGTCGGCCTGCTTCACCGGCACCGCAGTGTTGATGTCGGTGTTGCGCCAGAGGTGGACTCCGCGCGAGCCGGCGTAACCGACCGTCAGCACCGTTCCCAATGGCAGTCGCTGCTGAATGTTCAGATTGTAGACGTGGAGGTTCGGGCTCTTGATATCCCACTCGATCGGGCGGATCGAGAGCGTTCCCAACCGGTTGAATGGCGGGTTGGGAAAGGTTGGATTGGCAATCACCGGTCGCGGCGTGAACGGCGGATTGGTTACCGTGACGATCAGGTTCTGCTGGTTGTTGGTGTTGAAATACCAGCCGTAGCCACCACGAATCGAGGTATTACCGTTGCCGAACGGATCCCAGGCAAAACCGACGCGTGGCGAGATGTTTCTCTTCGTCGGGTTGAGGTAGAGCGGCCCGAGTGTCACCTGCGTGTCGGTCAGCCGCCGCAATGAGACATCGCGCCCACGGGTTTCCACCGGAGTCGTCGAATACTCGTAGCTAAGCCCGAGGTTGACTGTCAGCCGCGGCGTCAGCTTGTAATCATCCTGCAGGAAGATCCCGAAGAGCGTGAAGCGCCAGTAGCGGTCGAACTGTGCCTCCGGTGTCAGGCCGACGAAGCGATTGGGACGATTGCCGAGGAATGCCGCCAGATCCGGGAAGTTGTAGATCCCGAGTGAGAAGGTCGGATTGACCATGTTCGCCTGGTAGCGCTCAACCATCCCGCCGAGCTTCAGCAGGTGGCGGCCACGACTGTGCGAGAGCTGCTCGTTGAGGCTGATGACATTCTGCGTAAGCTGCACATTGACCGAGCTCTGCGTACCGAAGCGCGGGATGCCGCCAATATCGATCGAGCCGAGCAGCCGTCCCGGAACGAAGGGCGTCAGCGTCGATGGCACATTGGCCTCGACATCCTGCCCGATCCGCGTCCGGCTGAAGCCAAGTCGCAGAGTGTTGATCGTCCGTGCCGAGGCTGCCCACGAATGCTCTCCCGTCCCGAACTGGTTGCGCGAGACGAATGTTCGCGGAAATTGCGGAAAGTCGGTCGGCAGGTACTGAGCCGCATTGTCAAAAGTGTAGCGCGCAAAGACCTGCTGGCGATCGGTCAGCACGTGATCGATGCGCCCCTGGACATATTCCTGATCAAGCCGCTGCTTGAAGCCGAAGAAATACTGGGCCAGATTGCCGACGCCGCTGTTGAGCGCGGCTCCATTCGGCAGCGGGAAGGCATCGAGGTAGGGCTTGACCGCCGCGTTGACTCCGACCTGCGTGTCAACCATCTGACCCTGAGCGTTGCGCGTCGTCAGGATGCCCTGCCGTGCCTTGGCGTCGGGAACGATGCTCTGGATCGTCAGGCCGCGACGATCACGCAGAAATTCTGCACCACCAAAGAAGAATGTCCGGTCGCGCCGCAGCGGTCCTCCGACCGTCGCCCCGAACTGGTTTCGCTTGAACTCCGGTTTGCCGAGCGGCTGCCGGTCAAAGAAATTGCGCGCATCGAGATTGTCATTGCGCAGGAAATGGTAAAGTGAACCGTGCAGCGCATTTGAGCCCGATTTGCTGATCGCGTTGATCTGACCGCCGTAATTGCGGCCAAACTCAGCGGAGTAGGAGTTTGACTCGACACGGAATTCGCGGATCATCTCGGTGCCGAGAACCGTGCTCGCAGCACTCCCCGCCGGCCCGTTGGTCAGGTCATTGAGCAGCGTCCCGTCCAGCAGGTAGACATTCGAGCGGATATCCTGGCCATTGATCGACATCCCCAGCCCATGCGCAACCACCGAGCCGCCATCCCGCTGCGGGTAGGCGGTCACTCCCGGCTGGAGCAGCGCCAGATCAGTGTAGTTCCTTCCATTGAGAGGCAATTCACGAATCGCCCGCTCGCTGACGAGGAAGCTCAACTCCGCGCTCGTCGTGTTGATCGACTGTGCCGCCTCCGCAGTCACATTCGCCCCCCCGGCGGCAATCGCCAGAATCTCCAGCCGGAGATCGATGGTTGCCCGCTCGCCGATCGTCAGGCCGATGTTGCGCACCCCCGGCGCGAAGCCCGTCTGCTCCGCTCGCACCTGGTAACGTCCGACCCGCAGCTCCGGAAAGGCGTAGCGACCCTCCGCGTCCGTCACCATTTCGCGCACCCCGTTCGTTTCGAGGTTGCGCACACTCACCCTGGCACCGACAATCACCGCTCCGCTCGGATCACTGACAGCCCCCGTAATCGAACTGGCGGTTTGTGCCGAACCGATAATCGTTCCTGACATCACCAACAGAAAAACAAGGCAGGTATTGATATATTTATGCATTATTCCCTCAGTTCACTGCCGCCTCGCCTGCGGTTCACTCCTTAAATTGATCGACTTCCGGGTACGTCAAAGGACTCAGTCTGATCAAGCAGATTCAGGCACGCACCCTCAGCAGTTACAATTGTCCAATATTAGCAACCGCCGGATGCTGTTGCAATTTGAGTAATCGTCATGTGATAGTACGCGCCATTCAGGATGATGGTTGCCGAGAAACCGGGCACGAGACAAGGCCACTGAGTCGGGCAGTCTGCAAGCCGGGGAGTCGTTTGGATGTTGGTGAGCCACTGGCGAACTCAGTTGATGAACTCGATTTATGAAAAGATATCTTCTGATAATGCTGGTGCTGGCGCTTTACGCGCTGCATCAGGACATCTGGAACTGGCGTGTGGTGCAGCCGGTAGTGCTGGGAGTGCTGCCGATTGGGCTCTTCTATCACGTCATCTACACGCTGGCGGTAGCGGTGGTCATGTGGCTGCTGGTGCGGCTGGCATGGCCAGGCCATCTTGAAGACGGAATCGGAGAGAACGCCAGCGGGGCAGGGCAGGGCACGGACAGAGACGGAGGCGGACGATGAATGTGACGCTGCCGACGATGATAGTCTTTGCCTATCTGGCGACGGTGATCTACATCGGCGTCTTCGCCTTTCGGCGCTCGCGGAGTGAGCACCCGGCGGAGGACTACTTTCTGGCGGGGCGCTCGCTGGGGCAGATCGTCTTTCTGCTCTCGCTCTTCGGGACGAACATGACGGCCTTCGCGATTCTCGGATCATCGGGGCACGCCTTCGCCAACGGGATTGTCACCTTCGGGCTGATGGCCTCGTCATCGGCACTGGTGATTCCGCTCGGGATGTTTCTGCTCGGGACGCGAGTCTGGGCACTGGGGAAGCGGCATGGCTTCATTA
The DNA here is from genome assembly GCA_903828635.1 of uncultured Acidobacteriota bacterium. Lineage (GTDB taxonomy): Bacteria > Acidobacteriota > Blastocatellia > RBC074 > RBC074 > CAIOZW01. Next base: position 4,691 of record CAIKMY010000221.1, read on the forward strand.
CCCCGGTGCAGATGTTTCGTGATCGCTGGGATTGCGGTCACATCGGGACAGTGATCTTCGTCGTTCAGGCGGCGTTGCTCGTTCCGTACATCATCGTCGGGATGATGGGCGGAGGGACGGCGCTGGCGGCGATCAGCGGCGGGTCGATCCCGTATTGGCTGGGAGCGGCGCTGGTCGGGGCGGTGGTCATGAGCTACGTCTTCTTTGGCGGGATGCGTGGGACGGCGTGGGTCAACACCTTTCAGACGACACTCTTCCTGCTCTTCGGAGCAATTGCCATGGTCGTCATCGGTCGCGGGATGGGGGGATTCGAGCGGGCAGTTGGCGAGATGCAGTCATCGCCGATCTTCTCCGCCTGGCTGACCCGCGAGAGGATTTCGCCGCTCTACTTTTTCAGCTACACCTTCATTCCGCTCTCATCACTGACCTTTCCGCACATCACTATTTTCTGGCTGACAGCACGGCGAATGGGGCAGTTTCGGCGGACGATCATCCTCTATCCGCTCTGTCTGCTGGCGATCTGGCTGCCGGCAACCTTCCTTGGAGTGGTGGCCAACCGGGCGACAGAGGTTCCGGCAATCACCGCCAAGCTCGAAGCCCGCCGGCAACTGGCAACTGCAACGGCAACGATCAGCGCTGCTGAAAGGCAGGATCTGCGGACGCGTGCGGCCGGGGATGACATTCTGCTGCGGCTGCTTCAGCATTACGCGCCGCTCTGGCTGGCCGGGCTGCTTGGAGCGGGCATTCTTGCCGCGGTCATGGCCAGCGACTCGCAGATTCTCGCCCTCTCGACGATGTTCTCTGAGGATGTCTTCGCCTTTTACGGTGCGAGGGAAAGATTTGGCGAGGCCGCGCAGGTGCTCACCGGGCGTGTCTTCGTCATCATCCTGACTGCGGTCGCCTGGCTGGTCGCCGTCAGATTCCCGCAGCCGATCTTTGACCTCGCGGTGCAGTATGCTTTCTCGGGATTTTCGGCACTCTCGCCGTTGCTGGTTGGAGCGCTCTTCTGGCGCCGCAGCAGCAAGTGGGGAGCGCTGGCAAGTACACTCTGGACGGCGTTGGCGGTGATCGGTGTCGCCATCTTCCAGGCGAAGGTGACCACACCCGGCGTCTTTCTCTCCGTCGGCAGCCTCGATCTGCTGGCGCGAACGCCGACCGGAACGACGATCCTCGGCTTCATGCCGGTCGTGCCGATGACTATCGTCTCGGCGCTGCTGATGATCATCGTCTCGCTCGCCACACCCGGACCGCGGGAGGCGACCATCAAACGTTACTTCAATTGAGGTGAATATGACCACGGAAAAGACCCCATCGCTGACCCCGGTGCAGTGGCTGATCTGCGTGATTGCCGTCATCGGTTTCGCCTTCGACACCTACGAACTGCTGATGCTGCCGCTGATCATTCGACCGGCGCTCGAAGGCCTCGGTGGTCTCAAGTTTGGCAGTCCGGAATACAACCAGTGGCGTGACCTCTTTTTCTACGTGCCAGCGATCAGTGGCGGGATCTTCGGGCTGCTGGGCGGTTATCTGACTGACCGGCTTGGTCGTCGACGAGTATTGACGTGGAGCATCCTCGTCTACGCGCTCTCGGCCTTTGCCGCCGGCTTCGCGCAGAGCCTGCCGGCGCTGCTCTTCCTGCGCTGCACGACCTTCATTGGCGTCTGCGTCGAGTTTGTTGCCGCGGTCGCCTGGCTCGCGGAGCTCTTTGATAATCCGCGGCAGCGCGAGGCCGTCCTTGGCTACACCCAGGCCTTCTCATCGCTCGGCGGCGTGATGGTCAGCGGTATGGCCTGGCTGATTGCGCGC
>CAIKMY010000222.1 GCA_903828635.1 uncultured Acidobacteriota bacterium
ATAGTCCATACTGTCCATGCCGTCCATTCTGTCCATAGTCCATAGTCCATATCCCATATTTCATGATAAACTGCCATTTGTTCTGACAAGCAATAATGGAGAATCAATGCGGCAATGATCGACACCATCGCCCGGGTCGAAGAGAATGAGCTGACAGAATCGGCATCGCGGCGCCGTTACGGACGGCTGCGGCTGCGGATCAAGGTACCGATTGCGGTACAGCCCGGACAATTTGCCATGATCAGACCGCATGCGGGAGAAGAGCCCCTTCTGCGCCGCGCGATGGCCTTCCATCGCGCCGATCGTCAAGGTGATCATCTTCTTGCCGAATTCATCTATCAGATCGTCGGGCGCGGAACTGAGGCACTGGCAAGGCTGCGTATCAACGACGAAGTCGATCTTCTGGGACCACTGGGCAACACCTTTGACCTCGGAGAGACTGCAGGAACCGAGGCACTGCTGGTTGCCGGAGGTGCCGGATCTCCGGCGCTGCACATGCTTGCCGGTCAATTAAACGCCCGCGCCATCCCCACCAGATTCTTCATTGGCGGAGCCAGCAGCGGCGACCTCTGTGCTCTGGCCGACTTCATCGAGTTGCTCGGTGCCGAGCGTGTAACCACGGCGACCATCGATGGGAGCCGGGGAGTGACCGGTTTCGTCACTGCACCGCTCGAGGCCGCCATCGCCAGGCTCGAGCGTCCGGCAGTCATCTATGCCTGTGGTCCCGACCCGATGCTTCATCGTGTTGCACGCATCGCGGCCGAAAGCAATCTGCCGGCGCAACTATCGCTTGAGGCACCGATGGCTTGCGGGTTTGGCATATGTGTCGGCTGCGCCGTGCCTGTCAGGCATGACTGCCCCGAAGGCTTCATCTATCAGAAGGTCTGCACTGATGGCCCCGTCTTTCGCAGCGAGACTCTGGCCTGGTGATGATCAACCCTATCGTCCTGAATATCTTATCGATTATCTTATCAATTATCTTATTGACCGGCAGGAAATGATGACCAACCAGGAAATAGTCTACTGCGCCGGAGGGCTTGTCTGGAAAGAGGGTACCAGCGACCGCGAAGTATTGCTGATCCTCAGCCGCAACGATCAGGCCTGGAAGCTGCCAAAGGGACACATTGAATCGGGGGATCCGAGCTGGGAAGCGGCAGCGCAGCGTGAGGTTCTTGAGGAGACCGGTTGCCGGACTGTGATCATTGACTTTGCCGGCTTCACCAGATACCCGGTCGGCAAGCGTCCGAAGGTCGTCCTCTACTGGCATATGGCACCGATTGGCAATCACGTTTTCGAACCGAATGACGAAGTCGAGGCTATTGCCTGGCTGCCGGTCAGGGAGGCGGTCGATCGCCTGACATTCCTCAATGACAAGAAGTTCCTCCTCGACGTGACGGCGCCACGCAGCCGGATCGTGCAATCAGATCAATGAGTAACCAGACCATCGAAGAGAAGAGCCCGACAGATCTGCTGGCGATTGAGATCGCCGGCATCCGTTTTCCCAACCCGATATGGACAGCCAGCGGTACCTGCGGCTACGGGCTGGACATGGCCGAACTGATCGACCTCGACCGACTTGGCGCCATTTGCACCAAGGGGCTCTCAGCGCGTCCGCTGCGTGGCAATCCCCCGTGGCGCATCGTCGAAACCCACGGCGGGATGCTCAATGCCATCGGCCTCCAGAATATCGGCGCACGGGCCTTCATCAACGAAAAGCTGCCGCTGCTCCGCCGCTACCAGGCGCGTGTCATCCCGAACGTCTTTGGCTACACCATTGACGAATATATCGAGGCAATTCGCATCCTTGAAGATGGTGAGGGGATTGCCGGCTATGAGCTGAACATCTCCTGCCCCAACGTCAAGGCCGGAGGCGAGAGCTTTGCCAACGACCCTCGCCAGGCGGCTGAAGTGACCGCTGCCGTCAGGCGCGTCTCCACTCGCCCGGTGATCGTCAAGCTCTCACCCAACGTCACCAGCATTGCCGCCAGCGCCCTTGCCGTCGAGGCTGCCGGCGCTGACGCGCTCTCGCTGATCAATACTGCCATCGGCATGGCCGTCGATGTCAATACACGCCGACCACGACTTGCCAATGTCACTGGCGGACTCTCCGGCCCGGCAATCAAGCCGATCGCCGTCAGGTGCGTCTTCCAGGCCGCCCGAGCCGTCAGGATCCCGATCATTGGCATTGGCGGCATCGCAACGATCATCGATGCCCTCGAATTCATCATCGCCGGTGCCAGTGCCGTTCAGGTCGGAACCGCCAACTTCTACGATCCGACCGCCTCGATGAAGATCATTGATGGGCTCGCTGACTATTGCCGTCAACACGGCCTTCGCTCGATTGGTGAACTGGTCGGCACTATCAGACTTGACCAGTAACCCTGGTGATGATCAGGCAGTAACGATTCGACAGCATCAACTGTTTGCCGTGATTTTACAGACTCTGGATCAGTAAAAGTATGAAAGACACTGGTAGTGAGAACCAACCGGAGCGGACCAGCGGATCTGCTCTTCCCAATGGCATCAGGAATCCGATAGTCGTCGCCCTCGACGTTGAGACGGCCGAGGAGGCCATCTCGCTGGTGGAGCGATTGCGTGGCCTCGTTGGCATGTTCAAGGTCGGCAAGCAACTCTTTACCGCCGCTGGTCCGTCAGTCGTCAACAGGCTGCTCGGGATGGGTGAGCGCGTCTTCCTCGACCTCAAATTTCACGACATCCCGAACACGGTTGCCATGGCCGGCATCGAGGCGGCACGCCTCGGAGTGAGCATCTTCAATCTGCATGCCCTTGGCGGTTTTGAGATGATGCGCGCCACGGCCGAAGCTGTTGCCGAAACCTGCGAGCGTGAGCACCTTCGCCGCCCGCTCATTCTCGGAGTCACCGTCCTCACCAGCCACACGCCGGAATCGCTCGCTGAAATAGGTATCGATCACCCCATCGAGGAGCAGGTCGTCCGACTGGCAAGGCTCTGCGAGCGCTCGGGTATCGATGGTGTCGTCGCTTCTCCGCTCGAAATCGCTCCGCTGCGCAGGGCTATTCACTCGCCGGGATTCACCATCCTCACCCCCGGAGTCCGACCCGCCGGTGCCGCCCTCAATGACCAGCGCCGCGTCATGACTCCGCGTGAGGCGATCGATGCCGGTGCCAGCTTTATAGTCGTTGGCCGCCCGATCACTGCGGCTCCGGATCCGGTCGCCGCCGCCAGGGCCATTGCCGCCGAGATCGCCTACCCACCCACGGCCGGATGACCAAAAAAGATTCTGGACATATCCTGCCTGTAATGGTTTATAATCGTCTTCTGTTTTGGCACCCCCCTGCTGCCTTGACTGACCCCGAAATATCGCCCACTATCTCCCGGGATCGTTGATGCGCCAGAGAACCCGCATCGGGCAGAGAAAGACCGGGAGGGCAGGCCGGCAAGAGTCGCCGGCACAAGAATCAGGGCGACTGGCGCGAGACAGTATGAGGCAGGACGAGTCACGCCGAGTCAGGAAAAACTGGCAGAAGACGACGAACGGCAGGGAAAGAACGATAGGGAAAGAACCATATAGATCGATGAGACGTAGAAAGACGATCCTATCAGTGATGGCCGGGGTGATATTCTTCGGCGCGATCTCTATCGGAGTGATCTCTGTCAGCCGGACCCTGTATGCCCAGCAGGCCGGGCTGACGCCTCCGCCACGGCCGACCTCCGGCACTGCTGCCACCGAAGGTGGCTCGACCCGGACAGTCGATAGTCGCCCCTTCTCCGTCGGTGAGCGCCTTGTCTTCAACGTTTCATGGTCGAGCATCCCCTCCGCTGCAAGGCTGGAACTGGAGGTCTCCGAATCGGGCCAATTCTTCGGACAGGAGAGTTACCAGATCCGCACCAGGGTACAGACTCTCAACCAGGCGTGGTCCCTCTTCGGCGAAATCGATACTCAGTACACCTCTTACATCGATGCCGGTAACGGCCTTCCCCATCGTCTCGTCAACTCGATCCACCAGGGGCAGAAGCTTGGTGAGGAGGTCGTCCTGCTTGATCAATCGAGACAGCAGGCAACCTTCACCGACGAAAGTTCAATGGCCATCCCCACAAATACTTTCGACCTTCCGTCGCTGGTTTATGGATTGCGGCTTAACCCGCTGACTGATGGCGCAAGGCAGAAATATTCAGCGATCTTTGGCCGGGAGATCATCGATGTCGAGGCCTCAATCGTCGATCGGCAAAGGATCACTACCCAATCAGGCACCTACAATGCTGTTTGTGTCAGGTTCATTCCACAGAAGAAGCTCAGCAAATACCGGGTTCAACTCTGGATGACCGATGATGCCCGGCGCATGCCGGTGAGCATCGTGGCCATCCTGCCCTTCGGCGAAGTGCGCGCTGAACTGATCAGCATCAGCAGTGTCGCCGGGCCAGCCGCCGGCAGCGCTCGCGTCAAATCACTGACCGACGAATCGGGGAGACTGATCACCAATGGCCGGCTCTCCGGACTGACTCAGGCACTGCCGTTTTCGATTGGCGAAAGGCTCAATTACGAGATCTCCTGGGGTAACTTCGCCTCGGTCGGTCGTGCGAGTTTCGAGGTTCGCCAACAGGGGCTGCTCGACAATCAACGAGTCTTCGAATTTCACGGTGAGGCAACTTCGACCGGAGCCGCCAGAACCCTGATCAACGTCAATGACCAGCTCAGTTCGTTCGCCCTCCTTGATCGCCTCGTTCCCGTGCGCACCGACATTCGCCTGCGTGAGGGAAGAAGAACCAAGTACGAGACCGCAATCTATAACATCGAAGAAAAGACTGCCCGTCTCGTCAATGGCACACTGGTCGAAACCGGTGCCGTTACTTATGACCTCCTCTCCCTCTTTTATGCCATTCGCGCCAGCAGCCTCGATATCGGTCAGACCCGGATCTATCAGTTTCTCGATGCCAATAATCGACTGCGTTCCATTGCGATCCGACCGTCAAAGCAGGAGCTGATCGGCGGGCCGTTGGGGACGAGAGAGGCCATCCAGCTGGATGTTCTGACGACCGACCCGACTCCCGGACTGATCGCCCAAGCCTGGCTCTCCAGTGATCAGCGGCGCCTGCCCCTCTACTTTGTCACCCGCACTCGCTTTGGTGAGCTCCGATTCCAGATGACCAGCGCCATCAATACAAGGTAATCAGAATCGGGGTGACTCTCCACCTTCGCCTCATTGCCAGACGTCAATCAGAGATCCTCAAGCCTGATGTTGATCAGATAGATCGTATCAACAATCAGAACGGCCATTGGCGGGTAAAAGAGTATCTTAAGCAGTGCGTCACCCAGCGAATTGCCACCGACGAGGTTGCCGGTGTAATCCTCGGTGAGAGAGCCGATCAGGAGGCCGGTGATCATCGAAAGAAGGTAGCCGCCGCCAACAAAGGCCCAGGCAACGCTGCGCTTGAATGGCCTGGCACCCCGCCGGACCCGCTTCGATGCCGGGCGTCCCGGTCGGTAAGTGTAGTAATCGAAATGCTCCCTCAGGCTGGTAATCAGGTGGCGAACGCCTATCACGAAGAAGAAGAGCAATATCAGCTTCCAGAAAATCGGAAGCGCCTCGAAGATCATCGGCTGAATCATGGCAACGAGGAAGGTGGAAAGGAAGAGGGTGACAGTGGTGTAGACCGCTTTTCCGCGAGCCCTCGTCTCAATGCGTTCACGCTCCAGCCACTCGTTGACAATCCGATCAGCTCTTGCCTGTGAATAAGCCTGTCGCGCCATCCGTGCGGCGTTGGCCGATGAATTGACATTCTCCATCAGGCTTCCATTCCGATCATAAAACTGACGCTTGTCAGCATCGATCAATACCTGATAGGCCTCGTTGATTCTGGCAAACTTCTCCGCCGCTGTCGGATCGCTGTTGACATCGGGATGATAAATGCGAGCCAGACGCCGATAAGCCGACTTGATCTCAGCCGGAGTGGCGATGCGTGAAACCCCGAGTATGTCGTAGAGAGTACCCATTAATCAGTGTCTGCTGCTCTTTTCCCGGTATCGGATTCGATACCGGAAAGGATATCCGATCCGCTTGAAATATCACGCAAAAACGCTCCGGCAGGCATCCCGTCCGTGTTGCAGAGGTACTGCGAATTATCGCGGTGGTCAAATCAGCCATTCAATAAGGATCAAAGCCAGCCGGACTCAATTCCGGGCCTTGCTCAGAACCAGGCCTCACCACGGTGAGAAGCGCGGTCGGGCGTTGAAGCCCCCCACGAGGCCGACAAGGATGAAGCCATATTTTACTTCTTTGCCGGGAGTTTTCACAAGCAGCGATCAGATAAGGACTGTGACACCGGCTATGAGACATTGCGACCACAGAGAATGACCGCGACTCTCGCACCTTTTGGGAGGTGAGCATAGCGCAGCAACCCGGCAACAGCCACTCCGGCGGCCCCCTCGATAATCCATCGTTCATGCTCTGCAATCAACTGCATAGCCCAAGCAATCTCCTCTTCCGAGACAAGCACGGCATCGTCAACCAGGTCGCGGCAGAGAGGAAAGGTGACACTCTCCTCCTCGATGCCCCCCGCAGTGCTCACTGATAGCGTTGGCCTCTCCGGAACATCGATAATGCGACCGGCGCGCAATGATTCGTACAGCACCGGAGAGTTTTCCGGCCAGCAGCCGATGACGCGAACCCGGGGCTGCACCGCCTTGAGCGCGGCGGCAACTCCGGCTATCAGCCCACCACCGCCAACGGAGACGAAGACGGCATCGATATCACCAAGCTGCCGGGCGATCTCTGTCCCAATCGTCCCCTGTCCGGCGATGACTTCAAGGTCATTGTAGGGGGAGATGAACATCCTTCCCGACTCCCCGGCAATTCGGCGTGCTTCAATCTCCGCCTCAAGAGAGTTCTCCCCGATGAATAATGGTTCACCTCCGAAGCGACGAATCATATCGACTCGCGCCTGTGAAACGCCGTGCCGCAGGCAGACGAGTGGCACCACTCCAATACTCGCCGCAGCATAGGAGACGGCCATTGCGTGATTCCCATTGGAGGCAGTCACCACCCCCCGTGTCAACGCCTCCTGACGATGAGACAATACCTTGTTGATCGCTCCTCGCGGCTTGAATGAACCCGTATGCTGCAAGTGCTCAAGCTTCAGCCAGACCTCAGCGCCCGTCTGCTCCCCGAGAAAATATGACCTCTCGACGGGTGTCAGACGGAGGTGATCGCCAATTCTCGCTGTCGATGCCTCGATCAATACTGACAAATCTGAAAGGCTCATTTACTTGGCTTTCTCCATGGTTCTATAATAGGAATTGTTAAAGTTTATTGGCAGGTGATCTTCGGCAGTCGGCAAAACGCCTTCGGCAATGCTGCTGCGGATGCGAACCGGATTCAAGAGACCGGTGCATTCGCCCGGAGAACGGGAGAACGGTATGATCCGTGGCATCAACCGTAGACTTATCGTCAGAGCTATCGTCAGAGCTATCGACAAACTTTCCATCGCGGTGCCTGCGGCATTTGAGTGGTGGTGGGCTGGTCGGCTGACGGTTGCGGCCGCTCTCATCATTCTCATCATCGCCTCGATTGCCGGCAGCTACTCTCCGGGGGCGACAGCGGCAACAACCATCAACAACAGCTACCCGATAACTGCCGTCTCCGCCGCCAGCTATCTTGGCAGCGCGGTGCCACTGGCGCCCAATTCGATTGCTGCCGCTTTTGGCACGCAGCTCGCAAGTGGCACCCTCGTCGCAACGACGATGCCGCTCCCGACAAGTTTGCTGACAACAACTCTGACAGTCAACAACATTCCGGCTGCACTCTTCTTCGTCTCGCCCAATCAGATCAATTTTCTTGTTCCTGCCGGTCTTTCTCCGGGTGAAGCACAGATCGTGGTTACGTCGATCGTCGCCAACGGAGATCAGATAGTCTCACGCGGCCAGTTGAATATTGCGGCAACGGTACCGTCGATCTTCACTGCCGATGCCACCGGGTTCGGGGCCCCTGCGGCCCAGACCGGACGCATCAATCAGAACAATCAATTTGTCTTCGACTCAGCACCGCCATTCAGGCCTGACCCATCCAATCCGGGGCGAATGATGGCCGCACCGATCGACGTCGGTACGGTCGAACGGCCCGCTTTCCTGATACTCTTCGGAACCGGGATCCGCAATGCTCCGCCGGGATTGGTGCGGACAATCATCGGAGGAGTTGAATTTCCCGTCGAATATTACGGGCCCGCTCCCGGGTTCGTCGGACTCGACCAGATCAACATCAGGCTGCCGATCTCGCTGCTCGGCAGAGGACTGGTCGACCTCTCGCTGGTGGTTGGCGGGATCTCCTCCAACTCAATCACCATCAACCTTGCGGGGACGGCCAGCCAGTCGCTGTTGATCACCGGATTCAACCTCAACAGCCCCGCACTTGCCGGTCAGACAGTCACCATACAGGGCCGTGGATTCTCGACCAATCCCGCCTTGAATGTAGTCCGATTCGGACCGGCGCAGGCCAGAGTCATTGCCGCAACCCCCAATCAGCTCACTGTCATTGTGCCGTTCGGTGCCCGGACCGGTCAGGTTACCGTCCAGGCCAACCAGATTGAAGCGCGCAGCAACGATGTCTTCAAGGTGAAGACATCGATCAGTGGCATCATTCAATCGACGGGAACGATCAGCGGCCCGCCGATTCCACTCAATAATGTCACCGTCAGGCTGGCCGGCACCAGCCTTAGCGTGCGTACCAATCCCCAGGGAACCTTCGTTCTCTCTGACGTTCCAAGCGGTGTCTCACTGGTCGAGATCGATGGTGGCACCAGCACAGCCTCTCCACCATTTCCCTCAGTAACGCTCAAACTCTCGGCACGGCCCGACCAGGACAACCAGTTTCAGCAGCCGATCAGCCTGCAGCAGATCACCGGCGGCAGCACCAATGTCGGTGCCATGATGCCAGCCGGCAAGGGCGAATCAGAAAGTCTCCTCCGCGGGCGGCTTCTCGAAAGCCTTCAGGACTACCTCAATGACGCCCGGGTGGGAAGTGGCGGGATGCTGCCTCCTCAATTGCAGGCCGGACAGCAGCAATACACGCCCCTCGGAAGATCGGCGATCATCGTCGACCGGGGCGTGATTCTTGACGTTCCAATTGGCGCAGCCGTGAAGTTCCCCGATGGCAGGACGAGCGGGCAGATTCAGATGACCGTTGTCGAAAGCTCGCGCCTTCCGGGCATCAACCTTCCCCTGGGGATATATTCATCGACGATTGCACAAATCACCCCGGTTGGCACGAAGTTTCAGCCCGGAGCCTCGATCAGTTTCCCCAATCCCGATCCGCTCTCACTCAATCCCGGAGCGCGAGTTGACCTCTACCGTTACGATCAGTCGACCGGCGAGTTCATCAAGCGGGGAACGGGTACTGTCTCCGCCGATCGAATAAGTGTGGTCTCCGATGGGCGCATCGTCGATATGGCCAGTTTGTGGCTGGCTGCCAGCAGCAGTAAGGGGACGACTGTCACCGGGCGAGTAATTGACAGCCAGGGGCTCCCGGTGGTCGGGGCCAAGGTGACCGTTAACGGCCGTGCCAGCCAGAGTGATCAGAATGGTGGCTTCAGTCTGCCCGATGTCTCCATTGGCGGATCGGGAACAGCCCGGGTCGAGGCCGTTGTCCCTCAGCAATTTGGTACGCCCCCCCGCGGGACTTCGGCGGCCACGACAATCGTCGTCGGAGGGATCACGAATGTCGGCAATATCACTCTCAGTGACACCAATCAGGCAGGACTGGTACTCTCACCCTTCGCTCTCGGCCTCAAGGCGACGGCTCCACCAACCCCGCTCAGCATCACCCTGACACAGCCGGCACCAGACGGAGGTCTGACCATCAGGCTGAGCAGCAACGACACATCAATTGCCTCAGTCCCGGGGAGCATTACCATCCCCGTGGGCCAGACAACAACCTCATTCAATATTTCCCGCGTCGGTCCGGGCGTCGCGACCATCCAGGCAAGAGCCACACTCTCCGGCATTGCGCTGGAGACGCAGGTCTTCGTCACCGTCGCCCAGAGCGCCCCAACGGTAAAGGCCATCTCTCCGGCAGCGGCGGCTCCGGGAGCAAAGATCACCATTGCCGGCACCGGCTTCAGTGCCATCCCTGACAACCAGTTTGTCACCTTTTCCCGCAATGGTCAGGTTATTACCGTTCTCAACCCCTTCGACAATGAGACGATCGTCGATGGAAATGGAGTGGTATCGCTCCGGGTAAGGGTACCAGCCATCTCTCCGGGCCCGGCCACAATCGCCGTTGGTGTCATCGACGATATCTCGGGAAGTGTCTCTGAGCCAAGCTCCCCAATCGCTTTCTCGATCCTTGAAACTCCCATCAAGGCGCCCGGACTGATCGCTGCCCTGCCGGCCCAGGCAAAGCCTCGGGAGCGCATCTCCCTCACCGGCTCCGGCTTCAGCACCATCTCCGGTGAAAATCAGGTCCGCTTCATTCAGA
>CAIKMY010000223.1 GCA_903828635.1 uncultured Acidobacteriota bacterium
CATTCTCCATTCACCATATCAGTGGTTCATCATCACCGAGAAAGCGCCATTTGCCTTCGGGAAGGTTGCTGAGGGTAATGGCGCCGATTCTGACCCTTTTGAGGGCGATGACACGCAGGCCGACAAGTTCGCACATACGGCGAATCTGTCGTTTGCGCCCCTCGCGAAGAATGAAGCGCAGGCGTCCGGGAGAGATCTGCATGATGGTAGCGGGGAGCAGCGGGCGACCATCGAGGGCCAATCCGTGTCGCAGGAGGTTGAGCATTGTCGTCGTGACCTCTCCCTCGACGCGGACGAGGTACTCCTTCTCGATCTGTCGATCCTCGCCGATGATTCGACGAGCCAGCCGTCCATCCTGAGTAAAGAGGAGCAGCCCCTGAGAATCGATATCGAGGCGACCGGCGACTGCCAGTCCGCGCAGGTGGCTGCGTCGCAATCGTTTTTTCGTCTCTCCGAACTGGTTTTCGGGAGTGATCAGAAGGATCGCCGGATGGTAGCCGGGTTCGGGCTGGGCCGAGACATAGCCTACGGGCTTGTTGAGCAGGATGGTTACCAGCGACTCCTGCTGTTGTCGTGCGCGTGGTTTGAGAGTGATTCTCGCCTGGGGATCGACTTTGGTACCGAGCCGGTCGACGACGACCCCGTCAACCAGCACCAGCCCCTGCTCGATGTAGGCGTCTGCCTCACGACGCGAACAGATCCCGCGCTGCGCCATCAGTTTGGATAAACGAATCGGCTCGTCGTTCATGCGAGCAGTTTGTCGATGACGACGCCGTGGACGTCAGTCAGCCGGAAATCTCTGCCCTGATAGCGATAGGTCAGTTTCGTGTGATCGAAGCCGAGCTGATGCAGGATGGTTGCGTGGAGGTCGTGGACCTGGACCGGGTCTTCGACGACATTGAACCCGAGATCATCGGTTCGACCGAGAGTGATGCCGGGTTTAAAACCGCCCCCGGCCACCCACATCGTGAAGGCCTTGTTGTGATGATCGCGTCCGAGAGCGCGATTGGCCTCGGGATCACTCTCAACCATCGGCGTTCGGCCAAACTCTCCACCCCAGATGACGATCGTATCATCAAGCAGCCCGCGCTGGCGAAGGTCTTTGACCAGCGCCGCCGCGCCCTGATCGGTCTGGCGGCACTGTGATTTGACGCCTTTGACCACCTCACTGTGGTGATCCCAGGCCTCGTGGAAGAGTTGGACGAAGCGGACACCGCGCTCGATCAGCCGTCTGGCCAGCAGGCAGTTGTTGGCAAAGGAGGCCTTACCCGGCGTCGCCCCGTACATCTCGAGGGTCGACTTGTCCTCTTTCGAGATATCCATCAGCTCGGGGGCGCTCTCCTGCATACGATAGGCCATCTCGAAGGAATTGATGCGCGTCGCAATCTCCGGATCACCGGTCACTTCAAGGTGATGTTCATTGAGGGCCTTAAGCGTGTCGAGCGACTGGCGCTGCATCTTGCGGGTGATGCCACGCGGCGTTGCCAACGCAAGGATCGGATCGCCGCTGCGCCTGAAGGTAACTCCCTGGTAAATAGTTGGCAAAAATCCCGATCCCCAGTTGGACGCTCCGCCGCTGATTCCGCCCCCCGACGAGAGGACGACAAAGGCCGGCAGATCCTGTGTCTCGCAGCCGAGCCCATAGGTTACCCATGATCCGATACTCGGTCGACCGAACTGGACAGTGCCGGTGTTCATGAAGATCTGACCCGGAGCGTGGTTGATCGCGTCGGTCATCATCGATCTGATGATCGTAATGTCGTCGGCAACCGACGGCAGATATGCCAGCGCTTCAGACATCTCCGCACCTGACTGGCCATGCTTGCGAAACTTCAGATCCGAAGCATAGAGCGCCGCGTCCGGTTTGATGAAAGCGTAATTGATCCCCTTGACCAGATCCTGTGGCACCTGTTTGCCATTGTATTTGACCAGTTCCGGCTTGTAGTCGAAGAGATCGAGCTGCGATGGAGCCCCCGCCTGGAAAAGGTAGATCACCCGCTTCGCCTTCCCCGGAAAGTGAGGCTTCTTTGGTGCCAGCGGATTGGCTGATGCCGACTGTGACAGGACATTGCGATTGAGCAGTGACGAAAGCGCCAGCGACCCAAGGCCAACCCCGCACTCCCGGAAGAAATGGCGGCGCGTCAACAGCTTCTTGTATTCGGTATTGATCTCCTCACGGTAGTTCATCGTCTACTCCCTTGTAATTGTCTCATCGAGGTTGAGGAGCAGTCGCGCCACCATCGTCCACGGCGCCACTTCTTCCAGATTGACATCGCCTGGCAGCTGATTGAGATCAGCGGCGGCAACATAGACGGAGGAGGCCGTCCTGCCGGCAAAGGCCGGACGCTGCTGGTGCAGGAATGCCGTCAGCTGCTGCAACTCGAAAGCGTTGGGCTTGCGACCGGTACAGAGTCGGAATCCATAGGTGAGGCGAGCGGCATCGGTTGTCCCGCCATCTCTCCAGATGCGCAATCCGAGCCCCTGCGCTGCCTCCATGAAGACCGTATCGTTGAGGGTCGTCAAGGCCTGGAGTGGTGTGTTGGAGCGCGTCCTCCGTGTACAGGATTGATCGCCATTCGGCATGTCGAAGACGAGCATGCCCGGATAGGGCACCGAGCGCTTCCAGAAAGTATACATCCCGCGGCGATAGCGATCCTCGCCGGTGCTCGTCTCCCATTTCGCGCCGCCGTAGCTGATGACCAGCACGCCATCAGGGATTGGAGGGTAGACCGACGGGCCACCGATCTTGCGACTGAGCAGGCCACCGGAGGCAAGGGCAATGTCGCGAATGATCTCCGATTCGACGCGTATTCGCGGCATGCGCGCCAGCCAGCGATTAGTGGGGTCGGCCTCGAGCAGTCGTGGTGTCACCTTCGATGATTGGCGATAAGTCGCGGAGTTAACGATCAGGCGATGGAGGTCTTTGATGCTCCAACCCTTCTCCATGAATTCGACCGCCAGCCAGTCGAGCAGCTCGGGATGCGAAGGCTGCTCACAGCGGGTTCCGAAGTCCTCGGGCGTCGTCACCAGCCCGGCTCCGAAATACTGCTGCCAGACACGATTGACAATCACCCTCGCCGTCAACGGATTGCCGCGATCGACGATCCATTTTGCGAGGCCGAGACGATTGCGCGGCGTACCGTCAGCCATCGGTGGAAGTGCTTGCGGCGTTGCCGGCTCGACCAGCTCCCCGGGGCGCTTCCAGTCACCTCGCCTGAAAATGCGAGTTTCACGCGGCTCTGGTCGGGACCGCAGTGCGAGGGTCGTCGTGCCATAAGGCCAGTCACGCCAGAGCTCGGCAATCTTTTCATTGGCCTCGGCCCACTCGGCAACGGTATCGCGCCAGGCGCTGAAGATCTGCCTCTTCTCTGCGGCAGTGCGCTCCTTTGCCGGCCTGGCGAGAAGCCGCCGGACGGCAACCGGTACCGGATCAGCCTTCGGGGCAACCGAGTCGGTCACCGAAAGACGAAACCGACCGATATTGATGCTCTCCTGCTGCTTCTGCACCAGCGAGATCGTCAGATTCTCGCCCTGCTTCAACTCAAGCGGTTGTTTGAGCACAAAGACGGCCTTGCGATCCTGATTGCGAATGCCCGGCCCGGCATCGATATCCCACGCCGTGCTCGTGTCACCGTCAATCGTGTGCCTGATCGGGAAGAGAAGCCGCGAAAAATCGGAGGTAGCCTCGCTGAACTGGTGCTTCTGGCCGTTGATTTCCAGCAGCACCTCCGAGAGGAAGAGCCCTCCGATCGGCGAGCGGCCCGGGCCGTTTCGCGGCAGCGTTGCATCCGTCATCAGCTCCAGCCGCAGCGCGGTGATCCGCTTCAGCGGAGATGGAGCCTGGATGACATAGACATTCTTTGTCGAATTGTCGCCCTTGGGAATCCATGAGCCATCAGGGAAACGATCAAACTTCGTTCCGAACGAGGCAAAGATACTGCCGCCCTGGAGGACACTCCATGCCCCTTCGAGCGGGCGCATGCGCGACTCCCATTCAGCAAGGCGCGATTCGTAATCCGGTGTCGCGGCGATCAGCTCGTCCTCAACCCTCGCAATCTTCGCGAGAATCTCCTCGCGCTGTTTGGTGATCTTCGCCTCGGGAACCTCGACCTCCGGCTCGTCATCCTGGTTGAGGAAGGCATAGAAGCGATAATACTCCTCGTGGCGGATCGGATCGAACTTGTGCGTATGGCACTGAGCACAGTTGACGGAGAGGCCAAGATAGGCCTTGCCAATCGCATCGACCCGATCGATCAGCCCCTCGACCCGGAACTGCTCCGGATCGACTCCGCCCTCTTCGTTGCGCATCGAGTTGCGCAGAAAGCCCGTGGCGACCAGTTGCTCCGGCGACGGCGAGGGAAGCAGATCCCCTGCCAGCTGCTCGACGGTCATCCGGTCAAAGGGCATGTCCTTGTTGAAAGCATTGATTACCCAGTCGCGATAGGGCCAGATCGAGCGCGGCAGATCCTTCTCGAATCCGTTGGTATCGGCGTAGCGGGCGGCATCGAGCCACCACCTCCCCCACCGTTCACCATAGTGCGGCGAGGCAAGGGTTCGCTCGACGAGCTTCTCCCAGGCGTCGGGCGAGCGATCGGCCAGAAAGCGGTCGATCTCCTCGATCGTCGGTGGCAACCCGGTCAGATCGAGGCTCAGGCGGCGAATCAGCGTCGTCTTCGCTGCGACTGCCGATGGCGTCAGTCCCTGACTCTCAAGCCTCGCAAGAATGAAGCTGTCAATTGGCGTCCTCACCCATCCCTTGGTCTTCACCGTCGGCGATGATGGGCGCACCGGCGGAACGAAGGCCCAGTGCGGTTCTTTTTCAGGTTTGACACTCGCGCCCTCCCGGCCTCGTCCATCAGCCGCTTTATCAACATCCGGTGTGCCATCAGCCTGTGCGCGATGGATCGAGAGGCCTGCCACTGGAACCATCACCAGCAGTGTGAGCAGCAATTTGATCGTCTTTGTCATGCCAATACCAGTTGAATGAACAAGTTAAATGAACAAGCTGAATCGAACCCGATATCGCTGAATCTGAGCTTACTTTATATGCGTTTTACAAGAGATTAACAAGTCCGGGCCACCGGCTCAGGGGCTCGCCTCTTTTGCCTTTTGCGTGAAACTGTGTCTCAATGACTTATATGAATGGCCTGCCGTTCGATATTGAAGAGGTGCTGACCGTGTTGCGCGCGGAGGAGGATGGCATCTCGGCTCACGACCTTGCCGGGTTGCTCGAACTGAGTGCCGCCGGGCGCAAGCAGCTGACGCGATTCCTCAATCAGTTACAGGGTGTGGGGCTGCTGCGGCGGCACGGCCCGGATTACCAATGGTCGCCGCTGCGACGGGTAATGATCGGCACGGTGCGGCAGCGTCGCCGAAAGACGATCCACTTTGTGCCGGAAAAGGCGTCGGAGCGAACGCCACGCGCGATCAGGATCGAGAGCGAGGACCTGCAAGGGGCCTTCGATGGGGACCGTGTGGTGGTCAGCCTCAGCCGACGTGATCGCGACGGTGAGCAATATGCACGGGTCGAGATGATCCTGCGGCGCGGCTGCCTGCGAGTCGTCGGCCGACTTCACCATGGTTTTCGTCAGTCGTGGGTCGAGTCTCTCGATGAGAAGTTTGGTTACGAGATCGATCTCGATGAAGAGGATCGACCGGCACTGGCCGATGGATGGATCGTCCTTGTCGAGGTGACAAGCTACCCCGTACCACAGCGACATTCAAATCCACATCCCCGGGGGCGCATCATTGAGGCCCTGGGCGCGTCCAGCACTGAGCCCGGGATGGATATCCGGATCGTCATCCTGAAGCACGATCTGCCGCATATCTTTCCGCCGGAGGCGAATGCCGAGGCCGAGGCGGTATCGCCGGTCGTTACTCCCGAGCAGATTGCCGGCCGACTCGACCTGCGCGAGCTGCCTACCGTGACCATCGACGGCGAGACTGCCCGTGACTTCGACGACGCCATCAGTCTGCGCCAGCTCGATGACGGAAGATTCGAACTCGGAGTGCATATCGCCGACGTCAGCTTTTACGTCAGGCCCGACACCGCCCTCGACCACGAAGCCCGCCTGCGCGGCACCTCGGTCTACTTTCCCGAACGCGCCATCCCGATGCTCCCGGAGAGGCTCTCCAATGGGATCTGCTCACTCAATCCCCGGGTTGACCGGCTCACCCTCTCGGCGATCATGATCGTCGATCGACAGGGGCACGTCGAAAGCTGCCGGTTGCGAGAGACGGTCATCCGCAGCAATGAGCGCATGACCTATACTGATGTCAATCGGTTGCTGCGCCGGGACGATCCGGCTCTGGCCATGCGCTATGCCGATCTGCTCGGACTCTTCCAGACGATGGAGGAGCTGGCGCGGATTCTGATTCGCATGCGCGCTCGACGTGGCGCGATCGACTTCAACCTGCCCGAATCGATCTTCGAGTTTGATGATGAGGGGCGCGTCGCCGGTGTCCTCAAAGCCGACCGTAACATCGCTCACCGCATCATCGAAGAGTTCATGCTGCTGGCCAATGAAGCGGTCGCCGGCCATCTCGAACGGCTTGGCGTACCCTCCGTCTACCGGATTCACGAAGAGCCGGAACCACAGCGCGTCTGGGAGTTTGCCGAGCTGGCCCGCGCCTACGGCTTTCAGTTCCCCGCTGCCGAGGTCACTTCTCACGATTATCAGCGCCTCTCCCGACAGCTCGAAGGGCGTCCCGAAGAGCGCGTCCTTGCTTATGCCATGCTTCGCTCACTCCGACGTGCTCGCTACTCGGCCGATAATGAGGGCCATTTCGGCCTCGCAGCTCCCGTCTACACCCATTTCACCTCACCGATCCGTCGCTATCCCGACCTGCTCGTTCACCGCGTTCTCCGCGGACTGCTGCAATCATCCACTGATTGGGGAGACTGGCCGGCTTCGCCAGACAAACCCGCAGTGAAGCCGCCCTCACCAATCAGGCGTGGCGATCTCGAACTGATGGCCATTGAGTCGAGCGAGCGCGAACGCGCTGCCGATGCTGCCGAAATGGAGATCGATGAATGGCGCAAGGCGGTCTTTATGGCCGAACGAGTCGGAGAGATCTTCGAGGGCCTGATCGTCAATGTTCGGGACTTTGGCCTCTTCGTTGAACTTGACCAGTTTTTCATCGAGGGGCTGGTTGCCGTCAAGAGCCTCCACGACGACTTCTACCGTTTCGATGAACGAACCCACTCGCTGATCGGTCGAAGTGGCAGAAAGCGCTACCGGCTCGGTGACCGGGTGAGGGTCCGTGTCGATCGCGTCAATGTCGACCGGCACCTCGTCGACTTTTCCATCATCGACAGTCAGCCTTCCCGGCGAACCGGCCGGGGACGCCGGCGCCGCCCCTGATCCCTGCCCCCCAGATCCCCCACCACCCGCGGATATTCCCCGCCGGGCATTATAGACAGGGCTTATGCATACGCGAGTTGTGTGGTGGCATTCATTCAGATTGATCTCACACGAAGTCACGAAGCAGAAGGAATTGAGGGGTCACTAAGTGCGTAAGTCCTGATAGAGATACTTCATCCGGACAGGGCAGACACTTTCAGGTTCCCGACAAAAGCCCGGGATCGGCTCTCAGACTCTGGTCTCAGGCCTCTGTCGGGACACCTTTATTGTACCTGCTCATTCTTTCCAGAATCGCCTCGACGACAGCATCAGCCGGCAGATCCACGGATATTCTCGTTGCGCGGTCATAGAGTTCGACGCTGCCCTCTTTCAGCTTTCTTGGTCCGATGCGAACCTGAAGCGGGATGCCAATAAGGTCGGCATCATTGAGCTTGACACCGGCGCGCTCATCGCGATCATCGTGGAGCACCTCGACTCCGGCTTGTTCAAGCTCGGTGCTGATCCGCTCAGCCACGGCCCGCACCTCGGCGTCCCTGGTATTGAGAGGGCTGACGACGACGTGGAAGGGCGCAATCGAGAGCGGAAAGATGATGCCGGCGTCATCGTGATTGAGCTCGATTGCCGCGGCAAGGATGCGCTCGACACCGATTCCGTAGCAGCCCATGATCAGCGGGATCTCGCGCCCCTCAGAGTTGAGAACTTTGGCATTCATCGAGACCGAATACTTGGTTCCCAGCTTGAAGATGTGACCGACTTCGAGCGCCTTGGCCACACGCAGAGCCCCCTCACCACAAGAGGGGCAGATTTCGCCTTCGGCAACACTGCGCAGATCGACCCAGGCGGTGGGCCTGATGTCGCGCTCAATGCTGACGCCGCGCAGGTGCGCGCCATCTTCATTCGCGCCCGTGGTCATATTTTGCCGGCCGTGCAGTGCTTCATCGATGAGAATCAGCTTTCCGGTAACCCCGACAGCCCCGAGACTGCCGGCATTGGCCCCCAGCAGTTCAAAGATCTCCTCAGGATGTGCGGGGCGCACGTTGACCACCTCCCAGCCATCACGATTGAGCTGACGCGCAACCGCATTGGCCAGCTTGGCATCGTTGAGTGCGTGATCGCCACGCAGCAACGCCAGCAGCGGCATCGTTCGCGATTCCCTGCCCTTCTCGCTCACCGCCGCATAAATCAGCGTCTTGATCTGGCGATCAGCGGGAGCTCCGCCGGGGAAGCCAACCAGATCATCGATTGTCTTCACCCCGGGAGTCGCAAACTTTTCAATCACCGGGTCATCCGCACCGTCATCGACCGGGGTAAGCCGCGATGTCGCCTTCTCAAGGTTGGCCGCATAATTGCACAACGGGCAGCTTGCTACCAGATCCTCACCGGCATCGGTGTAGACCATGAACTCGTTCGATGCCGATCCGCCCATCGCCCCGCTGTCGGCCTCGACAATCACATATTCCAACCCGCAGCGCGTAAAGGTACGGCAGTAGGCCCGACGCTGATCCTCGAACGATTTATCCAGGCCGGCCTGGTCGATATCGAAAGAGTAGGCATCCTTCATTGTGAACTGTCGCACCCGCAGCAGCCCCGACTTCGGCCGTGCCTCGTCGCGAAACTTGGTCTGAATCTGATACCAGACCTGTGGCAACTGCTTGTATGACCGCAGTTCATGCCGCGCAATGTCGGTCATCACCTCTTCGTGCGTCATCCCCAGGCAGAAATCGGCCCCCTTCCGATCCTTGATGCGGAACATATTGGGCCCCATCAGCCCCCAACGACCGCTCTCCTGCCAGATCTCCGCCGGATTGAGTGCCGGGAGAAAGAACTCCTGCCCGCCAATCGAGTTCTGCTCTTCACGAATGATGTTGGCGATCTTCAGAATCGATCGCTGCGCTATCGGCAGGTAAGAGTAGATGCCCGCAGCCAGTTGGCGGATCATCCCGGCACGCATCAGCAATTTGTGGCTGATCACCTCGGCGTCAGCGGGATCTTCACGTAATGTCGGAATAAAGTATGTTGACCAACGCATATCTTGTACCGCTGCAAATTACTCCCGATCACCGGGACTGCGGCGGGTATACCTTTCAATCAATTTATTTCTTGCAGTTTATTACTTGCAGTTCGTTACCCGATAACTATGTGGAATCAGGACTTTTCGGCAAGCGCAATCAACGAAAGGCCCGCTGGCGGGCCGAAGAATCGCTCCAGTTTCAATAATGGGACCAGCCGATTGGCCAGCAGGGTCTGACCGGCCGGCAGATACTCACGCTTCAGCAGCCGACCATTGAGCAGCCACGGAAGTGTTGCCACGATGTTGAAATACCCGAGTCTTGTCACCCGAAATCCGGCCTCACCAAGCAGGCGCCTCAGCGATGAGCGCCGATAACGACGGAAATGGCCGACTGCGCGATCGAACTCTCCGTAAAGAAAAGGATGGGCCGGCACGAGTAGTGCGAGGCAGCCGCCGGGGCACAAAGTTCGCCGCATCTCCCGCAACGCGGTCAGATCGTCTTCGATATGCTCAAGGACATTGAGGCAGACGACGGTGTCACAGGGATCGACCAGCAACTCAGCCGGTGCCGGCTGGCAGAGATCGAAACTTCCGACTGTCACCCTTCCATCACCCGCAAAGCGCCGCTCGAGCTGGCCACGGTAGGCCGGCAGGACATCGGTGGCTATCACCTCACGGTCTGCCCGCCGCAGGTACTCGGTGAGGTTGCCCGTTCCCGCTCCGACCTCAAGAATACGTCGGCCGAGCGCCGGCTCGATCCGCTCGTATATCCATTGATTGTAACGATCCAGCTCGGCCAGTTGGTTGAGCGTCGCCGTCAGCGCCTGCAACTCTTCAATCATCATTGCTCAGTCATCATTGCTCAGTACCGGATCAGCCAACCCGGCCCTTATGGCCTTCCGCTTTCGAGAAACGCCTTAAGCTTGCGTGATCGCGACGGATGACGCAGCTTGCGGAGAGCCTTAGCCTCGATCTGACGAATACGCTCGCGTGTCACCGCGAAATGCTGGCCAACCTCCTCCAGCGTATGCTCACTACCATTTGGCCCGAGGCCGAAACGCATCTTGATCACCTTCTCCTCGCGCGGCGTCAGGGTCTTGAGCACCTCCTCGGTGATCTCGCGCAGATTGATATTGATCACCGCCTCTGAGGGGTTCTGAATGGTCTTGTCCTCGATGAAATCGCCAAGATGGGAGTCTTCCTCCTCCCCGATCGGCGTTTCAAGCGAGATTGGTTCCTGGGCAATCTTCAGCACCTTGCGCACCTTGGAGGCCGGTATATCCATTTTCCTCGCGATCTCCTCGCTGGTTGGCTCACGCCCCAATTCCTGCACCAGGGCGCGTGAGGTGCGAATCAGCTTGTTGATCGTTTCGATCATATGGACGGGGATGCGAATTGTTCGCGCCTGATCAGCGATCGCTCTCGTGATCGCCTGGCGAATCCACCAGGTCGCATATGTCGAAAACTTATAACCACGGCGATATTCGAACTTGTCGACCGCCTTCATGAGGCCGATATTCCCTTCCTGAATGAGATCCAGGAACTGCAAGCCGCGATTGGTATACTTCTTGGCAATCGAGACAACCAGTCGGAGGTTGGCCTCGACCAATTCTTTCTTTGCCTGCTGTGCCTCGGACTCGCCGGTGATCACATTCTGGACGGTACGCTTGATTTCGACCGTGGGTTGGCGATAGACGGCCTCAAGCTGCGTCAGGTTGCGCTTCGCCGTGCGCAGTTTCTTCTCAATATCCTTGATGTCGTCGGCTGAGCGCTTACGCTCGAGTGATTTTTGCAGCCTTTCGACCTCCCGCTCAGTCTGGCGAACTTCGTCACGCGCCTTGCGCATTGCCCCGACAAGGCGCTCCTCGCTCCTCGTGGTAAACTCCAGCAACCTGACGGTGTGCGAGAGATCGATACGCATCCGTGCCAGCTTCCGGCGCATCTTCACCAGTTTTGATGAGCGCTTCGGCTCGGCCTGCACCTTTTCATATTGTGCCTGCGCCTTCTGGAACATCGCACCGACCTCGCCAATCATCTCGACGGTGTAGTTGTGATACTCAAGCACCTTCTCCTCGGTAATCCCCTCCTGCTCATTGAAGGTGATCACCTCGCGAATCGAGATCTCGCCAACTGCCAGTTCGCGACCAACCCTGATCAACTCCTGAATTGCCACCGGCGAGCGCGAGATTGCCTTCTGCGCACGAATCTTGCCACGCTCGATGCGCTTGGCAATCGCCACCTCTCCCTCGCGCGTCAGCAGAGGAACAATGCCCATCTCTCTCAGGTAGAGTCGAACCGGGTCGTTGGTCTTGTCGAGCGTCCCCGGCGAGAGATCGAGTTCCAGCTCCTCTTCAGGCAGATCTTCCAGCTTCTTGTCAACTCCGGAGGCGACAACCGCCGTCTCAAGGAATTTATCATCCGCGTCGCCGATGGCAATCCCCTCGCTGCTCAGAGTTGCGAAGATGTCCTCGATGTCGTCGGGAGAGACCAATCCCTCAGGCAGCTCCTGATTGATGTCATCGTATGACAGGAACGCCTTGTCCTTACCCAGATCAAGGAGTTTTTGCACATCGTCAGAATATTTCTCGTCCAATTTTTCACCCCTTTCACTATCACTTCACCACCGGGAAGAGTCTCCAACGGCAGGGAGGCAACAGCGGAAGCTCAAAGTATCACCAGTATCGCCGACGCCGAACCACCAGTTAGTTAATACGTATTTTAACCGGTAAAAAGTTCCTCATTCTCAGAGTT
This sequence comes from uncultured Acidobacteriota bacterium, assembly GCA_903828635.1. Lineage (GTDB taxonomy): Bacteria > Acidobacteriota > Blastocatellia > RBC074 > RBC074 > CAIOZW01. Next base: position 12,127 of record CAIKMY010000223.1, read on the forward strand.
GCCATTTATTGTCTTCAGTTGTTTTATTTATGTCATTTATTTACTTCATCTGTTTCATCAGCTTTTCATCAGCTTTTCATCAGCTTTTCATTGGTTCAGGGAGCACGGTGGTGTCACCCGGGCTGCCATTTTGCCAGTTCCTGCTGCTCCCTGGCGAGATCGATTTTGCGCTGTAGCAGCGAGATGAGCAGGGATGGATCATCGGCTCGCTGGGCCTGATTGATCTCAATCTGCAGGGCATTGAGCCTCTCGACCAGTTTGAGGGAGCGCAGACCGTGAAGACTTTCAAGCGCACGTCGCCGAAGCTCTTCGCGCCTCTGCTCCGGAGTGGTCGTCTGGTAGTCGGCCCGGCGACCGCTCCCGCCATTGTTATCATCGGGTGCGTCGTCGCCCCGCTCATCGTCACGATCGACAGGAGCAAGTGCCTCGTCACCACTGAGGAACTCGGACAGCAAGTCTTGTGCCATCTCATCACCTTCGAGCGCACGACTGAGGCCCGACCAGTCGGGATCGACCCCCCGGCGCTCAAAATCGATCAGTGACTCAAAGATGCGTTCGGTTCTCAGTTCCGCAAAATCCTCCCTCTTCAGCAGGGGGATGATTATGCTTCGCAGCGATTTGTCAGCCAGCAGCAGGGTGAGAAGCGTCCTCTCGGCGGGCTTGACAGGTGTTGAGGCCTGACGTGCCAGCTCACTGACCTGCGTGCGGCGGGTTTCGACCGCTCTTCTGAACTCCTCACGGATCAGCCGGCTCTCGATCTTCAGGCGATCGGCGATACGATCGACATATTCGGCACGCTCGATGCGATCGCCAACCAGCCTGAGGTAAGGCAGGATCTCGTTGATCGCTTCCACCTTGCCATCGGGAGTCGAGACATCGCGCACCCGCAGCGACTGGTCGACGATGAAGTCGAGAAAGCGGCTGGAGGTTTTGAGAATCGCGAGATAGCCTTCAGCGCCACGCTGTTGGATAAACTCATCGGGATCAAGGTTGTCCGGGAGAGTCAGGACATTGACCCTGAAACCATTCTGAAGCAGCATTTCAAGGCTTCTCTTCGTCGCGCTTACTCCGGCTGCGTCAGGATCGAAGTTGACCACGACCTGACGGACATAACGCCCAAGCAACCTGACCTGCGTCTCGGTGAGCGCGGTGCCAAGGCTGGCTACGATATTTCTGACACCGGCCTGAAACGGCACCAGAAAATCGAGATATCCTTCAACGAGGATGACAAAGCCACGCTGCCGGATCGCCTCACGTGCGTGGTAAAGCCCAAAGAGGTTGTTGCCTTTGGTGTAGATGGCCGTCTCAGGCGAGTTGAGATATTTCGGCTCTCCCTCACCGATGATCCTGCCGCCAAAGGCGATGACCCGGCCCTGCGGGTTGGTAATCGGAATCATGAGGCGACCGCGAAAGCGATCATAAAAACCGCTGCCATTCTCCCGGAGGGTGACCAGTCCGCTGGTCTCGATCTGCTGACGGGAGGCGCCCTGAGAGCGCAGGTAACTGCTGAGGCCATCCCAGCCGTTCGGCGCATAGCCGAGGCGAAAGGCCTTGCGGGTCTCGGGGGTGATACCGCGACTGGCAAGGTAGTCGAGGGCGACGCGCCCCTCGATGCTCTCCGTCAGACTCTTTTCAAAGAACGCGACCGCCTGCTGATTGAGATGCAACAGTTCGGAACGGCGACGCTCAGCTTCATCATGGCCAACATCGGCTTCGCCTCCGCCTGCCGGTACCGGAATCCCCATCTTCTCGGCAACTGTCCGTACTGCCTCGGGAAAGGAGCAGGACTCGATCTCCATGACGAAGGTGAAGATATCACCGGCCTTGCCGCAGCCGAAACACTTGAAGAATTGTCGCGCCCCGTTGACGTGGAAGCTGGGCGATTTCTCCTGATGAAACGGGCAGCAGGCCCAATGGCTTCCGCCCTTCTTCTTAAGTGTCAGGTAGTCGGAGGCTACCCGAACGATATCGGCCTGCTGACGAACCTCATCGCTGAAACCGCGAGGCAGTGACATCACTTCCTCAATTCGACAATTGTCGCGCCCTGCCCTCCCTCAGCGTGATCGGCGGGGTAATATTTTGCAACGTGCGGATTGGCAGCGAGGAGATCGCCAATCGCCCGTTTGAGGGCCCCGAGACCGACGCCGTGGACGATACGCAGACGATCGTGATTGTCGAGCCAGGCGGCATCGATGAACTTGTCAACGGCACGCACGGCCTCATCAACCGTCTGGCCGATGACATTGAGCTCACTGCCGACGGCAACCTCTTCGCGCAGCGAGACCGAGACGCCCTTCGGCAGTCCGCTCGCCGCGCGTGACTCCCGTGCCGAGGTGGTGCGGCGACTGAGCAGCTTCAGATTGTCGCGCTTCTCCCGAAAGCGGAGCGCGCCAACCATGACGACAATCTCCTGCGACCCAACCGACTCAACGACTCCCTCCTGGTCGAGCGAGAGAAGTCGCACGCGATCACCTGGGTTAAATTCGACCGGACCGGTCTCTGCAGCAGGCCCCGAACCAACCTCGGCACTGCTCGCAGCAGCTTCCTCTGACGATTCCGCAGGTGATTGCGTCGCAGCCCTCCGCTGATCGGCGACAGTGGCGACGGCGCTCTTCAATTCGACGGTGCGGCGCTCAACCTCGCGGCGAACTCTTTTTTCGACGGCGGCATCCTCGATCTTCGCGACGAGGCTGGCAGCGCGCTCGGTGAAATC
>CAIKMY010000224.1 GCA_903828635.1 uncultured Acidobacteriota bacterium
CCCTTGCCCTGGCGGGCGATATGGACGACACCATCGGGACTGACGGCCATCAGCCGCCCGCCGGTGACGTCGGAAGCAAAGACCTCGACCTTGAAGCCCTCCGGTGCCTTGAGCACGGCGGGTTTGGCCGGCGCCGCTGCCGGGGCAGCCTGTCCGAAGGCAATCACTGAAAACGAGAGCGAAAAGATGCATCCAAATGCTGCGATGAGAGGGGTAATCTTCTTCACGTTGGACTCCGGTGGTATGAATTGATTGATAACGATATCAGGACTGCGGGCGGAAGAAGAGCACAAGACTCGATCCGATGACCACCAGCGCGAATCCGAGAAAGAGCATGGGATTGATCGATGCTTTGGGAGGATGGAGCAACATCGTCACCAGCACGTTGACCACCGGGGCACCACCAAAGACGATCGGCATGACATAGGTTGGAATGCCTCCCGATTTGAAGGCCCAGATGATGCAGGCGGCACCGATTGCGCCGAGCGCACCGGCGATGGTTGCCGTCATCGTCCCGGTGGAGTTGAATCCCTGCGATGAGAGCTGCCCCTGGGCGGCGAGCCCGCCGACCGGGACGATCACTCCGATCAGAAAGTAGGCCACTCCGACACAGAGCAGCGCCCGCAGCGGGTTACCGAGTCGTGTCTGACCCTGATGCAGCAGTGCGCCATAGACGCCCCACGAAAGAACCGCGCCAAATGCAAAGAGTGCCCACATCATGGATTTCTGTCTCTCCTTTGTCATATTTTCCCCAGGTCTTTCCTGAAAGTTACGGCCTTCAGATCTGAAGGCTTTCGAAATGTCGAACTGTCCGGATTATAGCGCATTGCCGTCACTGCTTCTCCCGAGGGGGATTGCTGAAGCAGTAGAGGCTGTTTTTCGTTCGCACGAAGAGATTGTCATCAGCCAGCGCGGGAGTCGCAAAGATCTCTTCGCCGAGCGGGTTGACCGCGAGGGTCTCCCATTCACCGGAGGCGCTGACAACGGTCATTGTGCCGTCCTGACTGGCAAGATAGACTTTATCGTCACCACCAACCGGTGAGGCGAAGTATTTGTCGATCGCGCCCTTCAGTCGGCCCTGCCTGATGACCCGACCGCTGGCCGGATCGAAGGATATCAGGATTCCGCTGTCGTTGACCATAAACAAGTTTCCGCGATAAAGCAATGTTGATGGAACCTGCGGGACAGGACGCTGGTAGCGCCAGCGGATGGCCGAGGCTGTCATGTCGCCCTCACCGCCGAGTTTGATGGCGAGCAGTCCGTTTTCCGAGGCCATCATCGCGCGGAAGACCTCCCATTCGGCAGGGGTCAGTTTTTCATCACGGCTGAGGTCGAAGGCTTCGAAGGCCCACGTGAGCATCCTGATGATCGGCCCGAGCGGGGGAGCGGTCTCGGAGACGGCCCTGACTTCGGATTTGGCGATCAGCCCGTCATGGTTGCTGTCGAAGCGGGCGAGTGCCTCGGCGTGGGCAATCGTCGTGATCTGCTGCCCCGGCTGGTTCTGAGGGAACCCCCAACCGTTGATGTAGAGGTATTCGTTATCGTAGCTGACGACCGACTTCATCTCGCAGGCCAGTCCGCGCACCCACCAGAGGCGGCGGCCGGTCGCCACTGAGTAGGCGGAGAGCTGAAACGATTCGGGGAGCAGCAATTGTTTGGGGCCGCTCGGGGGCTGAAAGATGGTTGGTGTCGAGTAGCCGGAGATGATCTCGGGGCGATCGACCTTCCAGATCAGGCGGCCGCTCTTTGCCTCGACCGCCAGCAGCGAGGAGCCGAGATCCTGGTCGATTGGCAGGATCAGCCGCTGATCGACCAGGATCGGTGAGGCACCGAAACCGTAGAACATGTTGAACGGCCCAAGCTCCATGCGCCAGCGCTCCCTGCCGCGGCCATCGAAGGAGATCAGCCCGAAATCCTGGAAGAAGAGATAGACATTGCGGCCATCGGTCACCGGGCTGGGTGAGGCGGGATCATTCGGTTTCTGGATGCGACTCTGATGGCGTCGTGGCAGCTCCCGCTGCCAGAGAAGGCGGCCGTTTCGCCGGTCGAGGCAGAAGACAAGCAGCTTCTCCGCTTTCCAGCCGGTGAGGAAGATGCGATCGCGCGTCAGCACCGGCGAGGAGTGCCCGGTCGGGATTGGCGTCTTCCAGCGGACATTCTTCTCCGGGCCGAACTCTGTTGGCAGATTACGCGCCGCGGAGACGCCGGTTCCGTTCGGTCCCCGAAAGCGTGTCCACGCCTCGTCCGGCATTGCACGGGCGGTCAAGGTCAGGATTGTCAGGGCAAAGAGCGCCCCGGTTGCGGTTCTCCTCATGACTTTTCTTTCTACTCCTCGGTCTCTGATGGCTGATCAGTAGCGTGATTCGCTCATGCGTGCGGCAATCTCCTTGAGCAGTTTGGCGCAGACTCGCGCCGTGATGCCGATCGATCCGCCAGCATCAAAGCGTGGATTGTATTCGACGATGTCGGCGCCGACGATCGTCGCGTTCGATTTCTGGATCACCGAGAGCACCTGCCGCGTCGTCAGCCCTCCGGGTTCCGGGTGTGAGACACCGGGCGCAAAGGCCGGATCGAGCCCGTCGATGTCGAGCGAGAGGTAGACTGGTGAATCGAAATCCATGAACTGATCATCACGCCAATCCATCATCTCAAAGACTTCGACGCCGAAACGGCGCACCTGCTGCCGCTGATGGTTGTTGATTGTCCGGATGCCGACCTGCACCAGCCGCTTCGCCAGCCCCTCTTCCATGATTCGTGCAAAGGGCGAGGCGTGTGAATGGCGGTTGCCCTCGAATTCATCGTAGAGATCAGGATGCGCGTCGATGTGAAGGATGCTCAGATCGGGGTAGTGTCGTGCGTAGGCACGCAGCACCGGCCAGGTGATTGCGTGATCGCCACCCAGCGAGATCACGCCGCGCCCCTGCGCCAATTCGCGCGAAACCGCCTCCTCGATCGCCGCCATCGTCTCCGGGGTCGTCGCACACGGCACGAGGTCTCCCGCATCGTGAATGTTGAGCGACCCGAAGTCGAGGCCATTTTCACAGGAGAGGCCCGAAGATTCGGCATAGACTGCCTGCCGGATCAGCGGTGGCGCCTCTGCCGCACCACGGTGGAGAGACGAGTTCTCATCCCAGGGGATACCCAATATTGTCAGATCCATTTCGCCCGCTTTTCCGCCGACCCAGGTGGCCGGCTACTTGTCGTTGAGATGCGGCAGACCTTCGTTGAGCCATTTCGGGGCAGCCTTGCCCATGAGGTGGTGATCGAAGTATTCGCGCATGCGGACGGTATAGTCCTTCATGTTGGCCGGAACACGCAAGCCATGATTTTCACCCTTGTACTGAAGCATGACCACCGGCTTCTGCAAACGGCGCAGGGTGCTGAAATATTCAATCCCCTGGGTGAAGTCAACTGCACCATCCTTGTCGTTGTGGAGAATCAGCAACGGGGTGACCACATTGCGCGCATGGTAGATCGGTGAGTTGCGGATATAGGCCTCCGGCTGGTCGAGCGGGCTGCCGGTGAAGCGCCCCTGACTGCTCTCAAAAATCGACATGTTGCCGGACCCGCTGTTCCAGTAGATCAGGTTGTACATCGAGATCATGTCGGTCAGCGGCGCACCGGCGATTGCTGCGCGGAAGGCTTTGGTCTGTGTGACGAGGAACGATGTCTGGTAGCCTCCCCACGAATGGCCGTGGATGGCGACGCGCCCGGCATCGACGATGCCGGTCCTGATTGCCGCCTCCAGCGCCGGCAGCACGCACCAGACTGCCGACATTCCGGGGTCGTTCACCTTGTAGACGATGTCCGGCATGAGCACGGCGTAGCCGTTGCTGGTGTAGACTGATTTGTTGAAGCCGTTGGCCGAGGGGGCGGTGTAACCGTTGAGTCCCTGCGAGAGCTTCTCGTAGATGTAGACCACCGTCGGATAGCTCTTGCCGGGCTGGTAGTTGGCCGGCAGGAAGAGTGCTCCCTGGAGGCGGTCACCCCTGGCGCTGGTGTAATCAATCAGCTTCGAGCCGGACGACCAGAGGAAATCCTTCTGCCGCGGCTCGGTTTCGGTCACTTTACGAGCACCGGCGAGTGAGCCGTCAGCGATCTGCACCTCGGGTGCTTCATTGAAGGTCTCGCGGGTGAAGGCGTAGACCTCGGCGTTGCGTGCCTTCATCAGTGAGCCATAGACGGCATCATCCCAAGTGAGCATCTTCGCACCGGAGCGGCCGCCGTCGATCCGCGCGATGCCGCTCTTCTTGCTCCACTCACCGTAGGCACGCAGGTAGAGCGGTTTGGCGAGGTCGATGCCCTTCTCGTCGGGATCGAGCCGGAAGCGCATCTGGTAGCGGATGCCATCCTTTCGGCCATTGCCGGTGAGGTTGACGGCCGGGCCGCCGTGAGCCGGGATTTGCCAGATATCCCAGTTGTCGCTCAGCAGGACGTGGGCGCTGTCGCTCGACCAGCCGATGACGCTGGTTGGAGGCTTGACGACGTTGTGATCGTCCTCTTCGTTCCAGAAGGTCGAAGGCACTTTCCCGGTCAGGTTGTAGGATTTGCCGGTGGTCATCTCCCAGGTGTGGAAATGGCCATCTTCGTGGTAAAGAAAGTGTGTGCCATCGGGTGAGGGGCCGAAGCTCCAGCGGTTCTTCTTCAATGCCAGCTTGCGCTCGCCGGTGCGCATATCGATGGTGTAAATATCCTGATAGCGTCGACCATCGAGGTTGCCCATCAGCTCATAGTCACGGCTGTCGGTGCCGATGGCGAAGCGATGGGTTGGGGCTGGCGTCACCTGGCGCACCTCGTCATTGGCTGGTTGCAGGAATCGCTTCTCCGCCGGGCGATAGACGGCGAGAAAGCTGAAATTGCGATCACGACTCTCCTCGACCTGCTGCTGCGGCTGAAGGCGCGAGTCCTTCCAGTGCCAGAGCACCAGCTCTGGTTTCTCGGGCTCTTCAGCGGTCGGCGGAGTCGGGGCTGCGGCGGGGACATCACCCTCCTTCGGCTTCTTCTCGTCCTCTTTCTTCTTTTTTACCGGATGGATGCCGAAGACGAGAGCTGTCAGGTCATCGGTCCAGGTCGGCGTCCGATTCGGGCTGATCGTCATCCCGGCAGGGAAATCCTTCTCTTCGCGCGGATCCCAGACGGTTTTGCGCGGCATCTCACCAACCGCAAAGCCGGTAAAGCCAACGACGCTCCAGAGCTTATCCTCGTAGCCCTTGTCATCGACTCCCCTGACGACTGCCAGGCCGTCGCCCTTCTCCGTCCATTGCAGTCCGCGATAGACGGCCTTCTCATTGTCGAGCGCGATCACCGCGCCGGTGGCCATGTTGCGTGCCTGTACGCCATTGCCGAGCTTCTCTGCCGCATCGACCGTCCAGGCCAGCCACATACCCTGCTTGTCGAAGGCATAGGCGGCGACATTGCCGATATTGAGCTGACCGCCCGTCTTCAGTTCGTGAAGCAGCAGATCGGAGCCGGTCGCCCGTTCGCGTCCTGCCGCAGAACTGCCGGAAGCAGCCGGTGGCGGACCTGA
>CAIKMY010000225.1 GCA_903828635.1 uncultured Acidobacteriota bacterium
AGGGAGTGGCCGGAGTCTGCTGGAGCGTCAGGCTGCTCAGTGGCAAGTTCCTCGGAACGTTCGGTGGAACAACCGCCAACGCAATCAAGGCAATCGATTACTTCACCAACCTGAAGACGAGGGCGGTCAACCCGGTGAATATCGTCGCGACCAACAATTCCTGGGGCGGCGGCGGCTACTCTCAGTCGCTCAAGGATGCGATCGACCGCGCAAACAATGCGGGTATCCTCTTCATCGCGGCGGCTGGCAATGGAGGCAACGATGGGGTGGGGGATAACAATGACTCAACGGCCTTCTATCCGGCCAGCTATGCCAGCGATAACGTTATCGCGGTGGCAGCGCTGACTTCGGCAGGAGACCGTGCGAACTATTCTAATTACGGCGCGACGTCGGTCGATATCGGCGCACCCGGTAGTGGCATCTGGTCGACGGTCCCGAAAACGGTCAATTTCCGGGTAGTCTCGGGCTATGCAAGCTACAACGGAACATCGATGGCCACGCCGCACGTCACCGGCGCAGTGGCACTCTACGCCGCACTCAATCCCGGAGCAACGGCCGCGCAAATCAAAGCGGCGATACTTGGAAACAGTATTCCGACACCGGCGCTCGACGGCAGGAGCGTCTCAGGCGGCAGGCTCAATGTTAGTAACTTCTGATCTCCTGTAAAGACCGGCTACTCACCGGTCCAGCAGGGGGTTCGTTTTTCAAGAAAGGCAGAGATGCCCTCGCGAGCGTCGCTGGCGAGGGCATTGAGACTCATGACCTCGCGGGTGTAGGCGTAGGCGCGTGTCTGATCGAGGTCAATTTGCGCGTAGAAGGCCTGCTTGCCAATGCCCATGGTCAACGGGCTGGCGGCAGCAAGCTGGCGGGCCAAAGACTCGGTCTCTTCGCGGAGGCTGACGGCGGGGACGGTGCGATTGATGAGGCCCCAGTCAGCAGCGGTGCGAGCATCGATCGGCCGCCCGGTCATGAGCATTTCGAGGGTGCGCTTGCGACCGATGGCGCGGCTGAGAGCGACCATTGGAGTGCTGCAGAAGAGTCCGATCCGGACACCGGGAGTGGCAAAGCTCGCCTCATCGGCAGCGAGAGCGAGGTCGCAGGTGGCGACGAGTTGGCAGCCGGCGGCAGTGGCCATCCCCTGAACCTCGGCGATTACCGGCTGGGGAATCTGCTGAATCGTCGTCATCAGATCGACACAGGTCTCGAAGAGTTGTCGATACTCGGCAATCGCCAGTCCGCGCATCTCGCGCAGGTCATGGCCCGATGAGAATACCGGGCCTGAGGCGGCCAGAATGACTACCCGTGCATCGCGCGAACCGGCGACTGAGCGCAGCGCCGCAGTCAGCTCGGTCATCAGACTGAGCGAGAGCGCGTTCCGCCTCTCCGGCCGGTTGAGCGTCACCCTGACCAGCGGACCGTCACTCTCGATAATGATATTCTGCTGCGCGCTTTCCGGCGAGTCCTGACGAACCATCACCATTGGATATTACCTCCCCTTTCGACCAATCGATCACCTTTACGATTGAAAAGATCGACGAATCGATACAGCATAATAGCCGTTTTCCGTTATCAGGTGAAATCTGCAAAATAGAGGAGGAATTCTTATGTTCAATCATCGTTTCGGGCATCGTTCCGGGCTGACGATCGTGGCAGTTTTATCGCTGCTGTTGATCTTCACCGCCAGCACCTCGGCTACCAGGCCGTCTCAGGCACCGTCAGGTGACGGCAAGCTGCGAATCATCGCCTTCGGAGCCCATCCGGACGACTGCGAGTTGCAGATCGGCGGAGTGGCCTCGCTCTGGGCCGCGAAGGGGCATCACGTCAAGCTGGTCTCAGTGACCAATGGCGACATCGGTCACTGGCGTGAAGCCGGCGGGCCGCTTGCCAATCGCCGCCGCGCCGAGGTCGAGCAGGCATCGCGCATCTTCGGCAGCAGCGTTGAGGTACTCGATAACCATGACGGCGAGCTCCTGCCAACGCTCGAAAACCGCCGCACAATCATCAGGCTGATCCGTGAATGGAAGGCCGATCTCGTTCTCAGCCCGCGTCCGAACGATTACCATCCGGATCATCGCTACACCGGAGTCCTCGTTCAGGACGCAGCCTATATGGTCACCGTCCCCTTCATCTGTCCCGAGGTTCCACCACTCAAGGCCAACCCGATCTTTATGTACTACACCGATCGGTTCATGAAACCCAATCCCTCGCAGCCGGAGGTTGCTGTCTCGATCGACTCAGTGATCGACAAGAAGCTCGACGGACTGGCAGTCATCGAATCACAATTCCTGGAGGGTGGTGCCAATGGCCACGAGGGGCTGATGCCGAAGAATGCCGCTGATCGGGTGCGACGCGTCCGGGAGGTTCGCGATGGCCACGCCTCACGCAACCTTGGCATCGCCAATCGCTTCCGCTCGGTACTCGTCGACTGGTACGGTCAGGAGGCGGCAGCGAGGGTCAAATATGCCGAGGCCTTCGAGATTTGCGAATATGGCCGCCGCCCTGACAAGGCGGAACTGAAGAGACTCTTCCCGTTTTAACCCGCCATCAGGTCGGATATTATCCTGGAGGCTTCGTCTCAGGCGAAGCCTCCAGGCCATTCCTATTCGAAAGCGTTGAGGCCGGTGACGTGGCGACCGATCGAGAGCATATGTACCTCGTGGGTCCCCTCGTAGGTGTAAACCGATTCGAGGTTGCACATGTGGCGCATCGGCGAGTAATCGGTGGTAATCCCGTTGCCGCCGAGAATGCTTCGAGAGGTGCGCGCACATTCAAGTGCCATGGCGACATTATTCATCTTGGCCATCGAGACCTGCACCGGATCCATCAGTCCCGCATCCTTGAGGCGGCCAAGCTGCAGGGCAATCAACTGCGCCTTGGTGATCTCGGTGATCATCTCGGCCAGCTTTCGCTGGGTAAGCTGAAAACCGGCGATCGGCCGATCAAACTGGACGCGCTGCTTCGCGTAGTCGAGCGCCGTCTGGTAGCAATCGCGAGCGGCGCCGATCGCCCCCCAGGCAATGCCATAACGCGCGTTGGTCAGGCACATCAGCGGACTCTTCAGTCCACCGCTTCCCGGCAGCAGATTCTCCTCCGGAATCAGGCAGTCCTGAAAGAAGAGTTCACCGGTGATCGAGGCGCGCAGGCTCAGCTTGTGCTTGACCTCGGCTGCGGTAAAACCCGGAGTGCCCTTCTCGACGAGGAAGCCACGAATCTTTCCCTCATCCGTCTTTGCCCAGACGACCGCGACATCGGCAATCGAACCGTTAGTGATCCAGGCCTTGCTGCCATTGAGCAGCCACCCGCCGGAGACCCGCTTCGCCGTCGTCCGCATACTCCCCGGATCCGAACCGGAGTTGGGTTCCGTCAGGCCGAAACAGCCGATCACCTCGCCCTTGGCCATTGGCGGCAACCACTTCTGCCGCTGTTCCTCCGAACCAAACTGGTAGATCGGGTACATTACCAGCGCTCCCTGAACCGAGGCAAAGCTGCGAATACCGCTGTCACCGGCTTCGAGTTCCTGGATAATCAGCCCGTAAGTGACGTTGCCAACGCCAGCACACCCGTACTTCTCCGGCAGATTGCAGCCGAGAATTCCGAGGTCGGCAATCTCCGGAATCAGATCGAGCGGGAAACGCCCCTCCTCATAACATTTGCCGATGATTGGCCGAACGCGTTCATTGACGAAGGTGCGAATCGACTGGCGCGCCATCTTCTCTTCATCACTGAGCAGAGTGTCAAGCTTGAACAAATCGACTTCCGACATGGTTGTTCCTTTCAAATGGTTGTGACCCGGTCAGGTCGCTGAAACGGTTACTCCTCGATCTTTGCCTCGATCTTTGTAAAACCACTGCCATAGGCGACCAGCGTGTACGGCAGGCGAAGCAGAATCTCGTTATAAGCGGCAACCGACTGCACGAAATCGCGTCGGGCATTGTCGGTGGCGGTGACCGATCCCTTGAACTCCTCAATCAGTCGCAGGTAGGCGTCGTTGGCCTTGAGATCGGTATAGGTATCAGCAAAACTCGTGATCGGCTCAGTCTGCGTTCCGGCCTCCTGACTGGCGGAGATGATCCCGTCGCGATCATTCTCTTTGACCGCACCGGCCAGTGTCGTGCGCAAGGCAGTCAGCGCCGCCAGCGGAGGCGGCTCAGCCTTGAGCACCGCTCGCGCCGTATCCATCACCTTGATACCCGCCTCGATCTGCTTGCCAACCGCCGCCGCAAAGGCGGCCCATTTGGCCACCGTTGCCTGCTTGCGCCGATTGAGCTCATCTTTGGCATAGGGAAAGATCTTCTCAACCGGATAAAAGCGACGATTCTCCTCAAATTCGACCCAGGCCCACTCCTTGCCACCCGGTGCCGGTGGCGCAAAGCGCAGACGCGTCGATTTGTTGGTGAAGGATGAGCTCGATGGCGCACGCTCCCTGACAGTGACCACCGATCGGCCGTCAGCCTCCGCCGCGAGCGCGGTCACCTCGATCAGCCCGTCCAGCTCCGTGACGATCGCGCTCACCGGAGACTCGCTCACTGAGTTGATCCGCCGTGCAATGCTGAAAAAGACCTCGTCTTTGCCGATTGTCTTCGGCGCTGGTGACTGTGCCAGTACCGGCAGTGTCAGGATGATCGGAATCAGCAGTCTCACTAATCGTGTCTTCATGTCGGTTCTCTCCGCTTTGAAAATACGTGAAAGAAGATATTATTATTTATTTTTGGGCGTCATAGTCAAATATAGGAGTATGGACTATGGACAGTATGGACTATGGACAGTATGGACAATATGGACATTATGGACTATGGACAAGTGTCCATATGTCCATTGTCCATATTGTCCATACTGTCCATACTGTCCATAGTCCATACTCCATACTCCATAAGGAGAAACCAGCCATTCCACAAATCGAAGGTAAAACACTTGGATTAAAGGCGAACCAGCTTCGGCGACTGGAGAAGATGTTTCAGCGTCGGGTGCCGCCTAACTCAATATTAACTGCCGATTTTGCACGTCAACTGACAGAAATCTCTCATGAGATCTCGCGCCAGGTCGGGGTTCTGATCGACCGAAAGGGGCATGTTGAGCACGTGATCGTCGGCGACGCGACGAAGATCGTGCTGCCGGCGGCGGATCGGTCACGACTGGGTAAATCAAGATTCAACGGGTTGCGCTGCCTGCACACTCACCTGCGCGGTGAGGCTGGGCTGACGCACGATGACCTGACCGATCTCGCATTGCTGCGGCTTGATCTGATGGCAGCGATCGACGTTGACCCGCGAACCGGACTGCCGGGAGTGGTGCATGCGGCACATCTGCTGCCGGCAACACCGGAGGGGCGCGGGGAGGCTGTTGCCGGGGCCGCCGAACGCGGGATGTTTCGCCTTCTTGATCCGGAACTGCCGGGGCAGCTTGACACTGATTTCATCGAATTGATCGAATCGCTCGAAGCCGAGATGGCACGTAATCGTGGGGCACGCAAAGCGGCCGATACCCGCGATCGGGCCATCCTCGTCAGTGTGACTACCGGAACGACGGCTGAAGCAAGGGACTCACTGGACGAACTGCGTGAACTGGCCACCTCCGGCGGGCTGGTCGTCCTTGACGAGATCCTCCAGCGGCGGCCATCCCTCGATCCACGGACGCTGGTCGGCAAGGGCAAGCTCGAAGATATCATCATCCGCTCACTCCAGCTTGGCGCTGACATGATCGTCTTTGACCGCGAGTTGACGCCCTCCCAGGTGCGGGCAATCAACGCCGCAACCGACCTCAAGATTCTCGATCGCTCACAACTCATCCTCGACATCTTCGCGCAGCGCGCACAAACCAGCGAGGGGCGCATTCAGGTCGAGCTGGCGCAGCTCAACTACATGCTGCCAAGACTCTCCGGTAGTGGTGCCGAGATGTCACGGCTGATGGGTGGAATCGGCGGGCGGGGCCCCGGGGAGACCAAGCTCGAAGTCGACCGCCGCCGTGTTCGTGATCGCATTGCCCTCCTTGAAGAGAAGCTGACCCACGTCCGTGAGAGTCGCCAGCAGCGCCGTGCCCAGCGACAGCGCCGTGAGGTACCGGTAGTCTCAATCGTTGGCTACACCAATGCCGGCAAGAGCACCCTTCTCAATTCACTCACCGAGAGTCGTGTCACTGCCGAACAGCGCATGTTCGCCACCCTCGACCCAACCAGTCGCCGACTGAGGCTTCCGCAGGAGCAGGAGATCGTCATCAACGATACCGTAGGATTCATCCGCGACCTCCCGAAAGATCTCCTCTCCGCCTTCAAGGCGACACTCGAGGAGATGGAGCAGTCCGATCTGCTGATCCACCTTGTCGATGCTTCGAGCCCGCAGCTGGAGAGCCAGGTCAACTCGGTCAGCCGTATCCTCGTTGATCTTGGCCTTGATCGACTCCCGCGGCTCCTCGTCTTCAATAAAATGGACCTCGTCGACCCGGCCGACCTGCGCCATCTCTGCGATACCTGGAATGCCCTCCCGATCTCTGCCTTCAATCGCCAGTCACTTGACCAGCTCTCGCGTGAGATCGGTGAAAGATTGCAGGTTAAGGGGTGATATTAACCCGCATTTCTCATCAGTTTGTGGGAAAATGCTGCTGTTGAGAAGATAAAGAGTGTATTCACTCCCACTTATCTGAAGAAACAAGAGCCTTCTTCTGCATTCCGGTGTGCTGAGAGTGAAATTCTCTCGCAGCTGGCGCTCAGACAGACACTGATGAGAAATGCGGGCTAACAATCAGCATTGACCGCCTGCATGATCTCACGAAGATGGACGAGGCGGGTACCGGCCTTGCGAATCTGGCGATCGACCTGGGAGACCAGTTCGTTGAGCAGGTTGACACCAAGGGAGTCGGCCGTCTCGACGCGGCGCATCAGCCTGAAGAGCTCTGAGGCGAGGAGATCATCGGTCTCAGCCTGGATCGAGACGAGCATCTCCTTCAGATCGGAGATGCGCCGCAAAAGCAGGATCATCTCGGCCGACATCGGACTGTCGCCAACGACATCGAGTGAGACACTGGCATCGAGCAGTTCCTGGAGCCGATCCTCCGCTCCCGACTGATAAGCGTGATTGGCAGCCACCATCAGCTGGTGGCGATGGTGGCGCTCGATCTCACACTGCACGAGGTCAGGATGGAATTTGCGTGCCACCTCCCGGTAGAGCTTGCGCAGCCGGTCAGTGTGGAAGCGATTCTGACCACATCCCACCTCGTCATCAGCGAATGAGCCACGCTCGCCATCATCGTCGTCTTCTGAATCTTCATCGATTTCGAGCCCCTGGAGCCGTGCAATCTCCTTCTCGATGGCGGCCAGCTCATCATAGCGAGCGCCAACGACGCTGAGATAGAGTTGCTCAAACTGCAGCAGTTCAGCTTTGAGGCCGGCCAGTTCCGGCTCTCGCCCGGCTATCTCCGCTTCGAGTGAGGCAAGCTCCTCACGACGCTCCCGGAGGATGCGTGCCTCGGCCTCGCGACTCAGAACGATCTGATTGGTGCTCATCCTCTCACCTCTCCTGCTTCTGTCACCTCTCCTGCTTCTGTTGCCTCTCCTGCTTCTGTTATTCCTGTCAGGCCTCCCCGGAGCGACTCAAGGCGATCGCGCACATCCGTAAGCGTCTGATATTCGTGACAATCGATTCCATGTTCACGGCAGAAGGCGGCAAGCGAGAGCTTGGCAAAGACGATATCCGCCTCCTCCGCCGCCCGCTGATCCGAGAGCCCGTCACCGACGAAGAGCAGATATTCGCCATGATCGCGGGCCTCGCGCAGTGTCTTTCGCTTGTCATGACCGTACGGGCCCGGATCACGAAAATGGCAGATCCAGCCCTGCTCGGTATCCGGATCGAGGCGGTTGGCGATCACCCGCACCCAGGGATACTCATCGGGAGGCACGAAGAGATCGATTATTTCGTGAAAACCGGCGCTGAGAATCGTGAACGGCACCCCTTGCTGGCGACTCCAGTCGACAAGGTCGGCGAAACCGGGATCGAGCGGGATCTGTTCGCGTAATATCCGTGAGGCCTCATCAAATGAGAGACGAATGCTGCGCATCTCTTCGGCAATCGCCTCTCGCAGGGTCATCCTGCCGGCACGAATCTCCTCACCAACCCATTGCACATAGCTCTCACCAGCGCCGAGATGCGTCGCCAGATAGACCAGCGTGTCGTGCCCGGTGATCGTCCCGTCAAAATCGCAGAAGAGGTGAAGCGGCTTCATCAGTTTTTCCTGATCTCAACGCCGGCCGGAGGACTGAATCCATCGCCGGGGGCATTCTCGCGAATCCCTGAAAAGAGGAAGTCTGAACGTGCCCCATCACTGTCGATAAAGGTCAGCCGTGCCAACTGAAGAGTCGTCGGATCGACTTCAATGATCAGCGCGCGAAAACTGCCAGTCTCCCGCGGCACCAGCCGCAGAACGACATTTCCCGCCCGTGCCGGTGCTTCGGAGGCAGTCTCGATTCGCTGGAAATCGCGGCGCAGGTCACCGCGCCCCAGCAGGAAGGCGAATGGTGCCCGCCAGTCGTCGGCATCCTTCAGTGACATCCGCGTCGCAAACCCGTCGGCTGGCACGTACTCATAAACATAACGCCCGTCGCAAAAGAATTGCTTCCTCTCCGGTTCGCTGTAGTCCCAGCGCATCCGGCCGGGCTTGCGGAGAAGCAGCCGCCCGCTCTCGCGGCGTGCGCGCTCACCAGGTGCAGTGTAAATCTGTGTGAAATCCGCCGAGAGCGACCCAAGGCGATTGTACTTTGCCTGTAAAGCGTCGATCAGGCGACTCAGATCGGGAGAGGTCTGGGCACAGGTGGTCGGCACCGCCATTGCCACGGCGAGTGTGACTAACAGAAAGAATCTTTGAATTGTACGATCAGATTTCATAAAAGAACGATATTATCTCAGTTTTGTCGCTCGCGGGAAAGTCCGGAGCCTGCATCGCGACGGACTGGCGCGTTCGTTTCGACCATCCTGAAGAACCAGTCTTCCAGCGAGATGCGGGATCGGTTGACGGAAAGCACGTGGCCACCGGCGGCAAGGATGAACTCGATGACATGCGGCAGATCACGCTCATCGGAAACGTGCAGTCGAAGGGTGGCAGGGGTGGCAGGGGTGGCAGGGGCGGGGTTAGTAACGACCTCCCTGACGACAGCGCCGAGACTCGACCTGACAGTCGGCGAGAGATCCGTGACCAGCAGCTCGAAACCTCCATCCGCGGCAGAGAGCAGGTCAGCAATTCTGCCGCAGCCAAGCAGCCTGCCGTAATCGAGAAGAGCGACCCGATCGCTGAGCAGTTCAACATCGCCAAGGTTGTGGGTCGAAAAGAGAATGGTCGCCCCCCGGGCGCGCGCCTCGGCGACCAGTTCGCGCGCAAGGCGACGCCCGAAGGGGTCGAGGCCGGACATCGGCTCGTCAAGGAGCAGGATCGTCGGCTCGCCAATCAATGCCTGTGCCAACCCGAAGCGCTGCCGCATCCCCTTGGAAAGTCTCTGCAGAGGCTGGCCTGCAAGAGCAGCCAGATCGACGCGCTCCAGCAGCGCTGCGACCTGCCGACGTGACGCATCGTCAGAAAGGCCGCTGAGCCTCGCGCTGTAGCAAAGCCCCTCGCCAACGGTGAGGAGACTGCTCCTGACCGGCAGCTCCGGCAAATAACCAAGCGAGGATTTCCAGGCAACATCGTCAACTGCGCGTCCTGATACCCTGATCGAGCCGGAGACCGGGCGAATCGAGCCGAG
>CAIKMY010000226.1 GCA_903828635.1 uncultured Acidobacteriota bacterium
CCGAGCCGAGAGGATATCAAGGCCACCTTCGGTCGTGATCTCCTGCGGGCGCTCGGGAACCAGGGTGACTACATCCGGCTTCACCCGGCAGGCAATATCGATCATCTCTGAAGTCGCGGCAATCTCAACGTTGAGGTGGGTCACCACCACCTCTTTCAGCGCGATCAGATCGTGGTCCTGGATGTGCCGGCGATCACTTCGCAGATGGGTGGTGATTCCATCCGCTCCAGCCAGCTCGCAGATCACCGCAGCCGAGGCCGGATTCGGCTCATTGGTTCGACGCGCCTGTCTGATCGTTGCGATATGGTCGATATTTACGTTGAGCCTCTTCATTGTTTTTGATCGTACCTTCCTTTCAACTCGTTCAGGCGAATCGACATCACCTCCAAAAGCACCCTCAGCGGAGTTGCAAAAGGGTGAATCTTCGATCCTTCGACGTGGTTCCAGCGGACGGCCAGCTCGAGCATCCGCCACCCCTGACGTTTCGCGATGAAGAGAATTTCCGGATCAAACCCGAAGCCGTCGATCTGTTGCCGGGGAAAGATCGTTCGTGCCGCCTCGCGACGAAATGCCTTGAATCCACACTGAGTATCTTTAAATCTCAATCCGGTAAAAATAAACTGGATGATGTTTCCAGCCCGACCAATCAGCTCTCGCACAGTTGACTGGCGAGTACCGATCATGGAGCGATCGAGGCCGCGTGAACCAAATACGACATCGTACAAGTTATCCCGAATCGGGGCCAGCACACGGTCAATCTCGCTCAATGGCGTTGAAAGGTCGGCGTCAAAGAAGAGAAGGATTTCGCCCTGGCCCTCAAGCATTCCCGCGCGGACCGAGTATCCCTTGCCACGGTTTCCTGGATTTTCGAGCAGTCGGATTCGAGAACCGCTCCTCTCGATGTAGCTCTTCACCAACTCGCTTGTCCGATCACTTGACCCGTCGTTGACGACGATCAGTTCAGACGTGAAATTCTGGTTCTCGAGGTACCGCAGAGTCTCATCAAGCGTGCTGCCGATACGATCCTCTTCGTTATAGGCTGGAATAATAATCGATAAATGGAGCATCTTTTTGGGTTTGCTCTCTCCTTTCACGAATCTGAATATATCACGACCAATGGGCGCTGAAGTAATGACGGGCGAGGAAAGAGCGGGCCACGGTGACTGGCCTTCCTGCGCAAGGCTTCTCCGCCTCGGCGATGGCATCTGAGGCACGACCGGCAGAGATCGATTTTCAATTTATGGACTTACCTCATTGCCGGTGCTATGATCCAACCATCCCGGTCTGAAGTGGATCAGGCGAAGTGCCGGGAAGCAAGGTTACCAGCATGAGTAAATCCCGCAAACCACTCGACCACCTATTTGCTGGTCCGCGTATCATCTCGGTCAGTGATCTAACTTTTCAGATCAAGTCCGGTCTGGAACGCGAGTTCACCGGACTGCTGGTGCAGGGGGAGATCTCGAATTTCACCGTTCCGTCCTCGGGCCACTGGTTCTTTTCCTTAAAAGACGAGCAGTCACAGATCAGAGCCGCCTGTTTCAAAGGAATCAACCGACTGATTCGTTTCAAGCCGCGAAATGGCCTCTCGGTATTGGTGCGTGGACGGCTCAACCTCTATGTCCCGGGGGGGTACTACCAGATACAGGTCGACTCGATTGAGCCACA
>CAIKMY010000227.1 GCA_903828635.1 uncultured Acidobacteriota bacterium
CCGCCGATTCGCAGCAGCGCACTGTCGTCATTGAATGTGCGGAAGAGGCGCCCGTTGTTGATCTTCAGCTCCTGCTTGCGGCCGTCAAGCCAGATCTGTGCCCGCTCGTAGGGCTGCGTGCTATCGAAGATCGCCACCACCTGATGCCACTCTCCGGTCGTGACTGCTGCCGCTGTCTCAACCCGGAATGAGTCATCCGCCCAGACTCCGACAACATTGAAATGGAGCCTCCCGTTATTGAAAAAGAGCCCGTACCCGCGTGCTTTGGGCAGATTGTTGTCCTTCTCGAAGGCAATATCCCTGATGCGCGTGACGATTGCTCCGCTCTGCTCACTCTCCGCACGAAACCAGGCTGAAATGGCAAACTGGTCCTTGTAATCGATCAGCCGGTCACGAAAGTTAAAGTTACCGACATTGCCGGCCTCGAAGAATATGCGGCCATCAAAGCCGACTCCCTCACCAACCGGTGATTTGACATAAATCGGTGTTCCCTCGCGAAAGCCGGTCTTTTCGGGCTCAAGTTTGTCGCGTGAAGCCAGCTTCTCGTTGGGGCGCGACATGTCAATGTGATCGACATTGCTCACCAGCTCCACCGGTCGCTCCGCATCGAGCGAGTGGCGCACCACCAGATCCTCGGAGGGAAACCACTGAGGATCCTGCTGGCGCGCCGGATCTTTCGCCCACGCTTCAATCTGCGACGAGGCGATGCCGACCAGGTTGTCGAGCCGACTGCGGGTTGCCGTGATGCGCGAGTCGATTGCTGCCAGCCGCCGCTGCTGAGCCTTTGTCGGGGCCACGATCCACGGTGGTGAGTTGCCATAATTGTGCGCGCGCCCATCCTCGCGGATACTGTTGAAATAGGCATAGAGCCGATAATATTCCTTCTGCGTCAGCGGGTCATATTTGTGGTTATGGCAGCGGGCACAGCCCATGGTCAGCCCAAGGAAGACTGTTGACGTTGTGTCAACCCGATCGACGACATACTCGACCTGGTACTCCTCCGCGACGATCCCGTCTTCGGAGTTTAGCCGGTGATTGCGATTGAAGGCGGTCGCAATTCGCTGATCGAGGGTTGGATTGGGCAGCATATCACCCGCCAACTGCTCGATCGTGAATCGGTCAAAGGGCATGTTGCGGTTGAACGCCTCGATTACCCAGTCGCGCCAGCGCCACATGAAGCGCTCGCCATCGATCTGGTAGCCATTGGTGTCGGCATAGCGCGCGGCGTCAAGCCACTCGAAGGCCATTCGTTCGCCGTAACGCGGACTGTTGAGCAGGCGATCGACCTCTTTCTCGTAGGCGTTTGGCGACCGATCCCGCAGAAAGCGGTCAAGTTCCGCCGGTGTTGGCGGCAGCCCGGTGAGGTCAAATGAGAGTCGGCGCAGCAGCGTCGCCCGATCGGCTTCCGGTGAGGGCTCGATCCCCTCTCTCTCCAGTCGCGCCAGCACGAAATAATCGATCTCGTTGCGCGGCCATTCGCGATTCCTGATATTCGGAACCGGCGGCCTCACCGGCGGGATGAATGACCAGTGCGACTCCCATCCGGCACCCTGCCTCACCCATTCCGTCAACATCCCGATCTCGTCAGATGTCAATTGATGAGGAGCTCCGACCGGCGGCATCCGCAGCGTCTCGTCGGTGTGAGTGATCCGTCTGATCATCTCGCTCTTCGCCGGCTCCCCGGGGACGATCGCCCGACGCCCGCGCCCGAGGTCGGCCATGGCCGCTTCCGGTGAATCGAGCCGCAATCCAATCCTTTTTGTTCCCGCATCCGGCCCATGACAGACAAAGCACTTCTCGGAGAGAATCGGCCTGATGTCACGGTTGAACCGCACCTCCGCCGCTCCACTCGTCGGCGGCTGCCACTCCAGCCCCAACAGCACTGCCAAACCCACCCCGAGCAGCATCAATCCAACTCGATATCTTTTCGCCTGCATGATCAGATCTCTCCGCAATCCTCACGACCATTAAGTAAATTTGATCAGTAATCCGACAAAATGATCCGGGCCGATTACACCGTCCGCCCGGGCCTGATGTCTAACGATAAGGTCGAATTGCCCCGGGAGCAAGTAAAAGAGATCACATCAGTTTGACCACTGAGGGCGATTCGGCTACCCTCGCCGCGGAGGATACGCATATGGCAAGCCACACGAGGAATACTCATCGCGGAGAGGCCGCTCTTCGCGCCATCACTCTGACTCTCTTCTCGCTGCTGACGCTGCCAGCGGCGGCCGCTTCGGTTGTCGCGGCCGAGCCGACCCGCGAAGAAGCGATTTCGCGCGCAGCTGAATCCCTGCGTGCCAGGCTGATCGAGCAGCGGCGTGATCTGCATCGACATCCCGAACTCTCCAACCGCGAAGAGCGAACCGCACGTGTCATCGCTGAAAAGCTCCGCGCCCTTGGCCTCGATGAAGTCCGCACCGGCATCGGCCGTCACGGCGTCGTCGCCACGCTCAAGGGATCTCTCCCCGGGCCTCTCGTCGCCGTGCGCGCCGATATGGACGCTCTTCCCATCCTTGAGACGATTGATGTGCCATACAAATCGCTCAATGAGGGAGTCAAGCACGCCTGCGGCCATGATGTGCATATGACCGTCCAACTCGGTGTTGCCGAAATCCTCAGTCGGATGCGGGATCGAATTCACGGAACCATCCGGTTCATCTTCCAGCCGGCTGAGGAGGGAGCACCTCCCGGTGAAGAGGCCGGTGCCGAATTGATGATCAAGGAGGGGGCCCTCGATAATCCGCGCCCCTCGGCGATCTTCGGGCTCCACGTCATGCCCAACATCGAGGTCGGTCAGGTCGGCTACAACGTCGGTCCGGCAATGGCCTCGTCCGATCGCTTTGCCATCACCATCCGCGGGCGCAAGGTGCACGGCGCTTACCCGCACGATGGTATCGATGCCGTCGTCGTTGCCGCCGAGTGCGTCACTGCTCTCCAGACAATCCGCAGCCGCCGCATCGACACCATGGAACCGCTCGTCATCACCATCGGCAGTATCCACGGTGGTAACCGCTTCAATATCATTGCTGACGAGGTCAGACTCGAAGGCACGATGCGCACCCTCAACGAGGAGGTCCGCAAATCGGCCATCGCCATGATGAAGCAGACCCTCGCCGGTGTCACCTCGTCTTATGGCGCTTCCTTCGAACTTGAATTTGGCAATAACAACCCTGTTACCTACAACGATCCGGCCCTCGTCGCTGCGACTCTGCCGATCATGAAGAAAGTCCTCGGCGAGAAGAATCTCATTTCACCACGCCCCCAGATGGGCGCCGAGGACTTCTCCCGCTTCCAGCAGGTCATCCCCGGATTCTTTTACTTCCTTGGTGTCGGCAATCAGGCGAAAGGCATCAACGCCATGATTCATACCCCGGCCTTCGATGTCGATGAGGAGAGTCTCGTCGTCGGCGTCAGGGTCATGGCCAATGTGCTGCTCGATTATCTCGATCGTGGAGCGGCTCGTCGCTGAGCGCTTCTTCAGGGCAGGGGATCGTCGCCGACCGGCTCTGCGTGGCTCAATGACTGGCCGGATCATACCGGCCGGACTGCTCCTCGATCATCTTCGAGAGGCTGATGATCGAGAGCAGGTCGGTCTGGGCACGTGCGGCCAGCCGCGTGTTGAAGACCTTCGAATTCTGATGGATCGGGTTGTGGGCAAAATCGTGAATCAGTTGCGCCAGCTGCCTGATGGCCTGATCAAAGTCCCTCGAACTCTCAATGCCGATCTTCATCGGCTCCGGCTTTGCCAGTTCACCAAGTGCCATCATCCCCCGCAAACTCTTCGCCGATCGGTTGATCAGTCTCGCCTCCCGCGATAGCTGGTTCGCTGAGAGATTCTTCTTCTCAATCGCCCGAATCAGCGACTGGCTTGTCTCCTGAATCGATTTGAAGTGTCGCGCAAACTGCTGGCGCAGATAGAGCTTTTCGCGTTCCTTATCGGTCATCTGCTGCCGCGCCGCCAGCACGTCGCCCCAGGAAGTCGCCAGAATCAGCCCCGCCACCATCCCCAGCAGCGCCATTTTACCCGTACTCATCGCCTTGATTGTTGCACGTTTCATCATGTTCCCGGCAACCCACCCGATAAATGGTGTCATCATCAGGCCGCGCCACCTTCCACCATTACCTTCCACCTCTTTCTTCTGCCTCTTTCCTCCGGCTCAAATCTTGCGCTCAGGCGCCCGATTGTGTGATATTAAGGCATGATTCGCAGTCCGGAATTTATAAATATCACAATCACCCGGCAGGAGGCCACTTTTGAACAAAGATCTCAGTCAATTGATCCGCTTGCAGCATCTCGATGTCGAGATCAAAAAGCTTCAGGAGGAGATCACCGCCCTGCCCAAGCGGCAGTCTGAACTTGAAAGACAGTTCGCCGCGTCGGTCTCGGAGTATCTTGCCACCAAAGAGGATCTTGAAAGCGCCCTGACGAAGAAGGGGGAGCTGGAGTCCGCCACCGAGGTCGAGCAGCAGAAGCAGCAGAAGTTCAAGGCCGACCTCATGAAATCGACCAATGAGCGGGAGTACACGACTGCCCTGCGTGAGATTGACATCACCCGCAAAGCAATCAGTTCGATGGAGACCGAGATCATCAAGCTGATGGAGCAGATCGAGAAGCTTGAGGCCGTTATTGCCGAAAAGAC
>CAIKMY010000228.1 GCA_903828635.1 uncultured Acidobacteriota bacterium
CCAGCTGAGCTACACGCCCAGAAACGAAGATGAATAATACCCACTTGCTCTGCCACTGTCAAGAGGGAATAATCGCTCAGTGCAAGCGGCAAGAGTCTCCCCCGCCTCCAATCGATACCCCGGGACAATCGATCACAAAATAAGAACCTTGACAGCATTGGAGTTTCGGCCATCGACATTGACACTGACGGGCACTTCACCACGGCCACGGAGGCTGGGCGCAAGTCGGATATTTATCTGGTCGAGGCCGAGAAATTGATTCTGGGGTCCGCAATAGACTACCTGGGAAGCGAGTCCGCCGACATTGGCGCTGACATTTGAGAGGGCGCTGCGATAGCGGACACCGGTAGCGAACAGGACAAGAAAGACCTGGTCAGTTGCCGAGTCAAGGCTGATGGGGAGTCCGATATCGTTGCCGGTGACTGGCTGGCGAAAGGAGACATTCTCATAGCTGACGGATCCATCGGACCTGACTCTGAGGATAAAGGCGGCGGGGTAACCGGAGCCGGTGCCATCGACTGAGAAGATGCCCGGGGCGACAGGGGCGACCTCGACTTCACCAAAGCCGACAATGGCACCATCGTTATAGACGTAGAAGGCGCGCGGGTCTGATGTCAGGCCAGAGGGGAAGAGGAAGTTTATCTGGTTTGGGGAGACGAAGAAGAAGGGCACGGGGATATCATTCATGACGACGCGGGCACCGCCGAGCTCAGTTGGCAGCGGCGTGGTGGTTGAGATTTGCGTCAGGTCTGAGAGTCCGGTGGCAAAGGCGGCGACGATCGAGTCGGGGGCCATGGGGGTAGCGGCATAGCTCGCGGCGGAGACGAGGCTGACACCGCCGCGCTGAGTTGACTCGATGCGGGTCAGAAATGCATCGGAGGGGCCGACACGACTCGATTGAATTGCCTGCATTACCGGAAAGTCGCTTGAGTTGGTCGTGCCGGCAACATAGGCATTGAGCTGACCATCGAGGACGATATCGCGCGCAATCTCCGGGCCATCGCCACCGAGATAGGTCGAGTAAACGAGCGGTGTGCCGAAGAGGCCGAGTTTGACGATAAAGGCATCGCGGTGTTGCGATTTGATCGAGGCGGTCGTCGGGAAGGCGGGAGAGAAGGTGGCTCCGGTGATATATGCGTGGCCATCGGGGGCGAGGGTGATCCCATAGGCCTCATCATCTCCCTGAGTCGAGGATCCATTACCGCCGAGAAAGGTGGAGTAGAGAAGCAGACGGCCGTCTTCGCGCAGTCTGGTGACGAAAGCGTCATAGTTGCCACCGCCGAATTTCGGCTGAGGTGGGATCTGTATGGGGAAGTTGCGCGAGCCGGTGATGCCGGTGATGTATGCCTGGCCGAGCGGGTTGATAGCGATGTCGGTGCCGACATCGAAGTTCGATCCACCGAGGAAAGTCGAGAAGATAAGGCTCTGGCCGGTAGCGCTGAGTTTGGTGACAAAGCAGTCAAAGTCACCCTGGGCGCTTGATTGAAACGCGGAGATTACCGGAAAGTCGGAGGAGTTGGTTGTCCCGGTGGCGTAGATGTTACCGGAGTTATCGAGTGCGATCGAGCCGATGGAATCACTCTGGCTGCCGCCGATAAAGGTTGAATAGATGATCGAGGTACCGGTTGGGGCAAGTCTGGTAACAAATCCATCGGATGTGCCACCGCGATAGACTGGTGAAAATGCGCTGCTCGTCGGGAAATTTCGCGCTGCCGTCGATCCGGCGAGGTAGACGGAGCCGGAGCCATCAACGAGAAGTTTCTGAAGATCATCATCTCCGTTGCCGCCAAGATAGGTCGAGTAGAGGGTGGTGGCGCCATCAGCGCTCAGCTTGAGCACGAAACCGTCGGTGACACCGCCTCCGTGGGATGACTGCAGCGGGTTAAGAACCGGGAAGTTTGGCGAGGCAGTCCAGCCGCCAATGTAGATATTGCCGGAAGCATCGACGGCGACACTCTGGGCGGTGTCGTCGAGCGATCCACCGATGTAGCTGCCGTAGAGGATGGCTCGTCCGCCGGGGTTGAGCTTGATGATGAAGCCGTCACGATTGCCGGAGAGCCTGCTTTGCACGGCATTGGCCGTGACCGGCAGATCGGCAGACGTCGTCCAGCCGGCGAGATAGATGTTGCCGGCGGAGTCGATGGCCATCGCTTCGACACACTCCTCGCCCTGGCCGCCAAGCAGGGTTGAACTAAGCAGCCGGGGGGGGCCCGCCGGGAGGCCGGCTGAGCGCCCGCGAACAGCGTCCGGACGCCAGATCAGCGAGATTATCAGGAGGGCGAAAAGAGTAGTGACTGCGCGTTTCGATGGGGCTGAGAGGTGATCACGCATAACCTTCTCCTTAATCAGTTTGTCGATCAGTTTGTCGATCAGTTTGTTCTTACTGAGACAATGCCAGTGATATGTAAGCTCGGCAGGGTAGACGCAAGCGGCATACCAAGGCAAACTCCGGGGCTTGTTGTGTTGTGGGCACATTCCGGCTGCCGGGTTGAGTACGACCAGCGGTCAGCGACTCGACACGGCGGCGGATTCGGCTGGCGTTGCCTGGCCTCTTGCGGGCTCTTCGGAGGCGAGGATCTGGCGCCAGGTGGCCGGGGGGCGGATACCGTGGCTTTCGAAAGCCAGTTTGATACGGCGGCGCAGTTCGCGGGCGATATCGAACTGTTTTGACGGGGCAGTCCTGACCAGCAAACGCAGCACGACTGCCGCCGGGCTTAGTCGGTCGATACCGAGCATCGATGGGGCCTCGATGATCTGCGACGGGAGATCGGCGTGGAGTATCCTCGCCGTGTCGAGGGCGATCATCATCGCGCGATCAGCATCCTCAGTGTAATCGATTTCAATGTCGAGTGCGACCTGTGACCAGTCTCTCGTCAGATTCGAGATGGTGGCAATATGACCATTGGGGATGGTGGTCAGGGCGCCATCGATGGCACGGATACGTGTGGCACGCAGGGTGATCTGTTCAACCGTTCCGGCAAACTCGCCGATTCTGACGATATCACCAACGCTGAACTGGTCCTCAAGGAGAATCAGGAATCCTGAGAAGAGATCTCTGATCAGGCTCTGGGCACCAAAGCCGATGGCGATGCCGACGACTCCGGCGCTGGCGAGGATCGGGGTGATATTGACATTGAGTTGCTGGAGAACCACCATCAGCCCGACGAAGAAGATGACCGTCTGCGAGGCACCGCTGAAGATGGTTGAGAGGGTGCTGAGACGCCGATGCGCGGCGCTGACGTCGAGACCGTTGGCCCGGCGTTTCATCAGCACAAAGATGGTCTCGATCCCGGCGGCGGCGAAGCGCATCACAAAAACGATGATGATGATCGCAATGGCCGCATTGAGGCCACGACTGGTCAGCCAATCGACAAGGTTTTCACTGAGGCGCTGCATTCGCCCGCCAACGCTTTCGACCTGGGATCGGGTATGGGGCAGCAGGTAGACTGCAAGCCAGCCATAGGCTGTCCAGATGAAGGTGCGCAGTCCGTACCCGAGCCAGTTGACGAGCAGCGTGTGACCGGAGAGAAGTGGCTGACCATCGGCGGTCGGTGTCAATCTCTCGCGGGAGAGGAGTCGGTCGCAGAGCGCCCTGACAATCCATTGCAGAACGGCACAGGCGACGCCACCGATCACGAGTACCAGCACGATTGTCAGGGTTTCCGTCCTCATAGAAAAGGAGTGTAGCAGAAAAGTGAGTCGAAGTCCGCTACCCTGGTTCCCGATATACTCGGGATTGACTATTGAACGACTCTGAATCCATTAATGCGGATGGCGAAGCTGCCATCGGGATTGGCGACAGTGATGTCCCGCGAGGTGATCGCCGCCGAGTTTGCGATATTGAGTTGCAGAAAGAACTGCCGGGAATCGATGTAGATGACCGAGGCCGAGACTCCGCCGCCGCTGACGGTAACGGCAACGCCGGGAGCAAAGCCGTTGCCCGAGACGAGTGCGGTGACGCTCGATCCACGCCGGCCGGTATCCGGAGAAATCAGCGTGATCGTTGGGGCTGCGGCCGGCTCGATGATGGCAACGTTCATTGCCGGGGTCGAGCTGACACCATCGCGGCCATCCCTGACAGTGAGCACAAGGCGATGATCGCCAACTCCAAGCTTGACGGAGGCCACCGCCGTGGTGGCGATGACCACGCCGTTATCGGTCCACGAATAACTGAGAGCGTCACCATCAGGATCACTTGATCGGCTGCCGTCGAGACGCACGGTTGTCCCGCTGCCATCGGTTGCAGTCATAATCCCGGGGAGCGGTTCGGCCACGGCCACCGGCGACCGGTTGATAGTGGTTACTGTGATGGCAAAAATGTTGCTGGTGGATGTTCCGCCCCGTGAATCAGTCGCGGTCAGCGAGAGTCTCACGGTCCCGGCCGGGGCATTGGCAGGCGGCGCGATGCGCAGTGTTGTCCTGCGATTAGCCGGATCGGCATCGATCAGGGTTACATAGGCCGGCGCATCGTTGAGGGTAAAGGAGACGGGATCGCTGTCGGCATCGGTTGCTCCGAGCGGCAGATCGAGGATAATGCCTTGCGCCGCCGTGCGATCCTCGATGGCCGGGATTACCGGAAAGTGGTTGAGCGCATTCCAGGAAAGCTTTGCGGTTGCTGAGAGGGCATTGTCGTAATATTCGAGGATAATGGTGTGCGATCCGGCGGTGAGTGAAAGGTCGACATCATAGCGTGTTGCCGACTGATCAAACCATTTGTCGATGCGGAGATTCCCGTTGACATAGAGCCGGACGCCATCATCTCCCGTGACCGAGAAGCGATAAAGCCCGGCGGCAAGCGTCACCTGGCGCGTCCACCTGGCGGAAAATCTGTCAGCCGGCACCCCACAGCCCGGGGCTGCCAGTCCGAGTTCAAAGTTGATGAACCCGTCTCCATCGTCACGAACGATGAGAGGGCTGCCGCTGAGGCTGGTATTGTCAAAGAGCTCCGCACGCCAGCGACCGGCTGCCACCTCGGCGATACAGTTGGAGGCAGGGGGCGTGACGACGACTGTGAAGGGCACAGAGTTGGCCGTCCCGCCGCGGCCGTCACTGGCGACGATCCTGATATTGCCATAGGATCCCGGCTGAGTCGGTGCCAGCCTGAGCGTCGCCGTCCGGCTGGCCGGAGTTGGGTTGATGATGGTCGCAAATCCCGGTGCATTATCCAGTGAGAAGGTGACGCTGTCTCCATCTTCATCGGTGGCGCTCAGCAGAAGATCGACTGTCTCACCAACAACCATTACCCGGTCGCCGATCGTTGCCGTCAGCGTCGGCTGCTGGTTGGCTGCCGGTGTCGGAGGTGCTGTCGGTGTCAGTTTGCGGACGCGCACGTTGTTGGTATCACCAACGTAAATGCTGCCATCAGGCATGCTGACGATCGACCCGGCAAAGTTGAGGCGGGCATTGACTGCCAGTCCGCCATCACCGGCGTAGCCGATTGTCCCATCCCCGGCAATGGTCGTGATCTGGCCGGCAGTGTTGACGCGACGTATCCGCTGATTGTTCTGATCAGCAATGATCAGGTTGCCCTGAGCATCAATTGCTACATCGGACGGCTGGTTGAGCAGCGCATTGATCGCCGGTCCGTTATCGCCGGAGAAGCTCCCAAAGCCGATGCCGGCAACAGTTCTGATGATGCTGGTGGCCGCATCGACACGTCGCACACGGTGGTTCCCGCGATCGGCAATATAGAGATTCCCTGCTCGATCGACGGCAATGCCCGCCGGGTTGTTGAGACTGGCAATCGAGGCCGGGCCGTCATCGCCCGAGAATCCCTGTCCACCATTGCCGGCAATGGTCGTGATCAGGCCGTTCGCTGCGTTGATGCGGCGGATGCGGCTGTTGCTGGAATCAGTAACATAGAGGTTATCCTGCGCATCGATCGCCAGACTGGTTGGGCGGTTGAGGCGTGCCGCAATGGCAAAGCCATTATCGCCGGAGAACCCGCTGATGCCCGCGGCAGATCCGGCGAAATGCTGGATGCGGCCATCGACTCCGACACGCCTGATACGGTTGAAGAAAGTATCCGAAATATAAACATTGCCCTGCGAATCGACAGCGACGCCACCAGGCTGTCCGAACGAGGCAAAGGCCGCCTGGCCACCATCTCCGCTGTTGGCGTTGGTGGTGTTGCCGGCGAGTGAGCTGATCACGTTGGTAGTGAGGTTTACCCGGCGCACGTTTCGGTTGAGGGCATCGACAATCAGCAGGCTGCCGTCACGATCGCGGCCAAGGGCGACAATCTGTCTGAAGTTGGCGCTGATCGGCGATCCTCCATCGCCATTGAAGCCGGTGAAGCCGGATCCGGCAAAGGTGGAGATCGTGTAGCTGGCCGCCCCGTCGGACGAAGGAGTGGTAACCGTGACGACAAATGAGGCTGTCGCCACATTTCCTCGTGAATCGGTCGCCGTGAACCTGACAGTGGTTGAGCCAATCGGGAAGAAGGACCCCGGGGCCCTGTCAGTGAGGATCACGATCGATCCGTCAACGAGATCGGTCGCCACCGGCAGCGCGAAGCTGACATTGGCGCCGCTCGCACTGGTTGCCGCGACCGTCAGGTTTGCCGGGACTCCGGAGATCGTTGGTGGTGTCGTGTCGCGAACGAGCACGGTCAGGGCCGCTGAAGAGCCCGCAAGCCCCTTGCTGTCGGTGGCGGTAAGCACGATGACATGCGATCCGATGGCCAGTGTTGTCGCGGCGCTGAGGCTGCTTGCTATCACCTTGCCATTGTCGGTCCAGGAGAAGCTCATCGCGTCTCCATCGGGATCCGTGGCTGTCCCGCTCAGCGCGACGAGGGCACCGGCCGGAGACGTTGCTTCAAGTGTCCCCGGCAGCGCGATGGCACTGACGTTCGGCTGCCGGTTGCTGCTGGTTGCCGCATTGACCGTAACGCTGAAGGCTGGTGAACTGATCGTTCCGCCGCGACCATCTTCGGCACGAATGACGATATTCTCAAACCTTCCGGCTTGTGTCGGACTCAATCGCAGCGTCGCCAGGCGCAGCGCCGGCAGCTCATTGATGATTGCCGCGAAGCCCGGCGCATTGATCAGCGTGAAGAAGACACTGTCGTTGTCGTCATCGGTTGCCGTTAGCGGAATGTCGAGGCTCTGGCCGACCGTCATCGTCTGATCACCAATCGTCGAGGTGATGGCGGGTGCGGTATTCCCAACGCTGGTCTCCGCGGCCTTCAGCCGACGAATCCGCTGGTTGGTGGTATCGGCGATATAGATCGTTCCATCGGGCATGACGTGAAGCGTCGAGGGAAAGTTGAACTTCGCGGCGGTTGCCGGGCCGTCATCGCCGTAGAAGCCGATCGTTCCGTCCCCGGCGATAGTCGTAATCTGACCAGCGGCACTGACTCGCCGGATTCGCTGGTTGCCAAGATCGACGATCAGCAGGTTGCCGTTGCTGTCGATGCGCACATCGACCGGCTGGTTGAGCATCGCATTGACCGCTGGCCCGTTGTCGCCGGAGAAGCTGGCGAACCCGATGCCGGCGACGGTTGAGATAATCTTCGTCGTCGCATCGACACGGCGTACACGGTGATTGCCGCGATCGGCGATGTAAAGGTTCCCGACCGCATCGACCGCGATGCCTGTCGGGTTGTTGAGCGATGATTCGGTGGCGGCAATCCCGTCACCCGTGAAGCCCTGGCCGCCGGAACCGGCGACAGTGGTGATGATCCCGGTACTGGCAGACACGCATCTGACGCGATTGTTGCCCGCATCGACGATGTAGAGATTGTCGCGGCCGTCGATTGCCAGCGCCGTCGGGCGGTTGAGGCGCGCACCGACCGCGAGGCCGTTGTCACCTGTCCCGCCACTGGAGCTGTTGGTCGAGCCGGCATAATGCTGGATTCGGCCATCGGGTGTCACTCGGCGAACCCGATGATGAAAAGTATCGGAAATGTAGATGTTGCCTTGTGAATCGGTCGCCACACCGCCGGGCTGTCCGAAGCTGGCGAATGCCGCCTGACCGCCATCGCCACCATTGCCGTTGGAGGTATTGCCTGCCAGCGTGTTGATCACGCCGTTGGACAGGTTGACGAGACGAACGTTGCGATTGAGGGAGTCGACGATCAGCAGGTTGCCATCCCGATCCCGGCCAAGCGCGACAAACTGTTTGAATGTCGCACTGGTTGCCGGCCCGCCGTCTCCGGCAAATCCGGCAGAGCCGGTGCCGGCAATGGTGCTGATGGTGTAGCTTGTGCCGCTGGTGGTCTCTCTTGGAGTGACCGTCACGGTGAAGGTGGCAGTGGTCACGTTGCCGCGTGCATCGGTCGCTGTCAGCCTGACCGTCGTCGTGCCCACCGGGAATACAGACCCGGAGGGCCTCTCCGGAACTACCGCGACCGGGCCGTCAACAAGGTCAACGGCGAGTGGCAGTGAGAAGGTGACGACTGCTCCGGAGCTGCTCGTGGCCCTCACTGTCTGGTTGGCTGGCACTCCGGACATGATCGGCGGAGTAGTGTCGCGGACGAGCACCGCCTGCGGCGATGACGAGGTGACTGCTCCCCGCGCATCAGTCACCGTCAGGATAATGTTGTGTGAGCCAAATGATAACGGTACGGTGGTATTGAGGCTGGTTCCAATCACCGCGCCATTGTCGGTCCAGACGTAGCTCATCGAGTCTCCATCAGGATCGGCTGCCGTCGCACTGAGGGTTATTATTGCGCCGGTTGGTGAGCTGGCCTCAATTGTCCCCGGAATCAACCCGATTGTTATCGTTGGCGGCTGATTGCCCGGAGGTTTGGGGTTGACGATGATGCTGAAGGCGGGTGACAGTGTCACTCCTCCTCGTCCGTCGTCAGCGTTGACCTTAATGTTGGTGAACGTCCCCGCCTGAGTTGGGGCGAGGCGCAGCGTTGCTGATCGCAGTGTCGCCGAGGCGTTGACGATGGCTGCAAACGACGGCCCGTTGACCAGTGAGAAGGTCACGTTGTCGTTGTCGGAGTCGGTGGCAAGCACGGGGATCTCGACCGTCTGCCCGGCTGTCAGCGTCTGATCCCGAATCGCCTCAGTGAACTCCGGTGCCCGATTGACCGGGTTGTTGAACGGTACCAGGCGCCGAACGCGCTGATTGACCGAATCGGCAACAAAGATCGTGCCGTC
The DNA here is from genome assembly GCA_903828635.1 of uncultured Acidobacteriota bacterium. Taxonomy (GTDB): domain Bacteria; phylum Acidobacteriota; class Blastocatellia; order RBC074; family RBC074; genus CAIOZW01. The sequence goes on from CAIKMY010000228.1 coordinate 9,111, forward strand.
CGGCATCGAGATCACCGCCGTCGGTGTGTTGAGCTTCGCGATTGTCGCCGGGCCCCCGTCACCTCCATATCCCGCTGTTCCGTCTCCGGCAATCGTGGTGATCTGCCCCGAGGTTCCGAGGCGACGAATGCGCTGGTTGCCCTGGTCGGCTACATAGATGTTTCCATTGCGATCGGTGGTCACGTCTGCTGGCTGTTTGACCGTGGCGATCACTCCCGGCCCGTTGTCGCCAGAGTAGCTGCTGACCCCGTTTCCGGCAATCGTCGTGATGATCCCTGACACCGAGTCGACCCGACGTACGCGGTTGTTGCCGCGATCGGCAATGTAGAGATTGCCGGAGAGGTCGAGATTGACGGTGGTGGGGCCAACCTTGACGGCGTAGATGCCGTTCGCAAACGCGCCATCGAGCG
>CAIKMY010000229.1 GCA_903828635.1 uncultured Acidobacteriota bacterium
AGTTAGCGGATAAAGAGACAAACAGAAACAACAGAAACAACAGAAACAACAGAAACAATGGATGCACTGCTGCGGTTTTTCTTCAAATATGGCTGGCTGACCTTTGCGAAGGGGCAGTTGGGGCTGGCACATCGACCGGCGTGGTGGATGCTGGCATTATTACTTGCGGCAGTGGCAGGGCTGGTCTGGTTTCTCTATCTGCGTCCCGGGTATCGAATGGGGAGGGCGACGCGCTGGGAGCTGGTGCTGCTGCGCGGGATGCTTCTCGGGATCCTCTTGCTGATGATTATGCGTCCGGTGGTAGTGGTGCCCTCGGTAATTCCGCGAAGCTCATCGGTAGCGATCGTGGCGGACGATTCACGCAGCATGCAACTGACGGATGAGCGGGAGCGTCGTCGAATGGACGTGGTGCGAGAGATGCTTGAGGCCGGCAGCCCGTTTGCGCAGGGGATGGAGGAGAAGTTCCGTGTCCGGCTTTACGGGTTTGGCGGGAAGGCCGAAAGAATTAACTCTGCCGGAAGTTTGAAGGGAGAGGGGGCGGCAACGGATCCGCTTGGAGGGGTGTTGGAGAGCGTGCGGGACTCAGGTGGGGCCAATCTGGCGGCGGTCGTGCTGATCAGTGATGGTGGAGCAAACACGACCAGCGACCAGAGTGAGGAGTTGCGGCAGTTGCGCTCGCAGAATATACCGGTCTTCACGATTGGTGTTGGCAATCCGGGCAGGTTCCGCGACCTCGAAGTGACGCGGGTGAGTGTCCCGCGCCGGGTGCTGATCGGCTCGGCAGTCAGCGCCGAGGTCTACCTCAGGCTGAGCGGCTACGCCGGATCGAGTCGGGTGGAGGTGGCGGTAACGGAGGACGGGCGACCACTGAAGTCGCAATCATTCGACCTGCGCCCCGGTGGTGAAAACCGGGAGGCGCAGCCGGTAACGGTCGAATTTACCCCGAGTGCCGTCGGCTTTCATCGATACGGGTTGAAGGCGGCACCGCTTGAGGCGGAGACAACCGTCGAAAACAACGAGCAGGAATCGCTGATCGAGGTGACCAACAACGGACCGAAGGTGCTCTATATCGAGGGTGAGCCACGATGGGAGTACGGGAAGATCCGCTTTTCCCTGTCGAAGAACGAGAAGAACCTGACGCTTGTTTCGGTGCTGCGCTCGGCGGATGGCAAATTCTACCGCCAGGGAGTTGGCAGCGGCGCCGAACTGGCGAGCGGTTTTCCGGGAAGCATCGAGGAGTTGTTTGGCTATCAGGGACTGATGCTCGGGAGCATCGAGGCTGGTTTCTTCAGTTATGACCAGTTGCGATTGATCGAGCAGTTTGCGGCAAAGCGCGGGGGCGGCATCCTGATGATGGGAGGTGGCAGGTCGCTAAGTGGCGGCCGCTACGCCAACACACCGGTGGCCGAGATGCTGCCGGTAGTGGTAGGTGAGGCCCCGGAGAGTCCGGCGGGCAGCGGCACGGCCGGCTTCAAAGCGAGGCTGACGGCGGCAGGACGGACTCACGCGGTGACGCGACTCAACGAGGATCGGGCAGCAAGCGCGAAGGCCTGGGAGGAGATGCCGGCGATCACGATCCCGGAGCGGCTGACGCGCATCAAGCCGGGGGCAACGACGATTCTTGAAGCGACGACCGTGGCACAGGGTGGAGAGGCGGTTCCAATGCTGGTCGAGCAGCGATACGGCCGCGGGCGCAGTCTGGCGCTGCTGGCCAGCGACACCTGGCGATGGAGGATGGAGCTGCCCTCGCAGAACAGCGCCCACGAGACATTCTGGCGGCAGATGCTGCGATACCTGGTGAGCCTGACGCCTGAACAGTTCGCAGTGGCGTCGGAGCGTGATGTCTACGCGATCGATGATACAGTGACCGTGCGGGCCGAGGTCAACGACCGGAAGTTCGATCCGGTGACCGATGCCCGGGTGACGGCGGTGGTCACGCGACCGAACGGCGAGAAGCTGGAACTGCCGCTGGAAATCGACTACTCACGCCAGATGGCGGCCTACAGCGGGCGAGTGACAGCGACCGAAAGCGGGATCTATGGTATCGAGATGACGGCAAAACGGGGAGGGACGGTCCTTGGAACCTCGGCGTCATCATTCCTCGTCTCCGAGAGATCGCGTGAATTCTTCAACGCTGCCCAGAATGTCGATTTGATGAAGCGGATCGCGGCGGAGACTGGAGGAAAATACTACCCGATTGCCGAATCTCAGAGGCTGCTCGAAGAGATCGGAATGCTCGAGGGAAAGAATTCAGAGAGGGTAAGCCGGGATTTATGGGACATGCCGATCAACTTCCTGCTGCTGATCGGCCTCGCCAGTGCTGAATGGTTTCTGCGCAAGCGTCAGGGGCTTGCCTGAAGAGGGATGAAGACGGAAAATCGCGAAAGATGAGTTTTTCAATCACCAAAGAACGACCGGTAATCGGAGCCATGTGCATCGTGGCACTGGCAATGGCACTGGCCGTGACACTGGCCGTGATGCTGGTAATACCGCCGGTGATGGTCGCCGGGCAGGAGAGGCCGCGGGCGGCAGCGCTGCCGCCGGATCGCGACAAGCATGCGCTGATCATTGGCGGCATCAGCGGTGAGGAGGATTATGCAAAGAGGTTTGGTGAATGGAAAGAGAGACTGCGTGCCCAGCTGGCAGGAAGGCTCGGGTTTGCGGAGGATCAGATAACTGTGCTGACGGAAAAGCCGGGTCCGAACGAGACCCGATCATCGGCGGAAGAGGTGCGTCAGGCTCTGGTCAGGCTGCGGAACAGCGTCAGGCCCGGGCAGCAGTTGTTCATTTTCCTGATCGGGCACGGCAGCTTTGACGGCAAGGTAGCCAGATTCAACCTGCCGGGACCGGATATGACAGCGGAGGAGTATGCGGCACTGATCGACCCGATCCCGTCATCACGAACAGTGGTGGTCAATCTGTCGAGCGCCAGTGGCGAGTTCATCAAGCCGCTCTCACGGGGCGGGCGGATCATCGTCACCGCAACGCGCAGCGGCATGGAGCAGAATGCGCCGAAGTTTGCCGAGCACTTCATCAGGGCGCTCGAGACGGCGGAGGCAGACCTCGACAAAAATGGCAGGATCTCGATCCTCGAAGCGTTCAGGTATGGCACGAGGCTGACGGCGACACTCTACGAGCAGTCAGGGAGGCTGGCAACAGAGCATGCGCTGCTGGATGACAATGGTGACGGAGTCGGACACGGTGGCGAGGAGGCCGGCGATGGCGGACTGGCCAACCTGACCTATCTCGATTCCCTGCCACGGCAACAGGCTGGTGGCGATCCGGCGCTGGCAGCACTCTACGAGGAGCGCATGCGAATGGAGGGAGCGATTGAGCAGCTGAGGAGTCGCAAAGCCGGAATGAAGCCTGAGGAATATCAGGCATCGCTGGAGACAATGCTGATCGACCTCGCGCGGTTGAGCCGATCAATCAGGACGAGTCGAAAGACGGGTGGCAAACAATGATGTCACAGGCAGGAAAGAGACGGAGGTGGTTATCACGACTGTTGCCATTATGGGCAATCGCGGCAACACTGGTAGTGTCAGCGTCGCATCGCGCATCGGCGTTCCTTGCACTCCGGCAGGATCAGGCTTCAGCGCCGGAGACTGCTCAGGAGCAGGAGCGGCATCCGGAAACAGATGCCGCCCTGAGTGAGCTGAAGAAGGGTCAGTACTCAGTGGCGGTAACGGCCTTCCTGCGAATCCTGCAGACCAGGCCAAAGGATCCGGAGGCGCAGACCGGCCTGCTGAAAGCGCGCCTCGAAACCGGCCAGTACCGCGAGGCGGAGGGAGAAGCGCGCCGCTTCCTGGCGGCCAGTGGTGGAGCGCCGGCGATTCAGCTGCTTCTCGGAGAGATCCTGGCGGCAACTGGTCGGTACGACGAAGCGCTGGCGGAGTTCACCAAAGCCGGTGAGTCAAAGCAGACGCTGATCAAACTGAGAGGAACACTCAGGCGCGGCGAGATGCTGAAGATGACCGGTCGCGAGGATGCGGCAGGACCGTTATTTGAGAGCCTCGCAAGCTACTATGACGAGAATACGATCGATGATGCCGAGGAACTGTCGACGATCGCGGCGGCACTGGTACATCTCGAAAAGTACCAGGAAGCCAATGACGTCTACCTCGAAGCAATCGGTGAGGACGAAAATTCGCTCGAAGCGCAACTTGGCGGGGGCGAACTCTACACGTCGAAGTACAATTACGCCGAGGCGGCCGAATTCTTCAATGATGCGCTGAAGATCAACGAAAACAGCGCACGAGCGCAGCTTGGAGTGGCAGCCAACAAGCGGATTGGCGGCGGTGACGAGATGAATGCCGCCCTTGCGCGTGCCCTGAAGATCAATCCCAACTATGTCGAGGCTCACGTCCTGGCGGCGACGCTGGACATCGAGGCGGAGCGCTACGGTTCGGCGCGAACGCAGATCGACGAAGCGCTGGCGATCAACCCGAGGTCGTTGTCGGCCCACTCGCTGCGAGCGGCGCTCCACTGGCTGGAGAACCGCCAGACAGATTATGAGCGCGAGGTGGCGGCAACCCTGGCGATCAACCCGCGCTACGGCGAGCTTTACGAAACGCTGGCCCACTTTGCCACGCAGACAAGAAGGTACCGCGAGGCGGTCGGCTATCTCAACCAGGCGATCGGGATCTCGCCACGACTCTGGACGGCGCACCTCGCGCTGGGTATCGGGCTGCTGCGGCTGGGGCGAATCGAGGAGGGGCGAACAGCGATCGAATCCTCCTTCAAGGGTGATCCGTTCAACATCTGGGCAAAGAATACGCTCGACCTGCTCGACGTGATGAAGGATTATCGCGAAACTCCGAGCGGAGACTTCGTGCTGAAGACGGCGCCGCAGGAGACGGAGGTGCTCACCGGCTATGCGACAGATCTGCTCGATGAGGCAAAGAAGAGGCTGACCTCAAAATATCAGTTCACCCCGACCGCGCCAATCCTCGTCGAGTTCTTTCCCAATCACGACGACTTTGCGGTGCGGGCACTCGGACTGCCGGGGCTGGGGGCACTGGGCGTCTGCTTCGGGCAGGTGATCGCTCAGGATTCACCAACGGCGCGAGCCGGCAGCCCCTTCAACTGGGGCAGCACGCTCTGGCACGAATATATGCACGTCATCTCGCTGCAGATGACCGATCATCTGATTCCACGATGGTTCTCGGAGGGGCTCTCGGTATACGAGGAGCATAACGCCCGTCCGGGCTGGGGTGATGACTGGAGCGCCGAACATCTGCGTGCCTTTGCCGAGGGTAAATGGTTTCGGATCGCCGAAATCGATAATGGTTTCATCAGGCCGAAGCGCCCTGAGGATGTCGGTCTCGCCTATTTCGAGGCCTCGCAGATCTGCCACTTCATCGAGGATCGCTACGGTTTCCCGGCAATTCTCGGGATGCTCCGCGGCTACCGCGAAAAGAAGAAGACAGCAGAGATCCTGCAGCAGGTGCTGAAGCTGAGCGAGAGCGACTTCGACCGCGAATTCAACACCTACCTGCGAGCGAAGATGGAAGGCCGGATCAAGGCGCTCGAACCCTCGTGGAAGCGGACATCAGCAGCGGCGGCGGCAGTAACGGCCGAAGCGGGAGTAACGCCGAGACCAGCGGAGGCGGTGACTCCGGAGGCACTGGCAACCGAGGCCGAGGCACAACCCGGCGATTATGGAGCCAACCTGCGTGCCGGACTGGCGCTCCTCAATGCAAAGAGCCCCGATCGCGCCGCCGTCTTCTTACGACGGGCGATCGAGCTCTTCCCTTTTCAGATCGGCCGTGGCAATCCTTATGAGCTGCTGGCCGGCATCCACGAGGAGAAGGGGCAGAAGGCGGAGGCTGCCACAATGCTCGAAGCACTGCTCCGCCTCGACGAGAACAACTACGATGCCATGAAACGGCTGGCACGGATCAGAGAAGAGGCGGGCGAGAAGCAACAGGCGCTCGAGTTGTTGCGGCAGAGCTTCTACGTCAATCCATTCGAGCATGCGGCGCACACCCGCGCTGGCGGGCTTCTCCTTGAAGCGGGCCGGGCGGAACAGGCAGTGCGCGAGTTTCGTGTCGCGCTCGCGGGTGACCCTCCCAACAAAGCGGAGTCATATTTCAACCTGGCGCGCGCGCTGCTGGCCA
>CAIKMY010000230.1 GCA_903828635.1 uncultured Acidobacteriota bacterium
CCATTCTCCATTCTCCATTCTCAATTCTCCATTCTCCATTCTCAATTCTCCATTCTCCATTCCAACAAGAACTGCGGGTTAGATATATTTTGCAACCCAGGCGCGGGCAAAAGTCCAGTCGCGCTTGAGGGTTGACAGAGAAATACCAAGCAACTCGGCAGTCTCTTTTTCGCGCAGCCCCATGAAAAATCGGTACTCAAAGACGCGGCAGGCCCGCGGGCAGATCTCTTCGAGGCTGTTGAGCGCCTCCTCGATCTGGGCTGCGTGCTCTTGAATTGGTCGCATCCTCGAGTGGGCTTCGTTGAGTTCAACCCGACATAGTCGGTGGCTGCTGTTCTGTCGCTGCCGCGCATGGTCGATCAGAATGTGTCGCATCTGCCGTGAGGCAATGGCAAAGAAGTGATGCCGATCCTGCCAGGCTGTCGGGTCACTCCCCAGCAGCCGAATGAAGGCCTCATTGGCCACCGCCGTTGGTTGCAGTGTATGCCCCTGCCGCTCCTGACGCAGAAACTGCCTCGCCATTCGACGCAGATCATCATAGGCGAGGGCGATCAATGTCGCTCCAGCATCACGATCTCCTGACCGCCACCTCTCAAGATTGAGGGTAAAGTCTGTAATGTGCGCAAAATGCGTATAAAACAAGTTTAACCTCCATGCCATGCAAAACAGCATGTAATGTCACTTCTGCCTTTTTGTATTTCAGGATACCGAGTTAATGAAAAGATTTTAGCCCTGGATGTTGGATTTGTCCAAGGTTATGGGCTCTTTTGGCTGAACTTCACGCATTTATAAAAGAATAAGCAGGATATGCTTACTGAAAGCACTTCGATCGTGCAGATCTTCTCTGAAGAGGCATGGAGTTGTCAGGCGTGAGTTTGACGAAGAGTGACTGGGAGAGAGTGCGGCGATTATTTGACGAGGCGATGGAGATGTCGCCGCCGGAGAGGTCCGTCTGGCTGCAAGGGCTCAACGATTCTGCGGTGGTCATCCGGGAGGTGAGACGGCTGCTGGAGGCGATCGAGCAGAATGTCGAGCTTTTTGAGATGTCGCTGCCTGCCACTGCGGAATATGAAGATGAAACGGAAGATCAGGGCAATGACAGTCTGATCGATCGGAGGATTGGATCTTATCGTCTGGTTCGTCGCCTTGGTTATGGGGGGATGGGGGTCGTTTACCTTGCCGAGCGTGATGACGAGGAGTATCAGAAGCGCGTCGCCATCAAACTGGTCTGGCCGGGGCTTCATTCGGCCAGTGTGGTGAAGCGGTTTCGCCGTGAGCGGCAGATTCTGGCCAATCTTGATCACCCCAATATTGCACGACTGCTTGATGGGGGGACGACTGAGGAGGGGTGGCCCTATGTTATCATCGAGTATATCGATGGATTACCGATCACCGAATACTGTGACAGCCGGCACCTCGGGCTGAATGAGAGGTTGGGTCTGTTGGTCTCGGTCTGTGGAGCGGTCGAGTATGCTCACCGCAACCGGATAATTCATCGCGACCTCAAACCGAACAATATTCTGGTCACCGGGGACGGGGTGGTCAAGCTGCTCGATTTTGGCATTGCACGAATCATCGAAGCTGAAGGTGAGGCTGCTGCTGGCATGCTGACGCTGACGGTATCGCAGATGATGACGCCGATTTATGCCAGTCCGGAGCAGCTGCGCAACGAAGTGGCAGGACCAGCCAGCGATGTCTACTCGCTGGGTGTCATTCTCTACCGGATGCTGACTGGCAGGTTTCCCTATGATCCCGGCAGTCTGCTCCTGCACGAGGTGACGCGAGCAATCTGCGAGGATGATCCGATTCCACCCGCGAAGGCGGTAGCTGCGGAAGGCCCGATTTCTGCAAAAGCAATCACCGGTGATCTGCAGAAGATAATGCTCATGGCCATCGACAAGGATCCTGCTCGTCGATACGCCACGCCAAACCAACTGGCCGCGGATATCGAGAGATTCCTGCGCTCCGAGGCGGTCATGGCGGTAGCAAGGCGGGGCGGGGGGATGTTCCGTCGCGCACAAAGACTGCTCCTTCGCCATCGCCCTCCTGCTGTGGCAATCATTCTGCTGGTCATCTCCCTCATTTCCGGTGCGCTCTTCGCTGGCAGGAGAATGATCAGCTGGTCAGCAAGGCGCAACCAGTCGGATAAACGCGCACAAATTGCCACTATCGAGAGACTGATCAATAGCGGTGATAAAGCAGGCGCCAGTCGCCTGCTTGGTTCTCTTGTTGAACCCGGATTCGAGCGGGACTACCTGCAAAGACAGATCGACCTTGCACCAATGGTACTGGCCCTTCCCGGCAGGATCGACGGCATGAGGTTTGTTGCACAGGGGAATCTGATAGCAATGACCCGCACCGGTGATGCGATGACTACGCTCCTGGAATCAGCCACAGGACGGGAGGTCAGGAGGTTTGACAATAAGCTCGCCGGGATCTGGTCAGGCAGTCAGGATAATCTGGAATTTATTAGTCGTGGGAACTGGTTTCAGGTACTCGATCAATTGTCGGGGAGCGAGGTAGCTCGTTGCACTGCACGGTCACCCGCGAATTTACGGATAGCCAACGCTGATCCGGTGATTACCGTCGACGGTGATGGAATCGTTAGTCAATGGGATTGGCAAACCTGCCGCTCGCGTGAACTGGGCAGAGTCGATCCCGCAGGTTCGAGCAGCATTAGAGCCACCGGGGATCTGCGGCATGCGCTGCTGACCAATGCCGGCCGAATGCTGCTCTGGGATCTTCAGTCTGGTCGGCTGATCACTGAGGTGCGTAAGCCGTTAGTCTACACCAGTCAGCGGTTCTCCGACGATGGGCGGCTGGCGGTAACACTGGTGGGAAACAGCGAGGTCAGCGTTTACGATACAGGTAACGGTCGGCTCCTGTCGACCTTTGCCGAGCAGAACCCAGTTTCAGCGACGCTGCTTTCACCCGGTGACGGGCGCCACACGCTGCTGCTGCATATTGACGGGAAGATGACGATTCGTGATACGCGCACCGGCAAAGAAGTTACCCGGCTGGAGGGCCATACCAGCAACATTGGCGACGCTGCCTTTATCAATCAGGGGCGCCATCTGGTGACGCTTTGTGAGGAGGGCGTGCTGCGACTCTGGGATGCTGAGCACGACTATCGCGAGCTGAGAAGGTACCAGGCGCATGCCCCCGGTAACCCGAAGCTGGCTGTCTGCCGGGATGGCCGGCAGCTGCTGACGACGACTTCAGCCGGGGATGCCAGACTCTGGCAGACTGCCAATCTGGTGAGTGAGGCTCTGGTTCACCACCGTAATTCTGTCTTTGCGGCCGCCTTCTCACCTGATGGCAGCCAGTTGGCAATGGCGAGTGCCGATACGACCATCAGTCTCTGGGATTTCCGGAGCCGCACTCTCCGCAGGATTATCTCCGGTCATCACCATTTTGTCTTCAGTGTCGCTTTTTCACCTGACGGTCAGAGGCTGCTCTCATCAGGTGCCGATAAAACCGCGAGAGTCTGGGAAGTGGCATCCGGCAGGGAACTGCTGCGCCTCGACCACCCGCTACAGATCCATACCGCCACCTTCTCACCAGATGGAGGCGCGATTGCCACCGGCTGTGGCGATCGCGCCATCAGGCTCTGGGATGCCGCAACTGGCAGGCTTGTCAGAATGATCTCCGGCCACGAGGGCGAAGTCTTATCGGTTGCATTTTCAATGGATGGCCTGCTGCTGGCCTCCGGCAGTGAGGATGGCACTGTCCGACTCTGGGAGACGGCTTCCGGGCGCCAGCAGGCACTGCTTCGTGGTCACGAACGCCCAGTCTGGTCGGTGGCTTTTTCCCCCCGCGAGCGGCTGCTTGCCTCTGCCAGTCGCGACAAACATGCCACTATCTGGTCACTCGACAATCTGCAGCGAATCACCACCCTCGATGGCCACTCTGATGAGATTTTCGAGGTTGCCTTCTCACCCGACGGCAGAAGACTGGCGACTGCCAGTGAGGACAAGACTGTCAGGATTTGGGAGACTGCCAGCGGACTCGAACTGCTCAGGCTGAGCAGGCACTCACAGCAGATCTGGTCGACTGCGTTTTCACCCGATGGCAAATGGCTGGTCAGTGCTGCCTGGGATGGGAATGGCTGGATATATTGACAACAGCTCGTCAGCATCAGGCGAGCCGCTCGAGCGGCCCACCTGATGCCCCACTCCGCTCAGGCAGTCGCCCCGGACTTGCGATCCTCAATCATCTGCCGGATGCGCTCGACTGCCTCCTGAATGGCCTCCAGCGAATTGGCATATGAGATTCTGAGGTAGCCCTCGGCACCAAAGGCCGAGCCGGCGGTCAGGACGATCCCATATTTGAAGAGCAATTCATCAGCCAGCTCCTTGGAGGTCGCAAACCCGCACTCCTGCATCAACCCTTTGACATTGGGGAAGGCATAGAAGGCACCCTCGGGCATGCTGCAGGTGATGCCTGGAATCTCGTTGAGTGCCGGGACCAGCCACTCGCCGCGTCGCTGGTACTCGACCAGCATCCCGGCAACCGATTGCTGCGATCCGGTAAGCGCGGCAATCGCCGCCTTCTGCGCAATCGAGGCGGCATGAGTCGCCGACTGGCTCTGAATCTTGATTACTTCAGTGACCCAGTCCTTTGGCCCGAGCGTGAAGCCGACTCGCCATCCGGTCATCGCGTAGGTCTTCGAGAGTGAGCCGGCAATCAGCACCCGCTCGCGCAACTCCGGTGGCAGGCCGGCCGCTGAATTGACACGATGCGGTGGATAGACCAGTTGCAGATAACACTCATCGGAGATAACCCAGACATTATGCTCGACCGCAACCCTGACGATCTTCTCAAACTCGGCCGGATCGATCACCCTCCCTGTGGGATTCGACGGTGAATTGATGATCAGCAGCTTCGTTTTGGGGGTGATCGCCGCCCTGACCAATTCGGCTGTCAGATGAAAGTCGGTCGATTCCGTGTCGATCAGAACATTCTTCCCCTCGGCAAAATTAACAATCTCCGGGAACGAGACCCAGCAGGGATTTTCGAGCAGCACTTCGTCACCGGGATTGACCATTGCCAGCACCGCATTGAAAATCCCCTGCTTGCCACCAAGGACGACACAGCAGTTGGCCGCCTCATAATCTGATCCGAAGTTTGCATTGTGGTAATCACAGATTGCCTGGCGCAGCGGCATGATGCCGCTGGCTGCGGTGTAGCGGGTAAAGTTCTGATCGAGTGCCTCCTTGGCGGCGGCCTTGATATGCTCAGGTGTCGGGAAGTCCGGCTCTCCGACGCCGAGATCGATCACTTTAACCCCCTGCGCGCGAAGCCTGTCGGCAGCCATGACGACGGCCGCCGTGGAGGAGAGCTGTGTCTTCCGTGCACGATCCGAGATGGGGAATGGCTGGTTAACTGTTGCTGTTGTACTCATCTTCTTTCCTTGATTGAATTATGGCGTTCTGACGCATACGTTCAATGACCAGATCCGGAACCAGCCCCTCGATTGAGCCGCCAAGGCTGAAGACCTCCTTGATCAGGCTTGAACTGATATATGAGTTCTCCTCGGAGGCGACCAGCATGACCGTCTCAATCCCCGGATTGAGACGGCGGTTCATCAGGATCATCGGCAGTTCATATTCGTAATCCTTGCTCGAACGGATGCCGCGGATGATCGCCGTCGCTTCGTTACGCGCCGCAAAGTCCATGAGCAGTCCCTGAAAGGACTCGATTCGAACCCGTGGAAATTGCGGAACAACGACATCTCGCAGCAGTGCCAGTCTCTCTTCGAGCGGGAAGAGTGGGCTCTTGCCCGGGTTTATCAGAATGGCAATGACCACCTCGTCGAAGAGCTGACACCCGCGCGCAATGA
>CAIKMY010000231.1 GCA_903828635.1 uncultured Acidobacteriota bacterium
AAACCCGGTTCCACCATAGCGATCCTGCTCCTCACTCGTGAAGCGAAAGGCCTCCTCGACCGCCGGATCGTACATCATCGCCCGGCCACGCTCGTAAAAGCTGCTCATCGTTCCGACCTCTCCACCCAGTGGTGAGTTGCCGCGCAGCCCGGCATCGAGCGCTTCCAGCACCGCGTACCGATTCTCGAATGCCGCCTGCCCATCGGGGTTGCTGAGGTTGCCCAGACCTGCCGGCGCCGCCGTGATGTCGAATGGCGAGTAGAGCCCGTTAAAATAGCCCGGACCGACAACATTCCCGCCGGTATTGAGCGAAACGAAGACCGGCAGTTTCTGGCCAGACTCACGCTGCGACTCAAATTCGAGCGCCGCCACACTACCAATATTCGGCGCTACCTTGCCGAGCGCTGATGACGGACTCCGCGCAATCTGCGCCCACGTCTGCTGCAACGGGTGCACCAGCGCCGGCGCACGCATGCTGCGGATGATCGACAGCCGGCCAAGCTGATTCGCCAGGTTTGGCATCAGCCCCTGCGGAAAGAGTGCCTTGTTGTAGGTCGTCGGATTGAAATCCGCTGGTGTCCACGGCCCCACCTTGAGATCAAAGGTGTCGACTCCGCTTGGCGCTCCGGCCATTAAAATGAAAATACAGTTGCGCGCCTTCCCCGAGATTGCCGGTCCCTCGCTTGCCCGCACACCAACCAGCGGTGACAGCATGAATCCCGCCAAACCCGCCCCCGCCATCCTGAAGAATTGACGACGGCCAAAGATCGGCCCCGTCAGTGGTGAGTTTCCTCCGCGCTCCGGAGCGCAGACCTCGCAGCGATGCCCGTATCGAAGATGCTTGTTCATTATGCCTCCGCTCCCTGCTTCAATAATTGAAGATAAAGTCCATCTTGTTGAGCAGCGCCCACTGAATCGATTCCGTCGCCTGTCTTCGCCCCTGCGAGGCAAAGAGCGGCGTCAGCCGATCCATCTCTTCCCGCGTCGGATACCGCGTCAGCGTCGCCAGGTAGAGCTCGTCGATAATTTGCTCCGGCGTCAGCGACGCATTCCCCAGCAGCCGCGAAACATTCGACCCGACATTGACCTGATGTATCCGGTTCATGACAAACTGATGGTTCATCAGATTGAGCGCCTGCAGAATTGTCGGCTCCATCGATCGCGGCCTCGTGTCGCGGTCACCACGAACAAACGAGTTGAGAAATTGCTGCACCAGCACCAGTCCCCGCGGCTCGCTGGTGTCCGGCAACTGCATTGCCCAGTTGACCATCCGCGTTGGATTGTTGAAGCCATCACGCAACTGGTAACTCACTGTCATCCCGGTCGCCTTGAGGATTGAATCGTGAATCTCCTCCGCTTCCAGCCGGCGCACGTACCTCCGCGAATAGTATGGTGTCATCGCCAGATTCCAGCTGCCCGGATAGCTTGCCGATAACTGATAGGCCGTCGATTTGGCGATCAGCCCGATCAGTGCCCGGATATTGTAATTCTGCCTGATGAACTCACTCGTCAGCGCTTCCAGCAGTTCGGAGTTTGCCGGCTGCAGTCCCCACCCCGAGGGCAGCGCCACGGCCGGGTCAAGCCGGTCGGGATCGAACCCGTTTGACGGCGAGACCAGTGGCTCGACCATCATCCGCTCCCACAAATAGTTGACTGCCGCCCGTGCAAACTGCCGGTCGCCAGTGATCAGTCGCCCCAGCGCCTGTCGCCGCGTCTCTCCCTGATTGACCCCACCTCCTCCAAATATGTAACGCGGCGGGACCGCCTGCTGGCTACCAACCGGTTCCCGGTCTGAACGATTCCCAAAATCGGTGTTGAGCAGGTATTCGCCGATCGGTAACTCCGAAATCGTGTACTTGAATATCAGTGGCTGGGTCGATAGTAACTGCCTCACCATCCGCGTCCGCGCAAAGAAGGCTGACATCCCCCACGCCTCCTGCCGCGTCCGCTTTGATCCCCAGAGATTCACTCCGTCCAGATGGCCCGCTCCATTGTGGCAGAGCAGGCAGTCGATCGCTCCAACCCCCAGAAACATGCTCCCGATATTGACCGCCCGCCCGTCCATGGTGTCCTGCGGCGGCCCCATCGGGATCGTTCCCCCGACAATGAAGTTGGTCTCACCCGCAAGATAGCTGTCACCGTTGGCATCGATCATCTCCCGTGCCATCTGGGCATAGCTCTTGTTGGTCGCAACCGCATCCCGCAGGTAATTGTAAAAAGCGTCCCGCCCTCCGCTGTATCGCAGCACATTGGTCGATCGTGCCGTGTTCCTGAAGAGGTCCCCGAAGAACATCGTCCACTTGTCAATGAACTCCGGCGAGCCGATCAGCCGGTCAACCAGCGCCTCCCGCTTGTTCGTCTCACGGTTTGCAAGAAAGGTCGCCGCCTCCGCCGCCGTCGGTATCCTCCCTGTCAGATCAAGGTATGCCCGACGCAGATACTCCGCATCCGATATCACCGGTGCTGAGGCCACCCGATCACGCACCATCCGGTCGAAGAGGATCGTGTCGATGAAATTCTTCCGCGGTAACTCCTCCGGAGCTGCTAATTCCAGCGCCGTTTCAAACCCCAGCCGTGCGCTCACCTCCTCCGTCGCCCGCGTTAACTCCTCGCGATGGCGCGCTCGCACCTCGTCAGGCGTCTCCCGTCGCCGCAGGTAGCTACAGTCCGCACCTTGCTGCGCCGCTTCGCTCGGCCACAACCCCAGCCAGAGCAGACACACGGTGAGCAGTGTCGCCCCGACTTTCACCTGTTTCTTCCAGTCATAGTCTCTCTTCATGCACACACCTCATTGCTGATGCCGATGCCGTAGATTTGGCTAACGATGCATTAGAGTTGAAAGATGATTATCCGGTCTGAATATTTTTGTTCCCCTGTCATTTGTGTCAGGGCTCGTTTCATATTTTTCTCATCGGGGATTCGCATTATCTTCCGGCGCGTGTAGAATGCGACACGATTTCAGCGTGATTTTCAGTTCAGTGATTGTCGAGCCCCTTCCGGTTCCGGGGAGAGGGCATCAGAGAGATGTGACATCAGCAAGTCCCGGCAGAGATGTCGGGAGAGAGGTTCGCGGATGAAGAAGAGCGAAGAGCAGATCAGGGGCGGAGATGTGCTTGCGGATCCGTATCAGTTGCCGCCGGATGAGGTTGCTGAGCCACCGGCGACGCTTTGGGCAGCATTGAAGCGGATCGGGCCGGGGATGATTCTTGCCGCCTCGATCGTCGGCTCGGGGGAACTGATCGCGACGACGACGCTCGGGGCACAAGTCGGCTACACTGCACTCTGGGTCATCGTTCTCAGTTGCCTGATCAAGCCGGTGCTGCAAGCGGAGATGGGGCGCTACATCATCGCCAGCGGCGAGACCGGGCTGGCCGGCTACAACCGCGTGCCGGGGCCGCGCTGGCGGGTCAACTGGGTAGTCTGGGCGTGGGCGCTGATGACGCTGATGACGCTGTTACAGGTCGGGGCGATGTTTGGTGGTGTCTCGCAGGTAATGAATCTGCTGCTGCCGTCGATCCCGGTGCGTGCATGGGTACTGGTTTTCTGGGGGATTACGCTGGCGATCCTGCTCGGCGGTGGCTATGAGCGGATCGAGCGCCTGGCCATGATCAAGGTCGGGCTCTTTACGATGCTTACCTTTCTGGCCGCAGTGGTGCTGATGCGCATGCCGCAGTATTTCTCGTGGGCGGAGCTTCGCGAAGGCTTTCAATTCAGGATGCCGGGAACCGGCTTCTCAACCGCGGTTGCCGTTTTCGGGATCACCGGCGTTGGGGCGAGCGAGCTGTTCATGTATCCATACTGGTGCGTCGAGAAGGGATATGCCCGCTATGCCGGAAGGCGTGACGGCTCGGCTGAGTGGAATCGCCGTGCCAATGGCTGGATGCGCGTCATGCGACTGGATATCATTGCCTCGATGATCGTCTACACTGTGGCCACGGTCGCCTTTTACCTGCTCGGTGCCGGGATTCTGCACGGGATGGGTAAGGTGCCGGCAGCGGGCGATATGATTCCGGTCCTCTCGAACATTTACACGCAGACGCTCGGTGAGTGGTCGCTCTGGCTCTTCTATCTCGGGGCAATCTTTACGCTTTACGGGACGATCTTTGCCGCAACCGCCTCCAATTCGCGTGTCTTCGCCGACATGGCCTGTCTGATGGGGGCGTTCAAAGCGGATGATTACCGCAGTCGTGTGCGCTACCGGAACATCTTTATCGTGCTGATCACCGCAATTCCGGTGACACTCTACCTGCTGGTCGAGTCACCCGTGCAGATGGTTGTTGCCGGAGGCGTTTCGCAGGCACTGATGCTGCCGGTAATCGGAGTCGGCACGCTTTACCTGCGCCATCGCCGACTGCCGAAAGATATCGCGCCATCGTCACTCGTCACCGTAGCGATGTGGGGGGCGACGGTGATCATTATTCTGATGATGGGTTACTACGTGATCGAGCAACTGCGCAAGCTGGGTGCTCACTGAGGGAAGGGGACTGCGGGAGGTGACAATGGGAGATAATATGGAGCCAAAGCCGGAGAGAAGAATGGCCCTCGACAGCGAGTTTCGCATGCCGGGCTTTGATCTGACGGGGAGAGTGGCGCTGGTGACCGGAGGCGGACGCGGGCTGGGGCTGGGGATGGCACTGGCGCTGGCCAATGCCGGAGCCGACATCGCGATTGCCTCGCGGACAGCGAGTGAGCTGGAGAAGGCGGCTGAACTGATTCGCGAAACCGGTCGACGTGTCCTCGTCGTGCCAACCGATGTCGGAGATGTCCCCGCAGTGCGGGCAATGATCCACGAAGTCGCCGATCATTACGGATCGCTCGATATCCTCGTCAACGCTGCCGGCATCAATTTTCGCCGCCCGATCGATACCTTCACCGAGGATGACTGGGATCGGATCATGGCGGTCAATATCAAGGGAGCCTTCTTTGCCTGCCAGGAGGTGCGGGCGGTGATGCGGCGGCGCGGCCGGGGAAAGATCATCAATGTCGGCTCGATCGTCTTTGAGTATGCTGTGCCGAATATTGCTCTCTATTCGATCAGCAAGGGCGGGATGCGCCAGATGACGCGAAGCCTCGCGCTTGAGTATGCTGCTGACAACATCTGCGTCAATGCTATTGGGCCGGGACGTTTCTGGACGAAGATGACCGATGCCTTCTTTTCGGTGCCGGAGCTTTACGAAAGCGCGGTCAGCGTCATCCCTCTCGGTCGTCCCGGGGTTCCGAGCGACCTTGCCGGTGTCACGCTGCTGCTCGCCTCCGATGCTTCCGACTACATTACCGGGCAGACGATCTTCGTCGACGGAGGCTGGCTGATCAACGCCGGCGTCAAGGCGTAGCCCCGACCAGGTAGCCTGATCGCGGGGCTACTTGGTCTCCATCCAGTTTTCACCGAAGCCAATTTCGACAGGGAGGGGCACGTCAAGGGTGACGGCGTGCTCCATCGCCTTCCTGACGACCAATGCCGTCTCCTCAACCTCACGGCGCGGCACTTCAAAGACAAGCTCGTCGTGCACCTGAAGGATCATCCGGGCATTGAGCTGATGCCTCAGCAGTTCATCGCCAACCCTGATCATCGCCAGTTTGACGATGTCAGAAGCCGAGCCCTGCATTGGCATATTGACAGCCTCACGCTCGGCACCGGCTCGGGGCGCCCCTTTGGCTTTGAGGTCGGGAAGACGACGCAGCCGTCCGAAGATCGAGCGCACCGTGCAGTCGGCCGCGCGGGCCTGATCCGGCAGCTCATCCATATACCTCTTCACGCCGGCATAGGTGCGGTAGTAGTTTTCAATCACCTGCTTCGCTTCGTGACGGGAGATGCCAACACGCTGGGCAAGGCCGAACGGGCCGATGACATAGGCGATGCCAAAATTGACGATCTTGGCGACACGCCGCTTCTCGCGAAGCTCCTCGGGAGTTCTCGCGCCAAAGACCGCACGGGCAGTGCGCTCGTGGATGTCCTCTCCCTTGCGGAAGGCTTCGAGCATGACCGGATCCTGAGTGATGTGGGCCAGCAATCGTAATTCGATCTGCGAATAGTCGGCGGAGAGAATCACACAGCCGTCAGCCGGAATGAAGGCGCGGCGGATGCGGCGCCCCGTCTCGGTGCGAATCGGGATGTTCTGCAGGTTGGGATCGGTTGAGGAGAGCCGCCCTGTTGCCGCTACCGTCTGGTTGAGCGTCGTGTGAATGCGCCCGTCAACGGGGTCGATCAGCCCCGGCAGCGCGTCGACATAGGTTCCCTTGAGCTTGCTCAGTTCGCGATATTCGATCACCAGTTGCGGCAGGCGATACCTTACCGCCAGTTCATCAAGGACATCACGCCCCGTCGAGATCTTCCCGGTCGATGTCCTCCGCGAAACCTCGAAGTTGAGCTCTTCGAAGATCTCGCCAAGCTGTGCCGGAGAGGCAATATTGAACTCGCGACCTGCCTCACGGTAGATCTCCTGCGTCAGCCGCGCCAGATCCTGCTCCATTTCGACTGACAGTGCTGCCAGTGCCCCCGTGTCGACACGGAAGCCGGCACGCTCAATCTGATGCAGCAATGGCACCAGTGGCAGATCGATCTCGCGGTAGACATATTCGAGTGTCTGTTGCTGAAACGGGAAGACGATCCTGTCTCCGGCAATCCGGCGCGCCAGCTCCGGCGCTATTCGTCCTGTCAGATCAGCCACCAGTGACAGGTCGGACGCATTGGCCTTGGCGAGGCCAAGATTCTCGACGGCAAGGGCCACAGGCTCGTATCTGCCACGCTCGGCATCGAGCAGGTAGCCTTCAAGCAGCGTATCCTCGGCAATCCCGGCAATCTCGATCCCGAGCGGCGTCAGCAGTCTCATCGCCCGCTTCCAGTCGTGCGTTACCTTCTCGATCAATCCGTTGCCGAGAATCTCTCCAACTCCCCGCAGGGCCTGCTCCGAATCCTCGCCCCGATCGAGCGGAAAGCGATCGGCTCGCCCGGGCCCGTCAGAGAAGGCAATACCCGTCAGCCGGCCATCCCCCCCCGTCTCCAGCGCAAAGGCCAATCGCTCAGCCAGCGAGAGCCTCTCGATTGCCCCGGCAATCCCGCTTACCGTCTCGTGAACCAGATAAATGGTCTCGATCGGCGCGACCTCGACGACTTCCTGTGCCGCCCTTACCCCATCGCTGCCACCAGCACGCTTCTTCGCGTACTCCTCGCGCAACTGGGCAAATTCAAGCTCGGAGAAGAGGCGGAAGGCCTGCTCATAATCGGGATCCTCCATCCTTAGCGCGTTGAGGTCGAGGTTCACCGGCACATCGAGGTCGATCTGCGCCAGTTCCCGCGCCAGTCGGATATTTTCCGCACTGTCCCGCAGCGCCTCACGATAATTCTTGCGCCTGACCTGCTCCCAGCCGGCAAGTGCATTTTCGATGTCGCCAAACTGCTCCAGCAGCAGCACCGCCCCCTTCTCACCGATGCCCCAGCCACCCTCAAAGCCATCGGCCGCATCTCCACAGAGCCCGAGCCACTCGACGATCTTTGCCGGTCCAACTCCGTACTTGGCCCTCACCCCCGCCTCGTCAAGAAAGACCTCCTTCGTCTCGCCCTTCGATCTCTCGATGCGCAGCATGACCACGTCCGGATCACTCACCAGTTGCGCCAGATCCTTGTCGCTGGTCACCAGTACCGTCCGCACCCCCGCCGCCGTCGCCTGTCGTGCCAGCGTTCCCATCAGGTCGTCTGCCTCATATCCGGCCATCCTGATAATCGGGATCCGCAACGCCTCACAGAGCCGATCGAGATAGGGTAGCTGCACCACCATCTCCTCCGGCATCGGCTTGCGGTGCTCCTTGTACTGCGGAAACTTCTCCTGTCGATGGGTCGGCTCCTTCGAATCGAGCACCACACCGAGATAGTCGGGATTATGGTCCTTGATCAGCTTTCGCAGCATCATCGTGAATCCGAAGATGGCGTTGGTCGGCAGACCACGGGAGTTCGACAGCCCACGAACTGCAAAGAATGCCCGGTAGAGATTGGACATTCCGTCGATCAGGAAGAGCCGATTGCCGGAGGTTGGATTCATGGAGTGGAACCATTGGCGCGGAGCATTCGCTGAGGTCTCCTGCTCCACGCCTCGAATCTGGATATTAGTCGACTCGTGTCAGCCAGTCACCAGGAGCCTCTTTTTGCCCGGAGGTGATGGCGAAGAACTCGTCCTGCAAGGCGGCCGTCACCGAACCTCGCCGGCCACTGCCAATTTTGATCCGGTCGATGCTCCGAATCGGCGTGATCTCCGCCGCCGTCCCCGTGAAGAAGACCTCATCCGCAATGTAGAGCCATGCCCGCGGGATCACCTGCTCCACCACCTCATAGCCGGCATTGCGCGCGATCTGCATCACCGAATCCCTCGTGATCCCGGTGAGCACCGCGCTGCTCAGCGGTG
>CAIKMY010000232.1 GCA_903828635.1 uncultured Acidobacteriota bacterium
GCTCAACCATCTCCTGCCGCTCCCGACGGTCGGCCGGTGAATCGTGACTATCGGGGTGTGGCGGCGCAGACATCTGTCAGAAATCCCTCCTGCGAGCGAAGCTCTTCGAGCAGTCGGTAATCGGTCATATCGATCCGCAGCGGGGTGATCGAGGCATATCCCTGCGAGACAGCCTCATAATCGCTGCCATGCTCATCCTTCCAGGAGATGATCTGACCGCCAATCCAGAAATACTCCTTGCCGCGCGGGTCGTGGCCATTCTGAATGAGAAGCTCGGTGCTTCGTGTTCCCTGGTGGGTCAGGCGGGCACCACGGATCTCACCATCGGGCAGATTGACATTGAGAATCGTCCCGGCGGGTAGTCCTTCACGCAGCACACGCCGGGTCAGCCCCGCAGCGAAACGGGCGGCATTCGCGAAATCCTCACCACGACTGGCAAGGCTGAAAGCAATACCGGGTATCCTGAAGATACCGGCCTCGATCGCTCCGGCAACCGTTCCCGAATAGGTCACATCGTCGCCAAGGTTGGCTCCCTGGTTGATGCCGGAGACGACGATATCCGGTCGCTCGGGCAGGATTCTCGTGATCGCCAGCGTGATGCAGTCGGTTGGCGTCCCATCGACCGTGTAGCGACGCTCGTCAAGCTGCCTGATGCGCAAAGGACGGGTCAGCGTCAGGCTGTGCGACATCGCACTCTGCTCCGACGCCGGCGCGACCACCACCACTTCGCCGACTCCATCCAGCGCTCTCGTCAGGGCATCGATGCCCGCTGAATAATATCCATCGTCGTTGGTGACCAGAATCTTTGGCAATCTTTCCATAGCAGCTAAACCTGATGACTAAACTCAATACCCTGACCTGACGGCCGGACCTGACGGCTAAACCGGCATATCATAAGTATCACTCTCACAAGCGATTGTGCTTCATCATCAGGCAAAGGTGCAACCGGGTAACGGAATTTTCAGGCGGCGTCAGTTCCGTCATACTTGAAAAATCCTCGCTGCCGGCCACGTTGCCAGAAAGATAGGAACCTGAAGGATCTGATCGAGCAATGCCGCCATTTGCCGATTTGACCACGGGTTGTATAATCAGGTTTCACATTTGATCAGAGCCATCTCTTTTGAGTGACGGGAAATGCTACCTGCGGACGAGCGAAACATCAGCGAGCGAAGAATCCGAACGATTGCCTGGCAGGCAGCGATCACGGTTGCCGCCGCGGCCGGATGCCTCTGGCTGCTTTATGCCCTGCGAATGGTGTTGCTGCTGCTCGCCTTCACCGTAATCTTCTGCTACCTGCTGCTGCCGCTGGTCGACTTTGTCGAATCACCGGGAAGACGCTGGGGGCTTCGTTTTCGCCTGCCGCGCACCGCGGCGATCATCATTGTCTACCTCTTGCTGGTACTGTTGCTGGTCTTCAGCCTGGAACGGGTTGTGCCGGCACTGGCCGACCAGGTGAGCACCTTTCTTGAGAACTTTCCCGCCTACGCCCGAAAGGTTGATCAGACAGTTAAGTGGATGGCGACACTGCCGGCAAGGTATCGACTGCCGCTGACCTGGCGTGAATATCTTGGCGAAGCGGTCAACGAGCTGCCATTGCGGCTGCTGGAATGGGTGCAGTCGATCTTTTCCAGCACGCTGCGACTAAGCCTCTTCGCACCTTGGCTGGTGCTGATTCCGGTGATCGGATTCTTCCTGCTCAAGGATGTGACGCAGCTGACACGCCGCCTGCTGGTGAGCTTCCCGCAGGCGGATGTGCGCTATCGGCTGGCACACTTCCTGCGAGACGTCAGCTCGACACTGGCCTCGTACATTCGAGCGCAGGTGATTGCCTGCCTGCTGGTCGGAGTGATCGAGGGGATTGGGTTTCGCGCGATTGGTCTCTCCTATCCGTTGATTCTCGCGATCGCCGCCGGAATACTCGAATTTGTCCCGGTTATCGGCCCATTTATAATGATGCTGATAGCAGCGATCATCGGCAGCCTCAGTTCGTGGAAGCTTGCCGCCGGGGTTCTCGCCTTTCTGATCATCTTTCGAATAATTCACGACTACATCATCTATCCACGTTTGCTGAGCCGGGGGATGGAGATCCATCCGCTGCTGGTCATCCTTGCGGTAGTCGGTGGAGCGGAGATTGGCGGAATTGTCGGGGTCTTTCTCGGAGTGCCGGCGACGGCGCTCGGGCTGGTCTGCCTGCGTCACTGGCGTGATCTGACAGGCCGGTCCGGCGTGCCTGCTGAGGAGGCGAAGACCTGAAGGCGAGGTTTCAAGGCCATGGAGATTTTCCCAACTGATCGGCCGTCGCTTGAGCGGGACTGTGACCTCGAGTTCTTTGTCGCCGGTGGCCCGGGTGGCCAGCATCGCAACCGGACGGAGACCGGGGTCAGGTTGACACACCGCCCAAGCGGGGTGGTGGTCACAGCCACCGAGCGCCGATCACAATCGGATAATCGCGAAGCCGCCTTTGAGCGGATGGCGGCGAAACTGACCGCCATGCAGCGAGTGCGCAAACCAAGACGCGCGACGCGGCCGACGTCGGCCTCAAAGGCAAGGCGGCTTGAAGAGAAATCGATTCGGAGCGAGCGAAAACGGGAGCGGAAAAGCAAAGCCGAGGATTGAACCACCGGTGGGTCAGGCCCGCAGAGGCACCTTCATAATCAGGCTGATAATTGAGGACAATGGAACTGCTGCTGGGAAAGACTGAAGCGGAGATGATCGATCTGGCGCGATCGCTGGGTGAGCCGGCCTATCGTGGTCGCCAGCTCTATGCGGCAATCTGTCAGCGGAGAGTGAGCGATTTTGCAGACATGACTGAACTGCCACTGGGGCTGCGTCAGCGCCTCGCGGAGGTGACGAGGGTCTGTGAGACGAGGATCGGGAGAATCTTCCATTCGACCGACGGAACGCGGAGGTATCTGCTGCAGTATGGCGATGGTCGCGAAGCAGAGGCCGTCTTCATGCCGGAGGAGCGGCGCGACACCATCTGCATCAGTTGTCAGATCGGGTGTGCAGTGGGTTGCACCTTCTGCATGACGGCGCAACTGGGTCTGAAGCGCAACATGACCGCCGGCGAGATTGTTTCGCAGGTGATCCTGGTGCTCAATGAGGTCTATGGTGTCGGGATAAAGCCGCCGCACGGGACCAATCTCGTCTTCATGGGGATGGGCGAGAGCTTCCTCAACTATGCTGAGGTGATGGCTGCGGTCCGCCTGCTGGCCGACGAGAAGGGGCTTGCCATCGGGCCGAAACGCATCACCGTCTCGACCTCGGGGATCGTGCCCCGAATCGAGGAGTTTGCGCGTGAGCCGATTCGCCCCCACCTGGCAATTTCGCTCTCAGGGACGACGGATGAGCAGAGAACCACGCTCATGCCGATCAACCGGCGCTATCCACTGGCGGAACTGATGCGGGCCTGCAGGGAGTATCCACTGGCTGATCGCGAGCGGCTGACTTTCGAATATGTCATGCTCGCCGGAGTCAATGACAGCCCTGCCGATGCCCGGCGGCTGGTGAGCCTGCTCAACGGGATTCGTGCCAAGGTCAATCTCATCCCGCACAATCCGGCGCCTGAACTTCCCTATCGCGCCTCGTCGCCCGACCGAATCCTCGATTTCCAGAAGATTCTGGTGGAAAAGGATCTTCCGGCCTTCATCAGGCGTCCGCGTGGTCAGGATATCTCCGCGGCCTGCGGTCAGCTGGCGGCGCGACAGCAGGCTTACGCCGGGGCCGGGGTTTAGGACGTGATGACAGAAATTGACTTCATCGTCATTGGCAGCGGTGTCGCCGGCTTGCGCGCGGCGATCTCACTGTCACGGGGAGGCCGGGTAGCCGTGCTGACCAAGGATCGGCTTGACGAATCGAACACGGAATATGCCCAGGGTGGTGTCGCCGTTGCTCTTTCGGATGAGGACGAAATTGAACTCCACTTTGAGGACACGCTGACGGCGGGTGCGGGGATCTGTGACGAAAAGGCGGTGCGCGTCCTCGTCGAGGAGGGGCCTCACTACATCACCGAACTGATCGAATGGGGTGCGCAATTCGATCGTGAGGATGGTGAGCTGGCTTTTACGCGCGAGGCCGCCCATTCACGAAGACGGATTCTCCACGCACGCGGAGACTCAACCGGCAGCGAGATCATCAGGGCCCTGCTCGCCCACGCGCGCCGGATACCGGAGATTACCTTTCTGGCGCATGCGGCAACAATCGATCTGCTGACCGAGGAGGGGCGCTGCGTCGGTGTCAGATTTATCCATCCCTCGGAGAATCTGCGGTGTGAGATGCGGGCGCGAGCCGTGGTACTGGCCACCGGCGGGGCCGGGAGGATCTATTCCCAGACAACCAACCCCGAGGTGGCCACCGGTGACGGCATCGCCATGGCCTATGTCGCCGGCGCCGAGGTCAGCGATCTTGAATTCTTCCAGTTTCATCCGACCGCCCTCGCCGCCCCCGGAGCGCCACGGTTTCTCATCTCCGAAGCGCTGCGCGGTGAGGGAGGGATTCTGCGCAACGACACGGGGGAGCCATTCATGTCGCGTTATGACCAACGCGCTGAACTCGCTCCCCGCGATATCGTCTCACGCTCGATCAAAGCCGAAATGGAGCGGACGGGTTGCCAATGGGTCAGCCTCGACATGACCCACCTCGATCCTGACTTTCTCCGTCGGCGTTTTCCGAAGATCCACCTGACCTGCCTGCGCTTCGGTATCGACATCACCTCCAGTCCGATTCCGGTCAGCCCGGCCGCCCATTATCTGATGGGTGGAGTCCGCACCGACATCTTCGGCCGAACATCGCTTCCCGGCCTCTATGCTGCCGGCGAGACCGCCTGCACCGGCGTCCATGGCGCCAATCGCCTTGCCAGCAACTCACTTCTCGAAGGACTCGTCTTTGGTGCCCGCGCCGGCGAGGCCGCACTCGAAGAAGCACCTCCGCTCCGGTCTGTCACCACCCCCGCCCCGATTCATCTCTCGCCCGAAGACTGGATCTTCGACCCGCTGATCCGCTATCAGACTCAGGAACTGATGTGGCGTCATGTCAGTCTGATCCGCAACCATGAGGGTCTCTCGACCGCCATCTCCCGGATCGATGAGCTGATTCGCCTCGCCCCCAATTCACGAACCCTCAACCTGCTGGCTCTCGCCCGTCTGATCACTGCCGCTGCCCTCTGGCGTGAGGAGAGCCGTGGTGCCCACTACCGCGACGATATTCCGGGCCGCGACGATCTCCACTGGAGAATCCACTCAGTCACGGCAATCCCCCACGGCCGGGCCGCCGCCGCTGCCCCCCCTTGCATCAAAGGTCGCGTTTCAGTAAATTTATAACGTGGATCTGATGTGTTTACCTTTCATGTGTTTACCTTGGATATCCAGCAAAATGCACAACAATCGTGAGGGGATCCCAACCTTAAGCGTGTCGAATTGAACCGGTCCGGACAGGCAGATCCGGCAGGATGCTCGGGCGTGATTAAGGGAACAATATCATCAACATTTAAAAACGTTTGAATGGAATCGTTCCGGGGAATTCCTGCTTATGAATTCAGGATCGGATCAGCAGACTGCGAAAAGCTATATTTTTGGCTCGTACCGTCTTGACGTTGCCAGCGCGACAATCTGGTGCGACGGCGTAAAACTTCCGCTTACCAACAGAACATTCGAGATTCTGAAATATCTTGTCGAGCATGCCGGCGAGGTGGTCAGCAAGGAGAGCCTGCTCAAGGCTGTCTGGCATAATTATCAGGTCGAGGAATCGAATCTGCCACAGCAGATCTACAGGCTGCGGCAGTTACTGAGTGAGCCGGCGAAAGCCCCCCTTTATATCATCACCATTCCAGGTGTCGGTTATGTCTTCAGCGGGCAGGTAGTGGTTGTCGATGGCCGTGGTGTGGATCGGCAACCGGCGACGCAAGAGGATCTGGCGGCTGAAGCCGAGCCTCCGGTGGAGAGGGTGGAGACGGCGAACGAAGCGCTGCCAACGCCAGCCCTTCCCGCTTCTCCGCGTCATTTCTCGCGACAGGTGGTGATGTCAGCCATCGCCTTGTCAGCCATCTTCTTTGGACTGATCCGCGCCGATCTGATCAGCTATCGAAAGAAGCCCTCCAAAGCTTCGCTGATCACTCCGCTCACCAGTATGCCGGGCAACGAAAGCTACCCGCGATTCTCGCCAGACGGACGATTCGTTGCTTTCGTCTGGGAGGGTGAAGGCGATAAGGACTGTGACATCTACGTCAGTCTGGTCGGCATGGGAGATCCCATTCAGGTAACGAAGGTTCGGGGATGCGAAACTAATTTAGCCTGGTCGCCGGATGGGCAATTTCTGGCTTTTCTCAGAGCAGTG
Organism: uncultured Acidobacteriota bacterium; assembly: GCA_903828635.1. Taxonomy (GTDB): domain Bacteria; phylum Acidobacteriota; class Blastocatellia; order RBC074; family RBC074; genus CAIOZW01. The sequence continues at coordinate 6,331 of CAIKMY010000232.1, forward strand.
GCTGGCTCGGAGAAACCTCAACTGATGATGATTCCGGCGATTGGAGGCAACGAACAGAAGATTGCCGAGGTCTGGGGAGGCCTTGACTGGTCACCTGATGGCAGGTTGCTGGCCGTCTCGGACAGCAACAGCAGAGGGAAATCGACCGGGATCTGGATGATTCCGGTTGGTGGAGGCGAGCGATGGCCGGTCTCCAATCCCCCCGACGACCCAAACTGCTTTGACAGCAACCCGCAATTCTCATCTGACGGGCAGAAGATCGCCTTCGTTCGCTGCTTCACCGACTTCAACTGCAGCCTCTTCGTCAAAAATCTGGTCTCGGGAGATCTGCGACAGGTCACCAGCGAACCGATGCCAATCACCGATATTCAGTGGTCTTCCGGGGGAGACGAGCTGCTCTTTGCCGCGAGAAAAGGTGATACTCAACGGGTCTGGAGATTGCCAGCCGGTGGCGGGGTACCGCATTCCGAGCCGGGAGTGCCTTTCGATGTTCGCCACTTCGATATCTCAAAATCATCGGGAGAGATGGCCTATACCCTCATGGCCGACGATACGCTGGTTGAGGTTCTCTCGCTGCCGTCAAACACCTCCGAGACTTTTGGGGTGAAAAGCAAGTCCCATCGCAGCCATCTGTCTCGATGCATCATCGATTCCTCACGCAATGACTACTCCCCGCGACTATCCCCTGACGGCAGATTCGTTGCTTTTGACTCCAATCGTACCGGATGGGATGAACTCTGGATGGCGAATTCGAACTGCAACAATGTCAACAGACTGACCAACTTTCAGCAGTACGGAGTTGGCAGTCTGCACTGGTCGCCTGACGGCAGATCGATCAGCTTCAGCCGGGCCATCGACGGACAGGGAGAGATCCTGGTCATATCTTCAGATGGAACCAATCCCCGTCGACTAACCTCACATCCGGCAAACGACATCCTGCCCGGATGGTCGAGCGACAGTCAATCGATCTATTTCCTCTCCAATCGAGAGAATGGTCTGCAGATCTGGAAGATTCCGGCAGCCGGAGGTGAGGCGACCCGGGTGACACTCAAAGGTGGTTTCGAAGCCAGAGAATCGGCCGATGGCCGAATGCTCTTCTTCTCGTGGAATGGCACACTCTGGCAAAAGGACCTGCGGACCGGTGAGGAGTTGCTCATCCCCGAGTTGCGAGATTTCATCATCAATCGACAGTGGAGCCTGACACCGCACGCGATCTACTATGTGCCGGAGAATCAGACTCCGTACACTGTCTGGCGCTTCGATCTCATCCGGCGCCGCTCTGAAGCAGTAATGGAGATCAATGGTGAGATCATCAAAGGCATTCCGTCAGTCTCTGTCTCCGCTGACGAGAAGACGATGGCGCTGAGCTACGCCAAATATCTCGGTAGTGACATCCTGCTGCTCAGCGCTCTTGAACAGTAACCCCCGACGCTCCCCGGAAGGCCTTCTTGCAGTAATCTTCCCGATTCAGTAAATTCTCTCATTGACCGAGGATCGATAATTGCGACAATGTCCAGGTGAAGAGTTTCATCAGGAGCATTAGAGAACCAGCAGGCGACGAATTGAAAAATAAGCGGAGAAAAACATACACGTTCGGGCCTTATCGTCTCAGCACGAAGAGTGTCACGCTCTGGCGTGACGACGAGCTTCTCCCCCTGACGAAGCGCAAGTACGAAATTCTGCGATACCTGGTCGAGCACGCCGGACAGGTCGTCAAAAAAGAGGATCTGCTGGAGGCTGTGTGGGGAGACCAGGTGATCGAGGAGTCAAATCTGACGCAACATGTCTACAAGTTGCGTCAGATGCTGGCAGATGACCCCAAATCTCCGACTTATCTCATGACGATTCCGGGTGTCGGCTATCGTTTCAGCAGCGAGGTCATGGTCATCGACGAGCCATCTGGGGAGGAGGTTGAGCACAACGCTGAGCACAACGCTGAGCACAACGCTGAGCACAACGAAAAGATACTTACGAGAAATGACAGCGCGATCGAGGATCTTCCCGGGGGCAGTTCGCCCGTAATGATTGCCACCAGGAGAAGCGGACATTGGCGCAGATGGGTGCGCAAACCGCTGCTGATAATCCTGGCGGCAGTTGCAGTCCTCGGTGTGCTCATCGGCCTCTTCAGTGCCCGCCTGATCAGCCCGGAAAAGAAACGGGTCTCCCCACCGAAGGTAAGCCACCTGACATCAATGCCCGGAAACGAAAGTGGTCCGAGATTCTCACCCGACGGGCGGCTCATTGCCTTCACCCACGAGAGTGACAGGAGCGCGGGTTGTGATATTTACCTGCGCATGGTCAGCATCGGGGATACCATCCGCGTGACCAGTACACCGGGGTGTGAGTTGAACGTCACCTGGTCACCTGACGGGAAGACGCTCGCCTTTCTGAGATCAGTTTATGGTCGCGAGAAGTTTCAGTTGATGACAATACCGATGACAGGAGGTGTCGAGCGACAGGTCGGAGAGGTCGATGGCGGGCTCGACTGGTCACCCGACGGCAGATCACTGGTCGTCTCGGACAGTGCGATCCGTGGGGGATCGGCTGGTATCTGGCTGATCCCAATCGATGGCGGCGAATACCGACCCGTGACCACCCCTCCCGCCTCCCCGATCAGTTACGATGCCTCTCCCCGGTTCTCTCCCGATGGTCGACAACTGGCATTCGCACGCTGGGTTAACGAAAGCAAGAGCGATCTCTACGTTATCGATCTGGTCTCGGGCAGCACCCGGCAGCTGACTTTCGACAACACATCAATTGCCGCTCTCCAGTGGTCTGGCAGCGGTGACAAAATCATCTTTGCATCGACCCGTGATGGCGTACAGCGAATCTGGCAGGTACCGGTCACCGGTGGAGACCCGGTGGTGATGACCAATCTGCCAATCGACATCTTCTCATTCGACATCTCTCGTAAGGACAACCAGCTCGCCTACAGTCAGAGAGTCGACGATACGACGATCGACGTCTACCCGCTCGATTCGCGTGGCATCGGAGCCCTCTCTGTCAGCAGCGTCTCTGACAGTATCGTCTCTGACAGTAGCGTCTCTGACAGTATGAGGGGGAAGTCCCTCCCCTGCTCAATCGACTCCTCGCGCAGCGACCACTCTCCACGATTCTCTCCGGATGGCCGGCTGATCACCTTCATTTCAACCCGGGATGGCTGGGAAAATATCTGGATGGCATCTTCGGACTGCACGAAGATCAATCGTCTCACCAATTTTCAGCAGACAAGCGCAGGCAGCCCTCGCTGGTCCCCTGATGGGAGATCGATTGTCTGTGACCAGATCATCAACGGACAGTCGGAGCTGAGCATCATTGGTATCGATGGAGAGATCCGCCGCCAACTGACCAGCAATCAGGTGCAGGATGCGCTTCCCAGTTGGTCATCCGATGGCAAATCGATCTATTTCACCTCGAACTGGCATAATAGTAACCAGATCTGGAAAATGGCGGCTGACGGCGGAGAAGCGGCAGTCCAGGTAACTACCGGGGGGGGCTACGAAGCGGTCGAATCAGGTGACGGAACGCAGCTCATTTACACGCGGAACCACGAGCTCTGGCAGAAAGAACTGCCCAATGGCAGTGAGGTGCCCATCCCCGAGATGAAGGGGATCAGCGTCAATCGCCACTGGTGCCTGACGGCAAATGGTCTCTATTATGTTGCGCTGACGCGCAAACCGCTTGCTGTTTACCGTCTCGACCTGCAAACCCGCTCCAATCGGATGGTCATGAATATTGATGGACTGACATTGATCGAGTGGCTGCCGGGCATCTCTGTTTCACCCGAGGAGAAGAGCATCACGATCACCAGGGCAGGCCATCGCCAGGGTGACATCATGCTGGTCAGGGAATGGGAGCAATGAACGGGGACGAGAAGTTTTACCGGCCGGTGCCGGCGAGTCGGGCGGCAAGATACTGGTGAACTTCGCGCGGGGTGGTCAGACTGAGAACCTGCGATGCGAGTTGACGCGCCTCATCGAGGCTGAGGGAGCGCACCAGTCGTCTGATTGCGGGGATGGCGCTTGGAGTCATGCTCAGATCGGTTAATCCCATCCCGAGCAGGAGAACCACCTGGGCCGGATTCGAGGCCATCTCCCCGCAAACATTGAGTGGAATGCCGAGATGCCTCGCGACCTCGGCAACCGCATTGATCGCCCGCAGCACTGCCGGATGTAGTGGATCGAATATCTGATCGACATTCTGATTGCCGCGATCGACGGCGAGCATCGCCTGAGTCAGATCATTGGTGCCCAGACTGAGGAACTCGGACTCACGCGCCAGTGGCTCGGCAAGGATAACGGCCGCCGGCACTTCGATCATGATACCGACAGGCACCCCGCTGGCGTGTGGCGTTCCCTCCGCGCGCAGTTCGCGCGCGACATCCTCGATGATCGCGCGTGCGGTGCGCACTTCATCGAGATTGGAGACGAACGGCAGCAGGATTTTCAGCCGTGCGTGGCCATCGGGGTGGAGCGCCGCCCGCAGAATTGCCCGTATCTGAGTGCGGAAGATGCTCGGAGCGGCCAGTGAGAGCCGGATTGCCCGCAATCCGAGCGCCGGATTCCTCTCCGGCTGGTAACCCTCAAGGTGCAGCTTGTCTCCGCCAAGGTCGAAGGTGCGGACAACTGCGCCTTCCCGCCCGCTCATCTCGGCGACAAAGCGATAGGCTTCGTACTGCTCCTCCTCAGTCGGCAGACCATTGGCCGCATTGGAGTAGAGAAACTCCGAGCGATAGAGCCCGACGCCGGCCGCATTGAAACGCTGAAAAAGATCGATCTCCTCGATCAATTCGATGTTGGCACGCAATCTGATCTCGACGCCGTCGCGAGTGACCGCTGGCAGCTCACGCTCCTCGATGTCAAATCGCTGCTGTTGTCGCAGCCGCTCACGCTGGTCGGTATAAAAACGCAACGTCTCCGGAGAAGGGCGCAGAATCACCGTTCCCGTCGCTCCGTCAATGATCATGGTCTCACCGGATCTGACCATCGAGGCAATATCTCCCGCCCCGACCACCGCCGGCAGGTTGAGGCTCCGCGCCATGATCGAGGTGTGCGATGCCCAGCCTCCCGCATTGGTCACGAACCCCAGCACCCGCTGCGGATCGAGATCGGCAGTCACCGATGGCAGCAGATCGTCGGCAACAATAATCGAGCCGCTCGCCATCTCGTTGAGATCATATATCTTGGAGCCGGAGAGAATCTTGATCAGCCGATGCGATACGTCGGCAATGTCACTGCCCCGCTCACGCAGGTAATCATCCGTGATCTTTGCATAAAGTGTCAGCAGAGTTGCCGTCACATCTCTGACCGCCCATTCGGCGTTGGCATGATTGTCACGAATGAAGGTCTCGATCTGCTGCCCGATGTCGCGATCCTGAAGCAGGAGCAGGTGAGCTTCAAGAATGTAGGCACGGTCAGCGCCGAGCGCTGCCTGCAAGCGCTCGATTGCTCCCTGCACCTGCTGCTGTGCAATCAGCACCGCCTGACGAAAGCGGAAAATCTCGGCTTCGAGCTGCTCCGCCGGAAGGAAGAGCCTGACGATCCGCCCCCGCGGATCGTCTACCAGAAAGGCACGCCCGATCGCGACTCCGTGGCAGACACCAGTGCCCTCAAATCGAGACTCGCCTGTTTTTTTTCGCTGATTGCGCATCGATGTTGGTCGAATACTGCCGAGCCAATGGAGAACTGATCAGTCTTCTCCAAACTTATCCATGATCAGGCGAACGATCGCCGCCAGCGCCTCCTCCTCGTCAGCGCCATCAACCTCGATCCTGATCTCCGTCCCCTGAGCAGCGGCAAGCAAAAGCACTCCGAAGATGCTCTGGGCATCGGCCGGCTGCCGATCGATGTCCGGCCGCGACAGCATAATCCTTGATTGAAACTGGCCCGCGAGCCTCACCAGTCGTGCCGCTGCCCGCGCATGCAAGCCCAGCCGGTTGGTGATCAGCACCGTCTCCTGCCTCATCTCTCACCCCTCAGCCGGCCCCGATCGACCAGTTGCTTGTCCCGGAGGCTTTGGGGCAAGAACCTCGCTTGCAAGGTAGATGTTCTTCTGCCCCTGATCATGAACACGACGAGCAATTGCCGCCAGTGTCTCGCCGGGCTGCTGCTCGGCAAGCTTGATAACCATCGGCAGGTTGACTCCGGTAACGACTTCAATTGGTGCGCTGCCGAGAAACGTGCAGGCAATGTTAGTTGGTGTTCCGCCAAACATATCGGTCAGTACCAGCACGCCCGCCCCCTGGTCAACCCGCTCGATGGCCTGGGCAATCTGTTCGCGGGCCTCCTCCAGCGTGTCATGCCAGCCAATGGTCACTGCCGTGACAAATGGCAGATCACGCACGATCATCTCTGCCGCATTGACCAGTTCGGCGGCAAGGTTGCCATGGGTAACGACAACTCCTCCGATCAATGGCCCTGAGCGCGTCATAGGTGTAACTCCGCAAGTCTTTTCCAGAACATTGGCACCTCCGGCTATTTTCTCAGATCACGATGGGCCGAGCGCGCATGGAAACCGCCACGATTGAGATGGCGTGCAATGGTGTTGGCAATCGCCACCGATCGATGGCGGCCCCCGGTACAGCCGATGGCTACCGTGACATAGCTCTTTCCCTCGCGCTGGTAGAGCGGCATCAGGTAGTCGAGCAGATCACTGAAGCGACGAATCGTTTCGGCAACCTCATCACTGGCATCGAGATATTCGATGACCGGAGCATCGTTGCCGGTAAGATCCCGCAATTCCGGCACGAAGTGCGGATTTGGCAGAAACCGCACATCGAAGAGCAGGTCGGCATCAAGCGGAATACCATGCTTGAAACCGAAGCTGAGAATAGTGATCTCGGTCTGTCGCGCGAGGTTTTCCGGCGTAAAGCGCGTCTTGAGCCACGCCCTCAGCGTGTGCACCGTGTGTTCAGTGGTATCGATCAGCACATCGGCGAGCCGACGAATCGATATCAGCCGCTGCCGCTCCTCTTCAATCGACTCCAGCACACGCCCCTCTCCGAGAGGATGAGGACGCCGAGTCTCGCTGTATCGCCGCTGCAGCGCCGCATCACTCGCCTCAAGAAAAAGGATTGTCGTCTCCAGATCCTGCCGCTCACGCAACTGGGCGCACATTTGCGGAAAATCGTTGAGAAACTCCCCTTCCCTGACATTGACGCTCAATGCGGCACGGGTGATCCCCGACTCTTTGATCTCAAAGAGGTGGACGAAACTCGGAATCAGCTGCACCGGCAGGTTATCAACGCAAAAATAACCAAGATCCTCGAAGACATTCATCGCCGAGGAGATGCCTGAGCCACTCAGGCCGGTGACGATCATCAATTGAGGGATCATGATTGCAATCCGGCTGACCGTCGCTCAAGGCTCGATCAATCCGTAATTTCCATCCTTCCTTTTGAACATAATGGCAACACCACCGTTGGTGGCATTGTTGAAAACGATGAACTGATCGGCCGATTCCGCGAGCCCGAGGATCGCCTCTTCAAGCGTCATGGGCTTGACCTGATGCTTGCGCGAGCGGATGACTCGCGGAGCAGGAGCCTCGGGAGCAACCGGAGGCGTCGGACCGGGCGCGACCTTCGAAGCTGGCTTCGCCCGCTGCTGGCGGTCGACGATCTTCCCATGCAGCTTCAGCGCCTGACGGCGAATCTTGTCGATCGCTTTGGTTACCGAAGTATACATGTCAGTGGTGTCGGCCTTGCTCGTCAGCGAGCGGTCATGCCAGTGCACGACCACCTCGGCCACCTGCCGATGATGCTTCTCAAGGCTGAGGATGACGTGGGCTCTCACCGCCTCCCCAAAAACGTTGTCAACTTTTTTGAAGTGCTCGGTGATGTGCTTTTTGATTGCCGGGGATACCTTGAATCCACGGCCGGTGTACTCGATCTTCATGACTATTTATGAGACTCCGGATATTTATTGTTTAGCGACTGAAGCGGAAGGGTCGACAGGTTCGAGCTTCCGGCTAACAGACCTGCTTGCGCTCACGAGAGCCGGCAATCTTCATCTGATCGCGATATTTGGCAACGGTGCGGCGCGATAGTTTCTGGCCATCCTTTGCCAACTGCTCGGCAATCTGATCATCGGTCAGCGGATTGCGGGCATCCTCGGCATCGATCATCTTCCTGATCTTGAGCTTGATGATCCGCGTCGAAACCTCCTCACCGTCGTCATTGGTCATGCCCTCGGTGAAGAAGCGCCGCAGTTCAATGACCCCTTGCGGCGTATGGGCATACTTGCCATTGACGACGCGCGAGACCGTTGAGAGGTGCATACCGATATCCTCGGAGATGTCCTTGAGCATCATCGGTTTGATTTGCTCGACACCAAAATCGAGGAAGTCACGCTGGCGCTCGACTATCCTTTCGCAGACCTTGTAGATCGTCTGCTTGCGGTGCTCGATATTCTTGAGCAGATCAACAGCCGAGCGGAAGCGGTCGCGAATATAATCGCGGGTCTCTTTCGAGGTCTCCTTGTTCTCCATCATCTGACGGTACTGACGATTGATCCGCAACTGTGGAAGTCCGTCATCATTGAAACGGATCAGGTAGTCGTCGTCGATCTTCTCGATGTAGACCTCAGGCTCGATATACTGTGCCGCGCGCGGAGCAAACTTGCGGCCGGGGCGCGGTTCGAGGCGACGAATGACCTTCATGGCATCGAGAATCTCCTCGACGGCGACAGCAAGATCGCGGGCCAGCTCCGGCAGCTTGTGATTCTGCAATTTCTGGAAGTATTCGCGGACGAGCCGGGTCGCAAGGTGGTCGCGATAACCAAGGTAGTCAAGCTGAAGGAGGAGACATTCCTGAAGATTGCGAGCACCAACTCCGGTAGGATCGAGCTGCTGGACGATGGTCAGTGCCTCCTCGACAGCCACCAGCGGCCAGGAGCCGATCGCGGCAATCTCCTCCATTGTTCCTTCGAGAAAGCCATCATCATTGAGGTTGCCGATGATTGCCTCGGCAGCATCGTGGAGATCGGGAGTCGTCACTGTCAGACGCAACTGCCAGTTGAGATAATCGGCAAGGCTCCCCTCGTCGGAGAGGAACTGCTCAAAAGAGGGAGTCTCACGCACCTCGGCTTCGCATGTGCGGTAGCCGGGATCGAGATACTCCTCGAAGGTCGAGCCGAAATCGATCTCCTCGAATGAGTCGCGCTCCCCGATCTCGGGCTCGCGTGCCTCGATGGAATCTGAGGACTGATTGTCACCCCGATTGAACTCACCAGCGAGATCACCGGTTGCCGAGTCATAATAATTATCACCATAATTATCACCACCGGCATTGTCGCCGGATTGCATGACGGAGTTTATCTCGACCTCGCCGACAGACGAAAGAGTCCCGTGCGGATTCTCGCTGAAATCGACGTTTGCCAGTTCGGGCGAGACAGACATCTCTTCAGGGGCAAGCTCCTCAAGTACCGGATTCTCGCCAAGCTGCTGCGTCACGAGGTCGCTCAGCTCAAGCTTGTTCATCTGCAGCATCTCGATGCGCTGGCGCAGTTGGGGGGTGAGCACCAGTCGTTGCGCAAGATGCGTGCTGAGAGTTGGTTTGAAAGACATAGACTATTTACCTGCTTGCAAAATGGCGACGTGACGATTGTTTCAACCGAAACCGGCAACGACTGCCAGCCAGCTTAAGATTCAGACCGATTAGTTTCAAACCGGCCCCTGATTGGCAGACGAGTCGGTATCGCCCCTTCCCCCTTTGATCTCAAAGACGAAACTTCTCCCCGAGGTAGACGCGCCTGACCTCGGGATCATCGGTCAGCTCCTGTGGCGTACCGGCACGGAAGAGCTGCCCTTCGCTGATGATATATGCCCGGTCAGTGATCGCCAATGCCTCACGAACATTATGATCGGTGATCAGAATGCCAATGCCTCGTGAACGCAGCCGACCGACGATCTGCTGAATATCGTCGATGGCAATCGGATCAATGCCGGCAAATGGTTCATCGAGCAGGATGAACTTCGGCTCGATGGTCAGCATCCGGGCGATCTCGGTGCGTCGCCGCTCGCCGCCGGAGAGAGCATAGCCCCTGTTTTTGCGGACATGGCTCAGGCGAAACTCCTCGATCAGGGTTTCAAGGCGACGGTGGCGCTCCTCACCGGAGAGGCGAAGTGTCTCGAGAATCGCCATAATATTCTGCTCGACGGTAAGTTTGCGAAAGACGGATGGCTCCTGAGGAAGATAACTGATTCCGAGGCGTGCCCGACGGTAGAGCGGCAGGCGCGTGATCTCGGTCTCGCCGAGCCAGACGCTGCCTTCATCAGGATCCTCAAGGCCGACAACCATGTAAAATGTCGTCGTCTTGCCGGCGCCGTTCGGGCCAAGGAGCCCGACAATTTCGCCGGGAGCGACCTCGATCGAGACGCGATCGACGACGCATCGCCGCCGATACGACTTCCGCAGACCGTCGGCTCGCAGTCTGCCGGTTGATCCGGAGGGAGTCGTCAGAGCGTCATTGGCCATTTTCTTCTCTTCCCATACTCTTTCACTTCACTTGCAGGCTGACTTCACCTGCTTTTCAACGTGCACCGGGATCACTGCTTCCGGCCGGACCCGAGGCCGGGCTGGTGATCAGGGGCGCGCCGGATCCCGACGAATCCGGTGAGTGGTTCTGACGCGCTTGTCACTTTCGGAAGTGGCGGCCGCGCGAACAAGCCCATCAGCCATACGCATGGTGACCTTCTCGCTTCTGGTTATCGCCTCGCGCTGACGGTCCTCGACCACTGCCGGGTTGCCGGTGAGGGTGGCGAGATCCTCGCGGACACGATAGACGATGTGCTCCCCGCGAGCGAGGCGCTCAGGCTGGGTCATGACCACGTTTCCATTGGCCACAATCTCAATCAGCCGGTGTTCTTCGTCCATGGAAGCCTCGGCAAAGGCGGCATCGAGCAGGTCAGTCCCCTGACGAATCCTGACCGATCCCTCGTACCAGGTTCGCCGTGAAGCATCGTTATAACGTATCCGGTCGGCCGTCGCAAAGACCGGCACGATCTGGCGGTTGCCCTTACCGAGATCCCTTTCAAGACGATAATATGCGGACCGGGCATTGCCGGTGGCGACGAGGTTCTTCTCGGGGCGATCGATTTCGAGTTGATCGGCGCGGATAAAATCCTCATCCTGCCAGGCGCGGACATTACCGTAGTAGCGGGCGACACCCTCGCGGTGAAGTACGGCGGCGCGATCA
>CAIKMY010000233.1 GCA_903828635.1 uncultured Acidobacteriota bacterium
GACTCGATGAAGGCTGCATTGACGGCAGCCCTGTCGGCGTTGTCGACGGCTGCAAAGTCGGAGTGAATGATGGCTGCGAGGAGGGTTGCATAGATGGGGAGCTTACAGGTTGGCAAGTCGGCTGCCGCGAGGGCTGCGTGTCGAAGCACCGATTCATCTCCTCTTCATCTCGACAACGACCGAGCCCACCATTTCGCACCCGCGAGTCCTGATCGTCGCCGAAGAGGGATCGAGCGCAACCATCGTTGAATCATATGAATCTCTCTACCCTGACATCTATTTCACCAATGCAGTGACCGAGGTCGTCATCGGGCAGGGAGCGTCAATCGAACACTACCGGCTGCAGCAGGAGAGCGAGCGCGCCTACCATATCGGCTCGACCAGGGTGCGGCAGGAGCGTGACAGCCGCTACAAATCGCTGGCAGTCTCCCTCGGCAGCGACCTTGCACGCCACACCCTCGAGGTCACCCTTGCCGGCGAAGGGATCGAGACGACAATCGACGGACTATACGTCGTCACCGGCAGACAGCACATCGACAATTATACTTCGCTCGATCACCAGTATCCTGATTCCCGCAGCCAGCAGGTCTACAAGGGGATCCTCGATGGTCGCTCGCGTGCAGTTTTCAATGGCAAGGTCTTCGTGCGTGAAGGGGCACTGCGCACCGACGCACGTCAGCTCAATAAGAATCTCATGCTCTCGGCGGAGGCAACCGTCGACACCAAGCCACAACTGGAGATTCTTGCCGACGATGTCAGATGCGCTCACGGCGCGACGGTCGGACAGCTCGAAGGGGATGAACTCTTCTACCTCGCCAGCCGTGGCATCGCCCCCGAGAAGGCGCGGGCCCTGCTCACCTTCGGGTTTGCCGAGGATGTCATCGCCAAGATCGGCATCGCCTCAGTTCGCGAGCGGCTCGACCGGGCCGTCCTTGACAAGCTCCATCAGAATCCGGAGGTCGAATAGCAATGGCAGCGACGGTTGAATCGCACATCCAATCGACGGCTCCGTTCGATGTCGAGCGGGTTCGCCGTGACTTTCCGATCCTTGCCAGCGAGGTCCGGGGCCGGCGTCTCGTCTACCTCGACAGCGCGGCAACGGCACAACGCCCGCAAGCGGTGATCGATGCCGTCAATCGCTTTTACACATCACAGAACTCCAATGTTCACCGCGGAGTCCACTACCTGAGCGAGATTGCTACCCGCGAGTTCGATGATGCCCGGCTGCGCATCGCACGGTTCATCAACGCCCCGGAGACCCACGAAGTGATCATGACTCACGGCGTCACCGAGAGCATCAATCTCGTTGCTCACAGTTATGGCGCAAGGTTCATCAGTGCCGGCGACGAGATTCTGCTGACGACGATGGAACACCACTCGAATATCGTCCCGTGGCAGCTCCTTGCTGAGCGTACCGGGGCAATCATTCGCCAGATCCCGATCAACGAGCGTGGCGAGGTGCGGCTCGATGAGTACGCGAAGTTGCTCAATCCGCGAGTCAAAATGGTCGGCATCGTCCACATCTCTAATGCTCTCGGGACGATCAATCCGGTGAAGCAGATGATCGCCATGGCCCACGAGCACTCGATCCCCGTGCTGGTCGATGGCGCACAGGCAGCTCCACACCTCCGCGTCGATGTTCGTGATCTTGACTGTGATTTCTATGCCTTCTCCGGCCACAAACTCTGCGGCCCGACCGGAGTCGGTGTCCTTTATGGAAAGACGCACTGGCTTGAGGAGATGCCTCCATTTCTTGGCGGTGGTGACATGATACTCTCGGTCAGCTTTGAAAAGACCATTTTCAACTCGCTGCCGTGGAAATTCGAGGCGGGAACTCCCGATATTGCCGGAGTGATCGGCATGGGTGCCGCCGTCGATTACCTCACCGCGATCGGACTCGATCGCATTGCCGCCTGGGAGAAGGAGCTGCTCGACTACGCCACCCTCAGGGTCGGATCGATCGCCGGAGTCAGGCTCATTGGCACCGCTCAGGAGAAGGCCGGAGTCCTCTCCTTTGTCATGGATGACGTCCACCCGCACGATATCGGCACCATTCTTGACCAGGAGGGAGTGGCCATTCGTGCCGGCCATCACTGCGCACAACCGGTAATGAAGTTCTTCGGTCTGCCGGCAACCGCCCGCGCCTCGCTTGCCTTCTACAATACCCGCGAGGAGATCGACATCCTTGCCACGGCCATCGAGCGCGTCAGGGAGGTCTTTGCCGCCTGAACAGGAACAGTCTGAATCGGCACAGCCAGCTCAGAACCAATACGGGATTTATCGATGTCGGAGATAAACGAACTTTACCAGCAGGTCATCCTCGATCACAACCGCAAGCCTCGCAATTTCAAGGTGCTTGAAACCGCCAACCGCGAGCAAATGGGCCACAATCCTCTCTGCGGTGACGAGCTGACCCTCTATCTTGAAATTGACGGCGAGACGATCAGAGAGGTCTCATTCCAGGGCAGCGGATGCGCGATCTCGAAGGCCTCAGCCTCGATGATGACTGCTGCCGTCAAGGGAAAGACGATCGCCGAGGCCGAGGAACTCTTCGAGGAGTTTCACCGCATGGTCAGGGGGCAACTCGATCCGGAGGTCGAGCCCAATCACCTCGGAAGACTGAAGATCCTTGCCGGGGTACGTGAGTTCCCCGCCCGCGTCAAATGCGCCAGCCTCTCGTGGCACACTCTTCACGCCGCTCTCGAAGGGCAGGATCAGCCGCTGCTCATTCGCGAA
>CAIKMY010000234.1 GCA_903828635.1 uncultured Acidobacteriota bacterium
CTGTTTAGCGCTTTATTTAACGTGGAGCAATTAGCCTTAAATCACCACGATCAAATTGAGGGTGCAATATACCTTGGTCTTTCCTGCGCTGTCAATATTATTATGGGACGAATCAGAATCCTGACAAAGATAATATTCAATGGCGGCCAATTGACGAGTGACGCAAAGCATAGCAACATAGCCCGCTAAACCGATCATCTTGTGTCGGGGATATTATTTGAGGATATTTGCTGATGAAGTACCTGCTCTGCCTGACCATTCTGCTCCTGCTGCCTCCGGCTCTGCTGACCCGACAAACGATCGTCATTGACAGCGAGAGCACTGCCGCCACCGACTGGCCTGTGGCCACGCCGGAGTCTCAGGGCATTGATTCCGATATTATTGCCAGTGCCATCGAGACACTGCACCAGCGTCAGGCTCCAATCCACAGCCTCCTGATCGTTCGCAACGGAAAGCTTGCTGTCGAGGCCTATTTCCATCCTTACGACGGGAAAACTCCTCATGACATCGCCTCGGTCACCAAGCCGATCACCACGACCCTCATTGGCCTCGCCCTGCAAGAGGGCCGGTTCACCTCGGTCAGCGAGCCGATGCTCTCCATCTTCGGCAATCGAGCGATCGCCAATGCCGATGCGCGAAAACAGGCCATCACTCTCGAACACCTTCTGACCATGTCCTCCGGACTCGGCATCAGCACCCGCGGTGGCGAGCCGACCCTCTGGGAAATGCTCGCCTCGCCAGATAATGTCGGCTTTATGCTCAACCTTCCAATGAGCGATGAGCCGGGGGCAAAGTATGCCTACAACAGTGGCGGAATGCATCTCCTCTCCGGTGCCATCTCCGCACGCACCGGCCGGAGCGCTGAGTCGTTCGCACAATCACGACTCTTCCAGCCTCTCGGGATAACCAGATGGAACTGGCCGCGCGATCCCCAGGGTGTCAGTCACGGCTTCGGCAATCTTCACCTGCTTCCACGAGACATGGCACGCCTTGGCTGGATGTTCCTCGACGGAGGTCGCTGGCGGTGACGCCAAATCATCCCTGCCGATTGGGTCGCCAACGCCACCCAATCCCATATCAGGACCGGTGGCCCGGGATCGAGCGACTACGGCTATGGATGGCGCATTCCAACCAACGGTGGTCCCGTCACCTTTGAGGCCTCAGGACGTGGTGGACAGCAGATCAGCATCCTCCGTGATGCCGGAACAGTCATCGTCATCACTGGTGGTGGTTTTAATTCCGCCGAACTGATGAAACAGATCTTTACCGCCATCCGTTCCAACTCCCCACTGCCCGAGCCCTCTTCCAGCCGGACACGACTCCGGCGCGCGATTGCTGCAGCCCTTCGCCCACCTGCTCCTCGCCCCCTGACCGCGCTGCCTGAGATCGCCAGGTCAATCTCAGGTAAGACCTGGAACCTCCCTGATAACTGGCTCGGCCTCAAATCACTGGCTCTCAGCTTTACCACCCGCTCTCCTCTCGCCGAGGCCCGGCTCACCTTCGGCCCGTCCCCCAAACAACAGCAGTTCGGTGCCTCTGCAAGAATGCTCCGGTCAACATCGGTCACTGAAACACGCCCTATCGGCCTCGATGGTGTTCCACGTATCAGCCCTCAGGGGATGCTCGGGATGCCCGTCGCTCTTCGTGGTGACTGGATCGATAACCAGACCTTCCAACTCGAATACAATGAGATCGCCAATACCAATACTTATCTGCTGCGCCTTCACTTCAGTGACAACCGTTTGAAAATCGAGGCCAGCGAGCGCACCGGCCTCTTCCGTGAAAGCTATGAAACCACCAGCAGGCCGCTGGCCAAATTTCAATAATCATTTGAATGAGGATCGAACTCTGCCACCCGGCGATGTCAGTGAAGAGTGGCAATCCGGGCGGAATACTCGAATTGAAGTTCGACGCCGGGATCACGTGCGCCTGCGGCAGTGGCCGAATAAGCCTTTGTCGCTTTACCGCGTGATCAAGTACAAGGCTGATGGACAGGCACGGTTCAGGCGTCCGCTGTGGTTGATCTTTGTATCCGGGGAGCCGGGAGGTGATCCTCCGTCTCCGC
>CAIKMY010000235.1 GCA_903828635.1 uncultured Acidobacteriota bacterium
GCTCAATCAGATCATCAGGATAGGCGTCGGCTTATCCGTCAACCGGCACATCTGCTGTCAACCGGCTTATCAGTGTTAACCGGCTTATCTGTTGTTAACCGGCTTATCTGTGTTAACCGGCTTATCTGTTGGATAATCTGACTGAACAATATCGAATAACTTAGAAGAACTTAAAGATCCCCATGCGAATTACGGTATTAAAAGAGACGGATCCTTTTGAATCCCGGGTTGCGCTGGTGCCGGAATCAGTCAGGAAGCTGGTTTCGATGCAGGCTGAAGTCTGTGTGGAGCAGGGCGCGGGACTTGCGGCATCGATCGAAGACGCCGAATATGCATCAGCCGGTGCAACTCTCTCGAATGACAGGGCAGCCCTGCTCGGCACGGCTGATGTGCTGCTTGCCGTTAACCGGCCAGCCGATGACGATCTGTCCCGGCTGCGAAGTGGCGCCGTTGTCATCGCCTTCCTGCGTCCGCTCGATGAGCCCGAGAAAATGCGTCAGATGCTTGAGAAGGAGCTGACGGCCTTCGCCATCGAGCTGATTCCGCGTACCACCCGTGCCCAGTCGATGGATGGCCTCTCATCGATGGCCACCATCGTCGGTTACAAGGCGGTACTCATGGCCGCTGAGCGAATGCCAAGGCTCTTCCCGATGCTGACCACTGCTGCCGGCACCATCCCTCCGGCGAAAGTTCTCATCCTCGGTGCCGGAGTTGCCGGCCTTCAGGCCATTGCCACCGCCCGCCGTCTCGGAGCCATTGTCGAGGGCTTTGATGTGCGCGCTGCTGCCGGTGAGGCTGTCCGCTCGCTCGGTGCAAAGTTTCTCGCGATCGACCTTGGAGGCCTTCAGGCCGAAGATGCCGGTGGCTACGCCCGTGAAGTCACTGAAGAGGTCATGGATTGCAGCCGTGAACTGATCGCACGACAGGCAAAAGCGAGCGATTGCATCATTACTTCTGCTCAGGTGCCGGGCAAACGTGCGCCGCTACTGGTCACGGCTGAGGCGGTTGCTGCTATGAAGCGGGGGTCGATCGTCGTCGATCTTGCCGGCTCAACCGGTGGCAACTGTGCCCTCAGCAAACCGGGCGAGGAGGTCGTCGTCAATGGTGTGACCATCATCGCGCCTCTCAATATTGCTGCCACCGTTCCACTTCATGCCAGTCAGCTCTACTCGCGTAATCTGACCACATTCCTGTCGATAATGATAAAGGAAGGTCAGCTCAATCTCGATTTCAATGATGATATCATCGGGCCATCCTGCGCTGTGCATCAGGGCAGGGCCGCCGATTCACGGCTGCAGGCCGCACTTGCCACAAAGTAGCCGGACAGGGAGGACTTGATCAATGAGTATCGACAGCATCATATCTTCTTTATATGTCTTCGCGCTGGCTGCGTTCCTCGGTTACCAGGTTATCTCCAAGGTTCCACCGCTGCTCCATACGCCACTGATGTCGGCAACCAATGCCATTTCGGCCATTTCGGTAGTTGGAGCGATCATCACTGCCGGATCGGGCAGCAATGTCAGCCGCATTCTCGGATTCCTTGCCGTGACCTCCGCCATGATCAATGTTGTCGGCGGCTTTATGATCACCGACCGTATGCTCAGGATGTTCAAGGATAAAACAGGTGGCGGCCAATCCTCAGATGCGCAAAGCAAAGAGAAGAAGGAGGCCTAATGGAAACCAGGCAGGCTCTTGATATCTTTATTCTGCTGAGCTACCTGCTCGCGTCCATCCTCTTTATTTTTGGTCTCAAGGCCCTCTCGCATCCTCAATCGGCACGGCGCGGGATGAATTTTGCCGCTGCCGGTATGCTCGTTGCCATTATTGGCACACTGCTCAAGCACGAGATCATCAGCTACGATCTGATCATTGCCGGCCTGATCATCGGCAGCCTGATCGGTGCGGCGATGTCGATCTGGATGCCAATGACCGCCATGCCGCAGCGAACGGCGCTCTCTCACGCTTTTGGCGCTCTCGCTGCTTCGCTCGTCGGTATTGCTGAATACTGGCATGCTCTCCATTCGGGCCACCCGATCGAGGGCTACAAGATGACTGCGCTCGGCTTCGAGGTCCTCTTTGGCAGTCTGACCGTTACCGGCAGTCTGCTCGCCTTTGCCAAACTCCAGGAACTTGTCCGGGGGACACCGGTGACTTACAAGGGGCAGAACGTCCTTAATGTCACTCTTTTTGCAATTGCGGCCTTTATCTTTATCTATCTGATCTTTGACCCGACGCAGTCGACTCTCTTCTTCGTCATGGTCTTCCTCTCATTCCTCTTCGGCATTCTTCTGGTCATGCCAATTGGTGCGGCCGACATGCCGGTAGTCATGTCGCTGATGAACTCCTATGCCGGGCTGGCAGCTGCCGCCACGGGGTTTGCTATCGACAATAAAGTGTTGATCATTGCCGGAACCCTCGATGGCTTCTCCGGTTTCATCCTCTCGATTCTGATGTGCAAGGCAATGAATCGGTCGATCACCAACGTGCTCTTCGGGGCCTTTGGTTCGCCGGTTGAAGACTCCGGGCCCGCAGTCACTGGTGAAATGCGCGAGATTGGTGCCGAAGATGCCGCAATGCAGCTTGCCTACGCGCGCCAGGTTGTCTTTGTTCCCGGGTATGGCCTGGCAACTGCTCAGGCCCAACACGTCGTTCGTGAGCTTGGCGAAGCGCTTGAAAGCCGTGGGGTCCAGGTCAAATATGCCATCCACCCCGTAGCCGGACGCATGCCCGGCCACATGAA
>CAIKMY010000236.1 GCA_903828635.1 uncultured Acidobacteriota bacterium
CGGTGCCGTCCCAGCCCTCCATCGGCAGGATGCAGAAGCGGTTGCCAATCGTCAGACTGCCAAGACGATAGGGAAGCGCCAGCGGGGCACTCTCTCCCGATTCGAGCCTCTCGTCAAATTTAAGATCAATTCCAAGCCTCTCGATGTGTCCCGCAAAGTCGGCTGCCGAACGCAGCGTCGCCATTCGTCGGTGGTTCTGTTCGCTCATTTTAATCCTGTGGTTATATGGTTTGGTCTGATCACAATCCCGGGCGAAGCTCGATCGTGTTATTGTCGGGGTCGCGAATGAAGAGTTGTGGCTGACCGCCACGACCGCTGCCGTAGCCGACCTCGATCCCCATTTCATGCAGTTGTCGCTCGGTCTCACCAATCTCCGGCACGCTGAGCGCAATGTGACGGTCATGGCGTGGCGGATCGTTGTGCCCGGGCATGCCCTCAACGCACATCAGATGAAGCTGCTGGCCGTGGCCGAGGTCATACCACCGGCCGTCAAAATTGAAGTCGGGGCGTGGCAGCGCCTTCAGCCCGAGAACCCCTTCGTAAAAAGCAATCGCCCGGCTGAGGTCGGTGACGAGAAAGCCGGCGTGGTGAAATCCCTCAATCTTAATTGGCATCATTCTTATCCCATCAGGTAAAATTCCCACCATCAGCGAGCCGGTATGGCGTGCCGGAAGGGAGGTTGAAAGGGTAGCCTGACCGACCAAATCGGGCAAGTGAGATCCTGACAAAGGAATCCTCGAAATGGAAGGCAGTGGCGAGGGAGCCCTCAGACAGCCTTACACAGAGTGTCAAACAGAGTGTCAAACAGAGTGTGAAACAGGATGATATTGAGGAGAGATTGCCATGGAAAAGTCAACCGGGATTGGTCTTGTCGGCTGCGGGATGATCGCCGCAGTGCAGGCGGAGGCCATTCGCTGCCTCGACAAGGGCCGTCTGCTGGCGGTTTACGGGCGTGAGGCGGCAAGGGTGGCGGCCTTTGCCGCGAGGTTTGGGGCGACCGGCTATACCGATTATCGGCAGTTTCTTGCCCATCCCGGGCTTGAACTGGTAAGCATTTGTACTCCAAGTGGAACCCATGCCGAAATCGGCATCGAGGCGGCGGCTGCCGGTCATCACCTGCTTGTCGAGAAGCCGATAGAAATCTCTCTTGAGAGGGCCGATGCCCTGATCGAGGCCTGTGATCGACACGGGGTTAAACTGGGTGTCATCTTCCAGTCGAGGTTTCTGCCGGCGGTTACTGCAATCCACCGGGCAGTCGCCGAGGGGCGGCTTGGCCGGATCTACCTTGCCGATGCCACCGTCAAGTGGTATCGCGAGCCGGGCTACTATGCTCCGGGCTCGTGGCACGGCACCCTTGCGCTCGATGGTGGAGGGGCGCTGATCAATCAGGCTATCCATACCGTCGATCTTCTTCGCTGGATTCTCGGCCCGGTCAGCCGGGTGGCCGCCTTCAGGGGGGCTCTACGCTACCCCCACATCGAGGGTGAGGATACCCTTGTCGCCAGCCTGCGCTTCGAAAGCGGCGCACTTGGTCAGATTGAGGCTGCCACCTCGGCCAAACCCGGTTTCAGACGCCGCCTCGAAATCAGTGGAGAGCGTGGTACCGTCATCCTTGAAGGTGATGCCCTCGCTGTCTGGTCGATTGATGGCGAGCCCCATCCACTCATCGAGTCGGCTCAGATCACCGATGGTTCGGCCAATCCCGGTGCAATCTCCTTTGAGGGCCACCGCCTGCAGATCGCCGGGATGATCGAGGCCATCAGGCAGAATCTCCCTCCATTCATCGATGGTCACGAGGGGCGCCACTCCCTCGAACTGGTTGAAGCGATCTACCGTTCGGCTGACGAAGAGCGGTTTGTTCTCGTCGATCCCGGAGCACCATCACTGCCCGCCTGTTGAACGGGCGTCAACGGATCGAGCCCGATGGCATACCGTCCTGTCTGCACCCAGTCGCTGACTGCCATTACGCCGTTGCCACGGGTGTTTATTGGTGCCGTATCGGCCCGCTGAAACTCGCTGCCAGCAGCCGGAACATCGAGCCCGACGGCGAAGCGCCCAACCTGCACCCAGTCGCTGGTATTGACGACTCCGTCTCCGTTGGGGCGTGGGGCGACATCACCCTCGTAAGCGACCACAGCCGCCATCGGCAACCAGGCACCTGCCGGTCCCGTTCCCGTCCTCGCCTGTGAGCCGCGATCCCGCGTCACGCTGTTGCTCGCGTTTCCTGCCGGTGCGGCCGGCGTCGTTGGCGCATCCGACCACGAGAAGTCCGGTGGCACATAGCTCGCCACCCCGATGATGTTGCTTGTCGTCACTGGTCGGAAATCTCCTGCCCCCGGGTTGACCAGTTGTGGCTGCACCGTGTTGATCGCATTGTCAGCGCGAATCTGCGCCTCGTTGCAGGTCGTATTCGACGGTTGACATCCGGTGTCGCTCCCGAGCCCCAGCGAATGATCTGCCGGCCCGTTCCAGATGATGTTGCCCCGAATCCGCAGGTTGACGTCGACTCGCGCCGGCGAGGCAACATTGCTCCCCGCCGGCGGCGTCACCGGTCCGCGAATCTCGAAATGCTGCCACTGACTCTGATAGCCACTCGGATTGTAGACGATGTTGTTGTAAATATAGACGTTGCGGCTTGGAATGAACTGGTCGTCAATCGTCGCTCCACCCCACCCCCCAAGCGTGTTGTTTGCCTGGCAACGTGCTGTGTCCCCGTCGCAGCTTCGTGACCCGTGGACAACCTCGATGACATGGCTCCGCCGTCCAACCCGATAGAGGGTGTTGTACTCCATCAGAATATTGTAGCCCCCGTTGACGCCGAGCCCTGCCCCCTCTGTGTCATGCACGATGTTGTTGTAGATTTTGATGTCGTATGCCTCATAGTGGATCCAGGGTGATGTCATGAATTCAAAGCCGGTTCCCTGACCGCAGGTCAGTCCACCGGTTCCGGCATCATAGAATTCGTTGGCCTCGATCCGCAGGTAGGCCGACCCCCCCTTCGCATACATTGCCCAGTCGTTGCTGTTGTGAACACGATTGCCAACGACGTGACCGTACTGCACGGCAACAAAGTCGATGGCATTGTCATTAGCACCATGAATGTTGCAGTCTTCAATATAAATATGCTGTGACTGATTGACCTTCAATGTCTCGTGAGCCACTGGTGTCGTCTGCGATTCGCTCACCCAGAGACCTCCGTCCAGTTCGAGACCGCGGACCAGCATGTGATCGCACAACTCGAAATGGAGCGTGTCACCCGCTGGCACCGGCCTGATCGTCAGGTCGATCAGGTAGAGGTAACGACAGTCGAAGATGTTGAGATCTCCCTGCAGTATCGCCTGGCCGCGCCCGTCGGCGCTTTGAATGATTATGGGAAACCCGGCGGTACCATAGCGGCTCTCAAGGTAGTTTGGCAGGTTGGACTCCGGATAGGTTCCCGCCACCAGCATGACTCTGCGCCCGGAACCTGTCAGTGTGCTGCCCATCGGAATGCGGTTCCAGGCGGTGGCCAATGTCCGCAGTGCTTGTGCACGAGTACTGCCGCTCGCGGCGTCATTACCGTTGACCGGGTCGACCCAGATCTCCGTGACTACCGGTGTTCCCATGTCGTAATACCTTGGATCGGCCGCCTGCGCCTGCGTCTCCCTTTGCCAGATCCCCCGTGGCCAGCAGGCCACCAGCGCCATTATCGCCAAACCCAGCGCCAGGCCAATGCTTCGACTTTTCATAAATTCTTCCCCCTGTTTCGACCTTCATGCCCCCGCTGAAAAGAAACATCTGACATCGGAAGAAGCAACTTCGAAACAAATCCCTGATTCATGACAATTCCAGCGGATCGTGCGCCAATGTTGCGTGTTCTGATTCAGAGTTGAGATACACCCCGCCCCTGCTTTCATCTTCTGACAGTCATCTTTATCCGGTGCCCCGATATTACCATAGCGCGATCAGTCTTCGATCCTCTTCTCCAAACTTTCTCTTGCACCCTCGCCACCTCTCATCAATAATACCTCTATGATTACTGAGAAACCCTTCAAAACCGGGGAACAACCTGATAATCCCGAGAGTGCCGGTTCAGGCTGCGCACAAGCCGGCACACCAGTCTCCACGATGAACCTTGAGATGATCGCTGCCGGAGTCCGACTCATCATTGAGGGCATGGGCGAGGACCTCAATCGCCCCGGCCTCCTCGAAACCCCGGATCGCGTCGCCGCGATGTATGCCGAGATCTGCGGCGGATTGCTCGAAAAACCCGAGGATGAGATCAAGGTCATCCCCGCCGAGACCCACGAGGAGATGGTCATGGTCCGCGATATTCCGATCGCCTCGATCTGCGAGCATCACCTCATCCCCTTCACCGGAAAGGCCCATATCGCTTACATCCCTGCCGAGGGGCGCATCATCGGGCTTTCAAAGCTCGCGCGCATCGCCGACATCTACTCGCGTCGCCCTCAGGTGCAGGAGCGGCTGACCACCCAGATCGCTGAGCTCCTCTATCACGGTGACCTTCGTCCCCGGGGAGTGATGGTTGTCGTCGAGGCCGTCCACCTCTGCATGTCCATGCGCGGCATCAGGAAGCATGGCGCGACCACCATCACCTCGGCCATGCGCGGTAATTTTCGCAAGGATGAGCGCACACGCATGGAGGCACTGGCGCTGCTCGGCGATATTCGACGCTGATCAGCATCAGCACGTGACCATAGCAGGGGAGGCTCATGCTCGAAAGACTCCAGAAAATCATCGCCGCTGCCGGCATTGCTTCGCGCCGCAAGGCCGAGGAGCTGATTGCCGCCGGTGTCGTTACCGTCAATGGCCGCCTCATTACCGAGCCCGGCAGCAAGGCCGATCCACTCAAGGATCATATCAAGGTCAATGGCCGCCTGATCAATCCGCGACTCCAGCGCCAGGAGAAGATCTACATTCTGCTCAACAAGCCTCTCGGTGTCCTTACCTCTCGCTCAGACCCGAAGAACCGTCCGCTGGTTATCGATCTCGTTGGGGCCTGTCGCAACCTTGTTCATCCCGTCGGACGGCTCGACTTTAATACCGAAGGGCTGCTCCTTCTCACCAATGACGGTGAGTTTACCCAGCAGATTGCCCACGCCTCAAAACAGGTGGCTAAAGTCTATGAGGCCAAGGTCAAGGGCAAACCTGGTCCACAACAGATCCGCCAGATTGCCGCCGGCGTGACCATCGATGGCGTCAGAACCGCTCCTGCCCGCATTGAAATCATCGAGGAGAGTGATGCCAATGCGTGGTATCGCGTCACTCTTCACGAAGGACGTAATCAGCAGATTCGCAAGATGTTTGATTCCATCGGCCACTCTGTCATCAAGCTGCGACGTGTCGCCATCGGCTTCCTTCGCCACGAAACTCTCAAGCCCGGCCAGTACCGCCATCTCAGCGAGTCCGAGGTTAAACGTTTCATGAAATTGTCGGGATGAAGCTTCCCGCAGCTGGTCGCTCCAACCCCAGCTTGACAACCCGCTTCTCGTGCCGTTAAATTTTCTCCTCCGGTGCAGATAGGTTGCTATTACACTGCCCGATCGGCGGACTTTTTGTTCGCAGTTGATTTCCGGTTGATTTCCGGTTGGTTTCCGGTTGATGTATGGAAATATTGCTGGCCGACAGTCTCGGATTCTGTATGGGCGTCAAGCGCGCCGTGGATATGGCTTACCGTGCTCGCGAAGACTACGGTAACCTTCCCGTGGTCACCCTTGGTCCGCTCATTCACAATGCCCAGGAGATCGGACGCCTCCGCGCTGATGGCATCGAAGTCTCAGATTTTGAGAACCTGCCGTCCGCAGGCACGGTGATTGTTCGTGCTCACGGCGTCGCTCCCGAGGCCTACGAAGATCTCAAATCGCGCGGCCTGAGGATCATGGACGGTACCTGCCCCTACGTTCACTATTCGCAGCGCAAGGCCGTCGAATTACGCAAGCAGGGCTTTGCCGTCGTCATTGTCGGTGACAAGGATCATCCCGAGATTCGCGCCATCCTCGGCTGCATCAACAACGAAGGCCATGTCGTCAAATCGGTCGAGGAGTCGCAGAATCTGCCTCACCTCAACAGGATTGGTGTCATCGCGCAGACGACCATCAGTCCCGCCAAATATCGATCAATCATCGCCGCGCTCCACGAACGGGCCGATGAAGTCAGGGTTTGTGACACGATCTGTGACGCTACCGAGGAGAACCAGAAGGCGGTTCGCCAGCTCTCCGCCGAGGTGGATATGCTCTATGTCATCGGCGGTCGCCACAGCGCCAACAGCAACAAGCTGGTTGAGGCGGCACGTGAGAAATGTCCTCGTGCCATTCTGATCGAGACGGCCTCCGAGATCGATCCGGCCCAACTTGATGACGTCGCGCGCGTTGGCGTCAGTGCCGGTGCCTCAACCCCGGACTGGATGATTCAGCAGGTGGTCGAGCGACTCAGATCGCTGGCTGCCCGGCCCTGAAGGCCAACACCCTCCGGGGCTTTGGCTGGTGAATCAATGTTTGACGGAGCCTGAAGTTCTCGAAGTTCGGACTGTAGCGGCCGGCAGCCGATTTATTCCCGCCTGTCAGCAATCTTTCCCGTCTGATGTTGGCAAATCGGTTGAGTAGCGGTATGATGCAGTTTCTAATCACCAGGCTCAGGAGTCCGTACCAGTAGTCAGTCAAGACAACTCAAAGGCTCTCGTTGCCGTCCCCGGCGCAAGTGCGTCGCGGGTAGTTTTCCCAGGAGGAAGTCCATTTTTCATGTCAACCAACACCAATAACCAGCCGGTCGCCGATGCGACCGAGGTCGAGACTCTCGATCAGCCACTCGATCAGCTACACAATCAGCCGGTTGCTGAAACCGCCACCGCCGAATCGCCTCAGAGCTCGCTCGACAATGCGCCTGTCGCCGATCAG
>CAIKMY010000237.1 GCA_903828635.1 uncultured Acidobacteriota bacterium
AGCGCGATCAGCGCCGGGGCGAGCGATGACGGGTTGACGAAGAGCGCCGGCCCGTCATTGCCGAGAATTGCGTGGTAACGGTTGTCACCATTCGGTACCAGTGGCTGTCCCGCCTCACTGCGAGCGAGCAGGCCGAAGCCGGAACGGTAGTACCAGCAGCGAGGGCGCTGGCAAAGATCACCGCCGACGGTGCCCATGTTGCGGATCTGAGGACTGGAGACTCCGGAGGCCGCCTCGGCAATGGCCGGATGGCTCTTCGCCGTTGCCTTGATCAGCTGATCGAGGGTGACGAGTGCTCCGATCTTACCGGAACCGTCGCGAGCGAGCCGCATCGTCCCGAGTTCGGCAATCCCCTTGAGATTGATGACACGCTTTGGCGTGACAATGTAATCCTTCATCAGGCTGAGCAGGTCGGTGCCACCGGCAAGAACTTCAACCTCACCCCATTCCTTACCGAGCAGCGCTACCGCCTGCTCTTTCGTTGTTGGACTGGCATATTCGAACTGATTCATGAGTTCCGGCCTCCCTTCCTGGCCAGCGCAGCCAGCACACGATCCGGGGTTAACGGGATGGTTCCGACGCGAACGCCGATGGCATTGGCCACGGCGTTGGCGATTGCCGCGCCGGGTGATACCGTCGGTGGTTCGCCAAGTCCGATCGGCCCGCGCTCGTCATAACCCTTGCCCGTCATCATATGAACCTTGAACTGTCCGATGTCGGCCAGCCCGGCCAGCTTGTAAAACTCCATGTTCGGATTGAGCATGCGACCGGTCTGGTCGTCCATGATCTTCTCCTCGTAAAGCGAGTAGCAGACGCCCATGATCATCGCGCCGAAGACCTGGCTTTCCGCCGTCTTCATGTCGATGACCAGGCCACAATCCTGAACGGCGACGAAGTTGTTCATCCTGACGATACCAGTCTCGATATCGACCGAAACATCGGCCATCATTGCGCCGCCGACACCGGCCGAGGTCAGATTGTCCTTGCCGGGATGTTTGCCGCGCGTCGTCAGCGGCTGTGTGCCGAGGCGTGCGCAGGCCTGTTTCCAGGTAACATTCTTCGTCGGCTCTCCGATTACCTGGATCCTGCCGTCGACTGCTTCCAGCTTGTCGGGAGTCGTGCCCAGTCCCGGTGCGACCTTCTCGAAGAGCAGGTTGAGGGCGTCGATCGAGGCGCGACGCGAGGAGGCGCTGATACCGCCGACGGTCGTCGATCCACCCGAAGATCCCGATGGTGGATATTTGTTGTCACCGATCAGCACCTTGACCTGATTGCGCGGCAGCCCGAGCGATTCGGCAACGACGATCTGGATCACCGTGCGCGTGCCGGTTCCGAGGTCCTGTGATCCCATTTTGATCTCGACCGAGCCATCAGGGAAGACGGTCAGATCGCAATCGCTGGCGTGTCCGCCACCGCCCCAGGTGTGGATCGAGAGACCAAGGCCGCGCTTCATTGTTGAAGTGCTCCCGACCGCTCCCTCACCGCGCGGACGCCAGAGCTTCTTCCACTCGATCATCTCTGCCGCTTTGAGCAGCTCGTCGCGGTAGACGTTGGCTCGCACTCCGGTCATCTCGATGTTTTTGAGAACGAAATCGAGCGGATCCATCTTCAGCTTCGCCGCCATGTCCTCAAGGGCACCCATTGTCACCACACAGGCCTGGGGGTGATTCGGAGCTCGCCAGGCACGCTGCGGCCCGACATGCGTCGAGATGCTGTGATGGCGCGTCCGCTGGTTGGCAAACTGCCAGACATAGGGATAAGGGGGCATTCCTGTACCGGCAACCCCGCCGCTTCCCCACGACTCTGATTCCCAGGCGATCAGCGTTCCGTCGCTCTTTGCGCCAAGTTTGACACGGGCATAGGCGGAGGGTCTCGTTCCCGCGACCGTCAGTTCGGCATCACGCTCAAGCATCAGCTTGATTGGTACTCCACCCAGCGTCTTCGAGAGTTTGGTTGCCTCAATACCCCAGCGGTCGACCGGAAACTTGCTGCCAAAACCGCCGCCAATGTGATCCATCTTTACCCGGACATTGCCCGCCGGCAGTTGCAGCGCACGCGCCATCTCTGCGCCGTTGCTCGAAATCGACTGCGTCGATTGATGAAGCAGGACGTTCTTCTCGCCCTCCCACTCGGTGACTAAACCGTGCGTCTCAAGACAGCAGTGGGTGATCACGTCGTTACCGTAAACATCCTCGATGATCACCTCAGCACCCCTGAAGGCGGCATCCGGATCGCCCTTCGTCTGCTCTGTCGCCGGTCGCCGGTTGGCCGCCGGGACTGATTCCAGAGCCCTCTCATTGACGACGTGCGGCAGTACCTCATAAACGACCTTGATCGCTCGCGCTCCGTCTTCCGCCGTTGCTTCGTCGATCGCCGCCACCAGCGCGATCTCGTCCCAGGCCCACTGAATCTCCGTGCCCGGCCCCTGGATGATCTTCACTCCCTTGACGCCCGGCATCTTCTCCGCCGCGCTCGTGTCAATGCTGACGATCTTCGCGTGTGCATGGGGTGACCGCAGCACCTTGCCGAAAAGCATCCCCGGACGGTTGATGTCATAGGTGTACTTCGCGCGCCCGCTCACCTTGTCAGGGCCGTCGATGCGCGAAATCCGCTTGCCGATATACTTGCGTTTGCTCTCTTCGGGCCATTTGTAATCAGCCATTGCGCCGTCCTCCCTTCACCTTTTTCATTTCGGCCGCTGCCTGAGCCACTGCCGCCTTGATCCCAACATAGGTTCCGCAGCGGCAGAGATTGCCACCCAGCCCCATTTTGATATCTTCCGGCGTCGGATCGGGATGATGATCGAGCAGCGATTTGCAGGCCATGACGAAACCTGGAGTGCAGAATCCACACTGCTGGGCATCGTTATCGACAAATGCCTTCTGCACCGGGTGGAGCTCAGTCCCGGTCGCCAGGCTTTCAACCGTCTCAATCCTGTGTCCCTGCGCGTCGATCGCCAGTACCGAGCAGCCGTAAACCAGCTTCCCGTCCAAGATCATCGAGCAGGCCCCACAGGTTGCCCGGTCGCAGACCCGCTTTGCCCCCGTTGTGTCGAGGTCGTTTCGCAGCGCATCAAGCAGCGTTATCCGCGGCTCGACCTCGATCGTCCGTGCTGCGCCGTTGACCGTCAGCGTCACTTTGCCCTTCTGCGGGCCGGCAATCGCCACACCCGGACTGCCCGTTCCCGGTTTTGCCTCACCCGTCAATGGTACCGTCAGGGCGACCCCCGCCACCCCCGTCCCCTTGAGAAAACTGCGCCGCGATACGCTCGCCTGCGAGCCCATCTCCTCGCCGTCATGCCGTTCATCAGAACTGCTCATGCGCATGCCTCCGTGTTTTCTTCAAACTATTTCAGATCTTGCTATTTCAGATCTTGCTATTTCAGATCTTGATATTTCAGATCTCGTCGAAGATCTGCAGATCCTGCCGAAAAGGCTTACCGAAATGGCCAGCCGATTGGAATTAGAACAGCGAGAGTATAGCAACCCGATAATGGGCTATCAAGGATTCAGTGGGGGACATTCCGCAACCGCCAGGATTCCCACCCCTGAAGCTCCTGAAATATCGAGTCGCGGCTCTCGACCTCACTCAGCCACTCCTCGTCGATTGCTCCCTCGATGATCATTTCGTAAAGGCGCGTGAAGCGGTGAATGTGATCCCGGAACCGCTTGATGGCGTACTGCACCATCGTTCCGGTAGTAATAATGAAGGCCCAGTCAGAGGATTGCGCCAGCAGCAGCTCCCGCGTCGCCTGGTTGAGCGCCCGCCGTAATAACTGGTTCGCCGGCGAGTCGTCTGACTGCGGGTAGAGCATGTCGAGTTCAACCATCCGCCGCTCTGCCGCATGCTGATGCATGTAGATCCACTCGGTGCGGTTGTTGATCCAGACCCGGTTGTAACCCTCGGCTCCCCAGGAAGATGAGGACGGTGTCTGGTGCTGATTCTCCGGGAAGATTCGCAGGTAATCGATTGGTGAGATTGGTTCGATCTCTGACTGGTCGTAATGAAGTTTCCTGAAAAGATAGTAAAGGAATCGCGGCCCCTCGAACCACCAGTGACCAAAGAGCTCGGCATCGTATGGCGCAACGATGATTGGTGTCCGCCCGAGGTGTCCGCCAAGATGGCGCGCCTGCGCGATCCGGTTCTGCATGAAATCCCCGGCGTGCATCCCCGCCTTGCCATCCGCCCACTGCGGCACGTATGGCGATTTCTCGTGCAGTGGCACCTTGCCCGTGATCCGGTGATACTTGATCCCGATGTTGCGCCTGATGCCGTCGTCGTGCAGGTAGGGTTTGATATAGTCGTAATCGGCCGCATCATACCCGAGGTCGCGGTAAAATTCACGGTAATCGGGGTCGCCAGGGTAGCCGATCTCCGAACTCCAGACCTGCTCGCTCGTCTCGGTGTCGCGTGCAAAGACGGCGACACCGTGCTCGGTGATCACCGGGGCGTAGATTCCCCGCCGCGGCCGCGGATCTCCATAAAGAATGGCATGCGCGTCACCAATGAAGAACTCGATGCCTGCTTCTTTCAGGTAGCGGTCATCTCCAGGATTGAAGGCACACTCCGCCAGCCAGATCCCTCGTGGTGCCCGCCCGAAATGCTTGATGTAATTGTTGCGCGCGACCTCGATCTGGCGCTTCTTCGCCGCCTCGTTCGACATCAGCGGCAGATAGCCATGAGTTGCGCAGCAGGTGATGATCTCCAGATAGCCCTCATCCTGCAGTCGACGGAATCCCCTGATCAGATTGCGCTCGTATCGCCGCTCGAAGACATCGAGACATTCACGGAAATGGCTGGCATAAAGCCGGGCCGCCGCGTGAAACTCCGGGGCCTCTCTCTGCGTCCGCTCAACCTCTTTCTCCGACAATTCGCAGAGCTTCTCCAGATGGCGCACATAACGCGACTGCAATAACGGATCGACCAGCATTTCGCAGAGAGGTGGCGTCATCGACATCGTCAGACGAAAGCGCACTCCCTCGTCACGCAGACTCTCGAATGCCAGCAAAAGCGGGATGTAGGTCTCACTGATCGCCTCGTAGAGCCAGTCCTCTTCGAGAAAGTCGGGATATTCCGGATGGCGCACAAAGGGCAGATGCGCGTGAAGAACCAGACTGAGATACCCGACTGCCATATCAGCTCACCGACCTCATCAATTCACAAACACTGTCAACTCACAAAATCAATCAGTTTACGACCCTTGTCAGGTCAGATTCCTGAAGGGATGCCGGCGCCTCCCATCGAGATTGCCCCCGGCCCGCCGAGCACCCGGCCGGTGTCTGCTTTCCCGGCCTCGCCTGCCGAGAGCGGGCCCTGCTCTGATGCCGTCTGCCCGAGCCGCTCGGCGAGGAAGAGCGCGATCGGCTTGTCAACCCGCAACTCCTCACCGCCCTCAGCACGAATTGCCCGACGCAGCAATTCCGGCAGGTAACGCATCAGCAGCATATATCCCGTCTCGCCGTCACCCATCTCGCGGATGATTGCCAGAAACTCGCGCACCAGATCGGTCAGTTCCTCCTGATCAAGCCGCTCCCACCAGCGATCGTAGTCGCGTCCGGCCTGGATGTCACCAATCGCGACCATCAGTCGTCGGAATGATGCCGGCAGCGATTCCCAGAGGCGGCTCTCCTCAACGGTGGTTCCGACCCCGGCCGACCGCAGCAGCCCGTCCGGCTCGTAGGCCCTCTCCGGAATCAGGTGGCTCTCGCGCAGCACCGGCAGGTAGTCGTCCGCCGTGATCGTGTACTCCGGCTCCGGCGCCGTCCGATCCGATGGCCCACCCCGCGGCGTCGTTACCGATTGTGAACTGAGCAAACGAATGTAACCGTGACGCGGTGAGCGCAATCCCATCTCCACCCGGTATCTCCGATCCGGAGATCG